>CAXUKB010000300.1:1172-6141 GCA_964251345.1 uncultured Fimbriimonas sp. | reverse complement strand
ATCGTCGATTCCGGCGCTGGTGATCGACAGGCTGGTCAGCCCCTTCGCCGTTAATAGGGCGTCGAACTGCGCGTCGGTGAGGTGCCCCGCGTCGTAGATCTCCAGGTTCTTCAGCCGGCGGGTCCGTCGCACCAGGAGCAGGTCTTCGGGCGCCCTGACGCGGAGCCACTCCAGGGTCGGCAGCGCATCCGCCGACTCTTCCAGGATCGGGGGCGGGACCGGGGGCTCGCCCCAAAATCGCAGCACGCCATCGGCGGCGGTCCGCACCGGATAGCGGCGCATCTCCATGCCTCGATTGTCGGTGCCGGTCTCGATCACGTCGTAGGTCGGGTCCTGGAGCAGGCGGCGCAGAGACGCCGCGTTCGCCTCGGACTTGAAGAGCTCGAGCGCGGAGGCGCCTTCGGTACGTTGCCCGGGATCGTGGGCGCGGATCGCTCCCCATGCCCACCGCTCCAGGTGCTTGTCGACAGGCACCTGCACCTTTGCCTGCTTATTGTACTTGGCCACGCCGGGGTCGACCAGTGGGGTCCCGGCGAACCGTTCGATTGGCACGGAGACGGCGAAGCTCGGAGCCTTCCGCAGGTCCGGAGCGGCACGAAGCCGCTCTCGGACGGCGCGAAGGACCTCGTCCGGGGTCCGGAGAAAGCGAAGATCGGCGGTGAGCACCGCGAGGTCTTTCGCCGAAAGGTCGATCACGGTGGCCGTCGCGTCGGGGTCCCATGGCACGAACACCAGCAGCCGGTCGCCGCTCGATTTCCACCCGTCGCGGGCCTCGTTCCGACCGCCTAAGCGGGCCTCGATCTGCCGCACCGGCGGCCCCTTGAGCGTATTCTCCACCGCGAGCGACGCCCGGCGTGCCTCGTAGTCGCCCGCGTCGACGAACTCCGCGACCTTGCCGACGACGATCGTCCAGGAATCGCTCGTCGGCAGCTCGATCGACGAGAGGCGGGGGGTGGGCGGCGGCGACCACTGGGCGAGCGCGGGACCGGCGAGCGCCGCTAAAATCAGCAGGAGGAGGAGCTTGGCGAACGACGGTCTCATGTCATGCCTACGCACGTTCTGACGCGTCTCGTGCCGCAAGGTTACGCGTCCGTCCGCTCCGAACCGGCGCCGTCCGTGAGACCGACGCCCGCGTGTGGCATAGTCGCAAGGGCATTAGGCACACCTCGATCCGGGGGATCTGGCGGGGCAACGGAGAGATCTGGGCCGGGCCGGGGCGGCGGTTGCTCGCGCTAAAGTGGGCGACCTGCGCCGCGCTCCTGTCCGCGATGGCCTGGTCTCCACGGGTCTGGGTGGCCGAGCGGCCTTTTCCCACCGTTCCCGCCCTGCCCGCGATTCCCGATCTGCCGCAGGCGCCTACCGCCGCGCTCTCGCTCCTGCTCGTGATCGGCCTTCTCGCGGTCGCCGTCCTCCCGCGTCCGGCCCGCTTGGGCTTCGCGCCCCCGGCGCTTGCGGCCACGCTGGTCCTCTTCGACGTGAACCGGCTCCAACCCTGGGCCTACGAGTACCTGGCGATGCTCCTTGCGCTCGGCTTCGTCGATCCCGACGACCCGGGTTCGCGCCGTTCTCGCGCGGCTTGGGCGGCCTGCGCCGCGATCGTGGTCGGAATCTACGTTTGGAGCGGCCTTCAGAAGGTCAACTCGAGCTTCGCCCGCGAGGTCTTCCCCTGGCTGCTCGAGCCCTTGGGGCCGACGGCCGTCGATCGGTTCCGCGCGCTCTGGCCCGTCGCCCCGGCCATCGAGACGTCCGTCGGGCTCCTTCTCCTCATCCCCCGAATGCGGCCCTGGGGCCTCGCGGGCGCCGTCGCGATGCACGCCGTCCTCCTTCTCGCGCTCGGCCCGCTCGGGCAGAACTACGACTCCATCGTCTGGCCCTGGAACTTGTGGGCGATGGTCCTCGCCGCCACGCTCTTCTTCCGGAACGGGGCCTCGGTTCCGCGTCTGGCGTGGTCCACGCGCTTCGGGAGGGCGACGCTGCTCCTCTTCGGCCTCCTGCCGTCCCTGAGCTTCGTCGGCCTTTGGGACGGCTTCCTCTCAGGCTCGTTCTATTCGGGCAAGCTGCGCGACGGCTGGATCTATCTCACCGCCGAGGGCGTGCGGCGTCTCCCAAGCGCCTACGTCGAAGGCAACGTAGGGCTCGTAGAGGAGTCGCCCTTGCGCTACCGGTTAGACGTCATGCGGTGGTCCATGTCCCGGCTCGATCTGCCGCCGTACGCCGAGCCCCGGGCGTACACGGCCATCGCGAGGCGGCTCGTGAAGGAGGGGGTGCCGCCGAACGACATGATCCTCCTGGTGCGCGACCGGCCGAGCCTTACCGAGGCGCAGGAGACGTACTCCGAGCTTCCGATCCAATAGATGGCGGCGGATGGGAAAACGAACGTACGTTCTTTCTCCCGCCGTTCCGGATGTATAAAGAAGGTGGAGCGATGCCGTCGCCCCTCGCTCCAAGGACTCTCCCCGATGCGCGTCAAGGCCTTTACCTTCATCGAGCTTCTGGTCGTGATTGCCATCGTCGCGATCGTCGCCGCCCTGCTTTTCCCGGTGTTCTCCTCGGCGAAGGCGGCGGCCAAGCGCACCACCTGCCTCTCGAACGGACGCCAGATCGCCTTCGCGCTGTCATTGTATGCCAATGACGAAGACGACCGCCTTATGCCCCGTCCGGACGACGACGGCCGGGATCCCTCCTGGCAGACTTGGTACGACTGGATTCAGCCTTACGCCAAGTCGCGCGCGATCCTGAAATGCCCCGACTACTCGGGGACGTTCCCCTCTCGAACTACTGGCACTTCGACCGCTCGACGGCCTCGACCTACGCGATCAACATGTCCATCGTCTCGAACCAGGGCTCGGCCCTGCGCGGCGACCTGTCGAGGGTCACGAACCCGTCGAGCACGATGCTGATCGCGGAAACGTCCTCGGGGTTCACCTGGTTTTCCGGCGAGCCGCTTTGGAGCACCTGGACCTGCGCCGACATGATCCTGCGCAACGCCTCCCTGCATCAGGTGACGCCGCTGGCGACGAAACGGAACATCAAGGACTACGACGGAGGAGCGTACACGACCGAGGCAAGGCTGCCCGCCGTCAAGGCGAGGGTCACGGTCGTGGCGGCGGATCTGAGCGCCAAGTCGCGCGTGATCGAGGACTCGCGGCCACGAGTCCTCGACAACGACAAGGTCGTCGAGCCCTTTTGGTCCGGCGTCAGCTGCTCCCCGCTTCAGCCTTAGAGCCCCTCACAGAACTCCGATGTCGAGTGCGGTGGCCCGCCACCGCTTTCTCCAGCGAGCCTGCGAGCGCTTAAGGGTGCCTGCGGGAGCACTCACGGGTTGTGAGAGATTCTTAGGTGACGACGTATCCGGCGAGAAAAGGGACCTCGCGCGCCCTTGCAGAAAATTCGTTAAAAACGCGAATCTCGTTCGGTCGGCGGGGTTTTTGGCGGTGAAAGAAGTGAAGCCATGAACGAACGCGACGACGAGACCCTGCTCCGCCGGTACGCCCGCGAGAGCGACGAGGCCGCCTTCCGGGAACTGGCCCGCCGCCACGGGCCGCTCGTCTACGCCGCGTGCCTGCGCGACGTGCGCCGCCCCGATCTCGCGGAGGACGCGGCGCAGGCGGTGTTCCTCGACCTCGCCTGCAAGGCGAGGCGCGTGCGCGTCAAGACCTCTCTCGTGCCCTGGCTCTACGCGGCGTCGCGGTTCGCTTCGCGCAACGTCATGCGCGCCGAGCGCCGCCGCCCGACCGTCCCGCTCGACGAGTCCGTCCTCGCGCCCGAAATCGCTTCGGACGACGCCCTGTTCCAGGCGCTCGACGCCCTAAACGGCCCCGAGCACGAGGCGGTCGTCCTGCGCTTCGTCCAGGGCCTGAGCCTCGCCGAGGTCGGGCGGGCGCAGGGCGTCTCGGAGGACGCGGCCCGAATGCGGGTGAACCGCGCGCTCAAGCGCCTGCGCACGGAGTACGTTCCCGCCCTCACCGCCCCCTTGAGTCTGAACGCGCGCCTCGCCACCCTTGCCCTGCCCAAGCCCCTCCCGCCCATGACTACGCCCCTTCTCCTCTCCACCGGCGGTCTCGCCGCCCTCGCTACCGTCGGCATCGCATCTTGGCGAGCGACGCCCGTTTCGTCGCCTGCGTCTCCGGCGCTCGTGCCCGCGATCTCGCCGCGAACGACGAGTGCGCCCACCGTCACCGTGGACGCCAAGCTCGGATTGGCCCAAAAGGCGGGGGCGTTCCCGGCACTCACGAGGCCGTTTACCCTCGTCTATCATTGCACCGAGCGCGACCTGCGATCTCAAGAGGCGCTCGATGGGGAGGCCGAAAAGTACCGTCGGGACGCCCAGCGCGAGGTCGATGCCGACCGCATGGCCCCGGAGCAGATGAGGGAGAACGTCGCGTCGATGCGGACCCGCCATGCGCCTTGGGTGAGGGACGTCACCCTTTCTTACGATGGGCGCACGCTCTACGTGGAGAGCCGAGGGGAGACGTTCCTCGTAGGCGATTCGCAGACCTTCCAGTTTCCTCCGGCAAGCGATCGCCGAGGGCCGAGCGCATGGGACGGCTATGCGCTCTGGGTGACGATGGTGCCGACCGTCGGGGCCTCATTGCCGCACGTACCGTTCGTCCGGGGCGGCGAAACGCTCGTTGCGACGGGGGCACCGCATCGGGACGGCAAGCCGATATACAATCCCGGAAAGGTGCGGATCGAGGGAGATCGAGTCGTGGCGATCTTGAACAAGTTCCCCGACGAGCGGCTTCCTTACGGAACGACGACGCTCTCTGCCTATCGCCGGGTGGCGGGCGTGGAGGTCGCGGGTCTCGCGGTATACCGGGAGCAGACCCAGTCGGCCCGCCCCACGAAGACCGTCGCGTTCCAGCTGATCTCCGCGAGCGACCGACCGCTGCCCGCCGACCGGTTCGACCCCGAGCGTTACTTACCAGAGAGGTCGGATTAATCCGTCTCGCACGATGGGGTCTTGAGA
>CAXUKB010000300.1:0-1162 GCA_964251345.1 uncultured Fimbriimonas sp. | reverse complement strand
AGGGTCCGCTCGATGCCCAGATCCGAGCCTTCTTGGCGGACGACAAAGGGTGATTCTCTTCCAAAGCCCGCCCCCGCCGCCCATCGTCGGCGACCGTGCGCCCGATGTCGCCTTCCGCCGCCCCGACGGCTCAACCCTGCGGCTTGCGTCGCTGAAGGGGAAGATCGTCGTGCTGGAGTTCACCATGCTCGCTTGCCCGCCCTGCCGCGCCCTCGCGCCCAAGTTGGAGGAGATGGCCGGCAAGCACCCCGAAGTCGTGTTCCTCACCGTCTGCGTCGACACGCCGCAAGCGGCCGCCGAACTCCTGCGCCAACGTCCGAAGGACGCGAGGACTACGTTCGTGGAGGATCTTCGGCAGCACGACAAAACGAAGAGGCCGAACTGGAAGTTCGGTTACCTGGGCTACCCGAATCTGTTCGTGATCGGACGCGACGGTACGATGGCCTCGCGCTTCATGATGGAGGGCATCGGGACGCTCCTCCCGCACCTGGAGTCGCGGATCGCCTGGGCGGGCAAGCGGCCCTGACGAAAAGCCGATCCCTGCGGACCACGGGAGGCGGTTCGTAGAGCTCTTCCTCCCGAAGAGAAGACGGCGTGGGCCTCAAGCCCAAAGACGGCACGATCATGGTGGAAACGGTCGCCGAGGTCGCGCCCGACGTCGGCATCGAAGCTCTCTGCTTCCTCGCACTCCCACCCAGAGGGCGTTTCCCAACCATCCTTTGCGTCTTTGCGCTTTTGCGAGAACCTTAAAGCGAGATCCTGCGGCGCCTCGCCAAAGTTATGGTCGTCGCACACCGATTTCGAAGGTCTCAGGCCCGGCCTGAGGAAGGCTCCCGCCCTCCTCGCGCCTGAAACGAACCGACATCCTCGACTCGTCCAAGCGACGTGTTGCCCGCGCTCGCTCTCCTCACACCCGCCGCGCCCGTCGGGACCACCACGTCCGTGGTCCTTTGCGAGTGGCTTACGCAGACCACGGGCGTGTCCCACGCGATGGGAGGCGACCTTCAGGACTATCCGGTGTTCCTCTCCGTTCGATCGGGCGAGCCGGGAAGGATCAAGGCGCTCGTGGCGACC
Source organism: uncultured Fimbriimonas sp. (assembly GCA_964251345.1). GTDB lineage: Bacteria > Armatimonadota > Fimbriimonadia > Fimbriimonadales > Fimbriimonadaceae > Fimbriimonas. Next base: position 88 of record CAXUKB010000300.1, on the reverse strand, counting down.
GCGCTCGCGGGTGAGTGGACGCAAGACGGCTCGACGATTCGGTTGCTGCCGACGATACCGAAGCGGGGCGAGGGGCTGGACGCGGTCA
>CAXUKB010000299.1:357-6142 GCA_964251345.1 uncultured Fimbriimonas sp. | reverse complement strand
CCAAACGCAAAGAGGGCCCCGCGACCGTTTGTGGTCTCGGGGCCCTGTCCTTGGAGGCTTCCTAGAGGCGTTCAGAGCTTCGACCTGGAGCTGTCCGGCTCGTGCGTGACGAACCGAAGTGCGACTCCTTAAAGGAGGTGATCCACCCACACCTTCCGGTACGGGTACCTTGTTACGACTTAGTCCCTCTTACCCCCCTCACCTTCGACCGCTCCCTCCTTGCGGTTGGGCCACGGGCTTCGGGTGAAGACAATTCAAGTGACTTGACGGGCGGTGTGTACAAGGCCCGGGAACGTATTCACCGCAGTATGGCTGACCTGCGATTACTAGCGATTCCGCCTTCATGCAGTCGAGTTGCAGACTGCAATCTGAACTGGGGGCGTATTTTTGGGATTAGCTCGACCTCACGGCTTTGCGGCCCTCTGTTTCGCCCATTGTAGCATGTGTGAAGCCCCAGACGTAACTGCCATGCTGACTTGACGTCATCCCCACCTTCCTCCGGCTTACACCGGCGGTCTCCTGTGAGTCCCCATCTTTCATGCTGGTAACACAGGACGAGGGTTGCGCTCGTTGGCGGACTTAACCGTACACCTCACGGCACGAGCTGACGACAGCCATGCAACAAGTGTCTTCACGTCCCCTTGAGAGGGAGGGCCACCTTTCAGTGGCTTGCGATCGATGTCAAGTCTGGGTAAGGTTCTTCGGTTAGTATCGAATTAATCCACATGCTCCACCGCTTGTGCGGGTCCCCGTCAATTCATTTGAGTTTCAACCTTGCGGCCGTACTCCCCAGGCGGGATACTTAGTGCGTTAGCTGCGGCACGAGAGGGGTCGATACCTCTCACGCCTAGTATCCATCGTTTAGGGCGTGGACTACCAGGGTATCTAATCCTGTTTGCTACCCACGCTTTCGCGCCTCAGCGTCAGATGTGGCCCAGTTTGCTGCCTTCGCCATGGGTGTTCCTCCTGATATCTACGCATTTCACCGCTACACCAGGAATTCCACAAACCTCTGCCACCCTCGAGTCCGCCAGTATGCAGAGCAATTTCCGGGTTGAGCCCGGAGCTTTCACTCTACACTTAACGGACCGCCTACGCGCTCTTTACGCCCAGTAAATCCGGACAACGCTTGCACCCTACGTCTTACCGCGGCTGCTGGCACGTAGTTAGCCGGTGCTTATTCCCCAGGTACCGTCCTAAGTCTTTCCTGGTAAAAGGAGTTTACAGGCCTAGACCCTTCGTCCTCCACGCGGCGTCGCTGCATCAGGGTTTCCCCCATTGTGCAAGATTCCCAACTGCTGCCACCCGTAGGTGTGTGGGCCGTGTCTCAGTCCCACTCGGGCGGATCATCCTCTCAGACCCGCTACCTGTCGTCGGCTTGGTGGGCCGTTACCCCACCAACTACCTGATAGGCCATGAACCGCTCCTAAGGCGAATAAATCCGTTTAATCCAAGCTCGATGCCGAGCCAGGGCCACATCCGGTATTCATGGCATTTCTGCGTTTGTCCCGGACCTTAGGGCACGTTGTTCATGTCTTACTCCGCCGTTCGCCACTAGGGATTGCTCCCTCGTTCGACTTGCATGTTTTAGGCACGCCGCCAGCGTTCGTCCTGAGCCATGATCAAACTCTCCGAAGAAATTTTGATCGCGCCCACGAATAATCGTTAGCGTGATTGTCTTTGTTTGGTGACGTCGCCTACCAAAAGGCCGATTCGCTCCACCCGCGTGAGCGGCAGGAGACCCTCCGTCCGCCGCCTCCGCCTCTTCGGCGTGACGGCGATCCCACACCGAACCTTAACTTAAGGCGTGAGACCGTTCTTACTCTGAACGTGATTCCTCTATTCGGCTTTCAAAGAACGCTTCGGCCTCGCCCTACTCAACTCACCCTTCCAGGCTCGCTGCGTCGGCTTGACGATTAATATTATTCCCCACCCGAAGGAAGGCTGTCAAGGCCAAAGAGAAAAAAGTCTCCGGCGAGCGGCGAAACCAAGCGCAAAGACGTCCTGAATCCCTTGGGGTCTACTCTGACGACGGTTCCGCTCCCGGCCACGCCGAGGACCGGCCGGACGTCGCCCGCCTCGCCTAAACTGAGGCCGTGCCCCTGCGCGCGCCGTTTCTCTTCGCCGCCTTTCTCTCTTCCGCGCTCCTCTTCGCGGTCGAGCCTCTCGCGGCACGGTTCGTGCTTCCCACCTTTGGCGGCGCGCCCTCGGTTTGGAACGGCACCCTACTCTTTTTTCAGACCGCGCTCCTCGTCGGTTACGGCCTGGCTCACCTCTTCGCCACTCGGCTCGCCCCCAAAGTTCAGCGGGTTCTCCAGCCGGGGTTGCTCCTGCTTTCGCTTCTGACGATTCCCCTTGCGCGCGACTCGGGGCTGCAAGCCTGGGTGCGCGACCGGGCCGCGCACGGAGGCGCGGGCGTCGGACTGCTCCTCGTGGCGCTGGCGGGGCTCGTCGGACTGCCGTTCGTCGCCCTCTCGGTGAACAGCCCGCTCCTTCAGCGCTGGTACGCCTCGACGGACGCGCCCGACGCCCACCGACCGACCTTTCTCTACGCGGCGGGGAACGTGGGCTCCATCTTCGCCCTTCTCGCCTATCCGCTGTTCATCGAGCCGGGCTTCGGCCTGAGCGAACAAGCCTCGTTGTGGCGGTGGGGTCTTCTGGGCCTCGCCGTCGTCGTCGGCCTCTGCGCGCTCGCCGCGCGGCCGCGCCGGGTCGATTCGACCGAAGGCTCACCCGCCGACATTCCCGACGCGGTCCCCCTCACCCCTGCCCCTCTCTCCCGAAGGGGAGAGAGGGCCCAGCGCCTCCGCTGGCTCGCCTACGCCGCCGTGCCAAGCGCGCTGCTGATGGGCTGCACCACGTATCTCACCTCCAACATCGCGCCCATCCCCCTGCTCTGGGTCGTACCGCTGTCGCTCTACCTCTTGACGTTCATCCTGGTCTATGCGGCGCGGCCGATCGCGCCCGTCGCGATCCTCGGGCGACTCCTTCCCATGCTCGTGGTGCCCCTCGCGGTCACGATGCTGCTCCAGGCGACGAACCCGATCGAGATCCTCGCGACGTTTCATCTCGCCGTGTTCTTCGTCGCCGCTTGGATGTGCCACGGGCGACTTGCCCAAGAGGCGCCCCCGGCCGAACGGCTGACGGAATACTGGCTCTACGTTTCTCTCGGCGGCGCGCTGGGCGGAGCGTTCGTCGCCATCGTCGCGCCCCTCGTGTTCTCCTCGCTTGCCGAGTATCCTCTCGCGCTCGTGGCTGCCGCGCTCTTGCGGCCTGCGATCGCCCGTGGCCGGCCCGCTCGTCCGGGAGGGCTGCTCGCCCTGTGGGACGCCCAACGGCTCGACGCGATCTATCCCGCGACCGTCGCGATCGTCGCCGTCGTTCTCATCCTCGTCGCCAAGCCGCAGCTTCCCCCCGGAATGGCCCGAACGTTCCTTCTCATGGGCGTTCCCGCCGCCTTGGCCTTCGCCGCGATCGACCGCCCCTTACGATTCGGGCTCGCCCTCGGCGCCGCCTTCTGGGTTCCGACCGCGCTGGGAGCCGCGAGCGAGGGGCGGGTGCTGCTCACCGACCGCTCCTTCTTCGGCGTGCACCGTGTGATCTTGACCCCAGGGTTCGACTACACCGTCCGAATGCCCGGACGGCACGGCGCCGAACGCACGTTCCGCCTCGGACCCTACCACGAGCTCGTCCACGGCAACACCATCCACGGCCGTCAGGATCTCGCTCGGCCGAAGGACGCGCTGACCTATTACTATCGCACCGGACCGATCGGTTCGCTGATGGCGCGCGACGCACCGCCACGGGTCGCGCTCGTCGGCCTCGGAGTAGGCTCGCTCGCCGCCTATGGCCGGACGGGCCAGCGGCTCGATTATTTCGAGATCGACCCCGTCGTCGCGCGGATCGCAGAGGATCCGCAGTACTTCACCTTTCTCCGCGACAGCGCGGCGAACGTGCGGGTGATTCTCGGCGACGCGCGTCTCACCCTTTCCCGCGCCGAGCCCGGATACGGCCTCGTCGTGCTCGACGCGTTCTCGTCGGACTCCATCCCCGTCCACCTGCTGACCGTCGAGGCGCTACGGATGGCGATGGGCCGCACGACGCCCCACGGTTTGGTTGCGATCCACATCAGCAACCGCTATCTCGACCTGGAGCCGGTCCTCGCGGCGAACGCGCGTGCCCTCCACTTCGCCGCCATGGTGGACGTCGATACCGCATCGCCCGACGAAAAGGCCGAAGGCAAGACGGAATCGCACTGGGTCGTGATGGGACGCTCGGCTTCCGACCTCGACGCTTATCGCACAAGCGAGTGGAGCGACCTCGAGTTTCACGAAAGCGTCCGGCCTTGGACCGACGACTACAGCAACGTCCTCGGCGCGTTCAATCCCAATCAGTAGCCTCGCCCCCTTCCGGGGCCGAGGCATGTTCCTGAGAGCGTCTCGAAGGAGCCTAGCCGGTCAGGCCGGTCGTGCCCGTCGTGGTGGTCGTCGCGGTCGTCGCGGAGACGATGTCGCCGGTGCTGCCGCCCGTCGATCCGGAGCCCGAGGCGGAGCCCGAACCCGACGCGCCGGAGACCGATCCGGAGCCGCCGCCGATGGGCACCGAAGTCGTGGTGTCGGTGGAGGCCGTGGTGTGATCGGTGCCGCCGCAGCCGATGATGAGAGCCGCTACGATGACGAGCAGTGCGGGGACGATCTTGGCGAGACGTCGCGAGGAATGGGACACCTCCCGTTGTTACCCTGCGGAAGCGATTCCTTGCGTCGTCGGGGGCGATTTTGCCCGTCGAATCGATCCTAGCCGGACAGTGGCCGCATTTCGGAGCTCCGGCGCACCACAATGCTAGGCGATGCGCACCTTCCTCTCTGCGGGCGAGGCTTCGGGGGACGCCTACGGGGCGGCCCTGGTGGAGGCGCTTCAAAAGCGGGGCGAGACCGGCCCGTTCGAGGGCGCGGGAGGTCCGCGCATGGCCGCGCAAGGCGTGAAGCTTCTTGCGGATTCGTCGCGTTGGGGCGCGATCTCCATCGCGCACGCGGTGCCTCTGATCCGGCACGGCGTCGTGACCTACTACCGCGCCAAGCGGCTCCTCGGATCGGGCGAGCCCGGCCTGTTCATCCCCATCGACTTCGGCTACATCAACATTCGGCTTTCGCGACACGCGAGGAATCGGGGCTGGCGCGTGCTGTTCTTTATCCCTCCGGGCTCCTGGCGTCGAGACCGCCAAGGAAAGGATCTGCCGGGGCTCGCGGACCGCATGGTGACGCCGTTCTCCTGGTCCGCCGAGATGCTCGCCGCGATGGGCGCGGACGTGCGTTGGTTCGGCCACCCAATCAAGTCGCTCGTCCGCGCTTCGGCCTTGCCCGATCGGCGGGAGACCCTCGCCGTCCTTCCGGGCTCCCGTCCCCACGAAATCACGAACAACCTGCCCATTCTCGTCGAGGCGCTTCGCGACTGGCCACACCCCTTGGAGTTCGGCCTCGCGCCGGGCGCCGACGTCGACGCGATTCGCGCGCGTTGGCCACGCTCCCAAGATCGCTTTACCGTCGGAGACACGCGCGGCGTGCTCGCAAGGGCGCGAGCGGGCATCGTCTGTTCCGGCACCGCGACGCTCGAGGCGGCGCTTCTCCGCGTGCCGACGGTGGTGCTCTACGAAGCGGACGATCGAATGCGGCGCGAGGCGCGGATCCTGACCCGGCTGGGTCTCTTTCGGCGCCCGGAATACTTCTCGCTTCCCAACATCCTTCTTCGGCGAAACGCGGTGCCCGAGTTGGTGGACAAGGTCGATCCT
>CAXUKB010000299.1:0-347 GCA_964251345.1 uncultured Fimbriimonas sp. | reverse complement strand
CAGACCGAAGCGCTCTGGAACGACGGTCCGGAACGCACGGCGCAGTTCGCCGCGTTCGACGAGCTCGACACGCTCCTCGGACCGGACGACACGATCGAGCGGACCGCCGACTGGATTCTCGACTGGCCTCGTCCGTAGTCGATCGTACGTAGGCGATCAACTCGTGGAGCGAGGCTCGACGAGGGTCAGGAGCAGGCCGTCGAGGCGGGCATCGGCGGCCACCCGCTCGGTCTCGGAAACGCGAGAGGCTCGCCCGGCGAAAAGACGGCGGGTTTCGAGAATGGTGGCGGTCAGGGCGGCGAGTCGCTGCAGGGCATTAACGCTCCGTTAAGAGATGGCGCGGGGCT
>CAXUKB010000298.1:0-6144 GCA_964251345.1 uncultured Fimbriimonas sp. | reverse complement strand
GATTATCCGGTTGCGCGTGACTCTGAACGAGCTTCAGCCGGTGCGGCGCGTGCAACTCGACACCGACGACCGCCCGGCAAAGAGCGACGCCGAAGAGAGCGTTCGGGCGGCCCTCCAGCACACCAGGACCGTCTTTGGGGAGACCGCGGTGCGCCAAGGCTCGGAGTTGGGGATCCCTCGGTGGGCGAAGGTGAGGAGGGCCTATCGAGACGCGACCGGATGGGCCTGGATCTAACCAGACCCTCGCCCATTGGCGCGAAGCCCGCGCTTGGTGGGAGATGGAGCCGTACCTGGAGTTTCGGACCTTCATCGATGCGCAAGGCGTCAAGCGCACCTCCGAGCGGAACTTGACTTCGCTGGGAGAAGTGCCGAAGACGAAATATGACTTTCGCCATCGACGTCCTGAAGAAGACGCCGCCGCGGCGGCCGCGGGAGCAAGCTCCGACCGTTTCTACGACCGAACGGCGGAGGATCTCAAGCTGGCGGTGTCGAAGACGATCTTCCAAGTGGATGTCGGCATGCCGTCATTGAATAAGAATTCTCGGTGCAAAGCCGAGGCCTACGTGCCGCTTCATCTTCTGAGCGGCTACGCCTTCGGACGCTCGACGATGGGCACCGAGGAGATGGCGACGATTTTAGAACACATGGGGATTCGAGCGGCGGCGCTCGTCGACCCCTTCTCGCTGGTGGGCGCAATGGAGTTTGCCCTCGCGTGCAAAGCCCTGACCATTCATGCCCTTATTGGAGCCTCCTTCGAGCTTCCGGAGGGGGGCGAAATCGTTCTGATCGCAAAGAGCAAGCGTGGCTATGTCGAGCTCTCGCGCTTGATCACCGCTTGCCACCTCGGGGAGCCTCGAGGCTTTCCACTCGCAACCTGGGAGCGTTTGGAGAACCATGCCGTCGACCTGCTTTGCCTTACCGGAGGCAACGATGGTCCGCTCGATCGGCACCTCATCCGACGCGATCTAGACGGAGCGATCGCTCTTGTCGAACGCTTGGTCCAAATCTATGGCCGAAACTCGGTTTTCATCGAAATCGAGCGAAGCTATCTGCCTTGGGGCCACATGGTAGAGCGGCAGTTGCTCGATCTCGCCGAGGCAACAGGTACCACACCCGTCGCCGGGGGTGCGGCGACGCATGCGCGACGAGAGCATTTCCCTGCACAAGACATCTTGGTCTGCGCCGATCGCCTTCTCACCGTAGACGAGGTCTTTGGCCGCAAGCCACGGCGCCATCCTGGGCAGCTTTCAGTGCGTTACGGTCCTGAACGAGCTCTTAATGCTGAGCGATCTTTGAAAAGTCCGGACGAGATGGCCATCCTCTTTGCCGATCGGCCCGATCTTCTCGCCAACACGCGCTTAGTTGCCTCACAGTGCGAGGCAAAAGTGCTCCCAGGTCTTTCAAAGTTGCCTTCGGTATTCGGAGATGACGGAAAGAAGATTCACGAGATCGTCTGGGGAGCGGCCCCGGAAATCTACGGTGCGAGTTATAGCGAGAAGCACCGAAAACGACTTGATCGGGAACTCAACCGCATCGTCCAGATGGAGTCTTCGAGTCACTTCCTGATCGCTTGGGAGTTTTGTGGCTGGGCGCGAGAGCGGGGAATCGCGATGAGCGGCCGAGGCTCGGTCGTCGACTCGGCGGTGGCCTACGTTCTCGGCCTTTCGCGCATCGACGCGATTGCCCACAAGCTCCACTTCGAACGTTTCTTGCCTCCCGATGGAAGCAAGCGTCCCGATATCGATATCGATTTCGAGGCAAGACGAAGAGATGAGGTCCGCGAGCACCTCGTTCAGACCTATGGCGTCGAACACGTTGCCGCCGTCTGCGCGGTCGGCACCTACGGATCGCGGGGAATCATCCGGGAGGTCGGAAAGGCTTTTGGCATTCCCGAGGAAACGCTCGGGTATCTGGCCAAACGTCTTCATGGTGGGGTCACCCCAGAGAAGCTCGAAAGCGCTCTGCAATCGAGGCCCGAGTTACGCAACTCGAACGTGCCGAAAGAGCGATTTGAGTGGACCTTCCGCCTCGCGCAGCAGTTGATGAACCTGCCCCGCAACCTGCGCCTTCACTCCTCGGGCGTGATCCTCTCCGCCACGCCGATCCAAGACATCGTGCCCGTCGTTTGGTCGGCCTCGGAAGGCATCGAAGAAGGTGGCCTGCGCATGATCCAATGGGACAAGCGAAGCTCGAAGCAGGTGTTCGACAAGTTCGACCTCCTATGCCTTAGAGGGCAGGATGTGCTGGGTGGCTTTGAGAATCGGCAGCGAAAGCACGACGATAGTTTTTGTTCCGACGCCGTCTCGGCGGTCGAAGACCCCGCGGTCTACCGCGCGGTGAGAGCCGGGGAACTCATCGGCATTCCCCAGAGCGCGAGCCCCGCGATGCGGCAGGCGCACCAACGTCTGGGCACGAAGAACCTGCACGAAGCGAGCCTCGTACAAGCGGGCATTCGGCCCGGAGTGGGTGGCGCGGTCAAAATCAACGAACTCATCGCCCGCCACCGGGGAAAGCCTTATGCCTTCGAGCATCCCGATCTGGAGGAGATCCTTGCGAACACCCACGGACTGATCGTCTTTCAGGAGCAGGTCGACCAGCTTCTCGAAACGTTCTGCGGCTATTCGAGCGGCCAAGCGGAGGATATCCGTGATGCCATCTACAAGCGGCGTGGGGAGTCGTTCATCGAGACTGTCCGCGAGCAGATCTTAACCCAGGCGATCGCAAGGGGTTATGAGCCGCACATCGCGCAGCACGTCTTTGATCTGGTTTCGCAGTTCAAGGGCTACGGTTTTGCTCAGGGTCACGCGCTCGCGTTCGCGGAGGTATCGCTCCGATCGGTTTGGTGCCAGCAGAACCATCCCGCGCCTTACTTCGCCGCCCTCCTCGACGCGCAACCCGCGGGCTACTACGGTCCGATCACCATCGCGAACGAGGCCCGGGGCCGGGGCGTGCGGATGTCGCCGCCCGACGTGAGCGTAAGCGCCTTAGGGTTTGAAGTCGAAGATTTCCGGGAAAGCGACCCACCGATCCATGTTCCCGAGGGCGCGATTCGCGTCGGTCTGCGGCAGATCTCGGGGATCGCCGACGAGTTGCGAGCCCGCATCGTGCGAGGGCAGCCCTATCGTTCCTTCCAAGACTGCGTGACCCGCATCCATCCCGCGCGGGACGAGCTGGAGCGACTGGTGCTCTGCGGCGCGTTCGACGCCCTTCACCCCAACCGAAGAGCACTGCTTTGGGCGATTCCCGCCGCTTTAGAGCATGGCGCGATGGTCCGGGGATCCCTAGGAGCCTTACCCCTGGAGTTCGCGGATCCTCCATTCCCGGTCGGCATCGAGGACTTCCGTCCGGAGGAGCGGGCGGTCTACGAGCGGCGCGTTCTGGACCTCGACGTCGAGCGCCACCTCATGGCGTTCGAGCGGGATCGCGTCGCGTCGAAGGGCGGCCTGACCGCCCGCGACGCGTCGCGCCTCACGCCCGGGCAAAAGGTGTTCGTAGTCGGCAATCCGATTCGCCTACGCTTTCCACCGACGCAGAGCGGGCGGCGCGTCATGTTTTTCGACCTGGAGGACGAGACGGGATTGCTGAACGTGACTTGCTTCGATGAGGTGTATCAGCGCGACGGCCACGTGGCCATCTGCCACCCGTACGTCACCCTCTGGGGCGAGACACAGGACCGCGACGGCCATCTGTCGTTTCTCGTGAGCCGCATGCTGGCCTACGAGCCGGCGCTCTCGCGACAACTCGCCGATCCCAGTCCGCTGCCGGTCGTCACGGCCGACTTCCTGATGACGTGAGTCGAAAGGCCCAGCGTGCCCCGGACCGTGTGGGACAATACTCCTGTCCTTGAATGGGATGCGTTCGGGCCGAACGGTTTGGGTTATCGGTAAAGCGGGTTCAAGTCCCGCCGCCCGCAAGGGTGTACCCAAGCCAATCCTCGTCCGAGCGACGTGATCTTTCGGTGCGGGCCGAAGACGGTGGGTTCTCTTATCCAAAAGACCAAACCCCACGGTTATCCTTTGTCCGCATTCAACGTTCCGCGTGGGCCGAAAGGCCTGGGTTATCGCCTGTCACGCCGGAGGTCGCGGGTGCAACTCCCGCTCGGTGCGCCAAACGCGCCGATAGCTCAGCAGTAGAGCGCCGTTTTGTCCAGACCGACCCTCTTGCCCACGCTCGTCAGCTTTGCGCGGGCCGAAAGGCTTGGGTTACCGCTATAACGGGGTGGTCGGGGGTTCGAGTCCCTCCGGGCAAAAGCCCGTAGCTCAGTGGTTAGAGCACCTAATGCCCAGGTCGTCCACTCGTCCGCGCTTCATTACAATCTTTGCGGGCCGATTGACTTTGGTTATCGACTGTAAATCGGCAGGTCGCGGGTTCGAATCCCGCCCGGTCCATTCCCCTTGGGGGAGCGGGCCGGTAGCTCAGCGGTAGAGCGGTTAAAACACCGAGGTCGCCTCCTTGCCCGCACGTCCAAACGTCCACACGGGCCGATCGGCATGGGTTATCGGATGCGGAAGGTCGCGGGTTCGAGTCCCGCCCGGCTCTCGGGCCGGTAGCTCAGCGGCAGAGCTCCCGCTTAAATTCAAGTCGTCTTCTTGTCCGTGCGACGCGATCCTGAGCCGTTCGCGACGTTTTTCGCTCGTCGCACCTCGCCGTCATCCTCCTCTCGCCCAGGACTTCTCCCTTCTACAATAGTCTTATGACGAACGTGCGCGTGGGCCTGTCGGGCCACTCCTACCGTGAGTGGCAGGGAGAAGGAAAGCTCTACCCACCCAAGCTTCGTCAGAGCGACTACCTTCGCTTCTACGCTACCCGCTATAACGCCCTGGAGGCGGTCGGCACCTTCGCTCAACTTCCGACGGAGAAGACCGCCGCGAAGTGGATCGTCGAAACGCCCGACGAATTTCGCGTCTGCCCGAAAATGAACCAGCGCGCCACCCACGTTCAGCGCCTCAAACCCGAAAGCCAGAAATGGGTCGAGGAGATGGCCCGCGTGCTGGAGCCGGTCCAACGCGCGGGCAAGCTCGGTCCCACTCTGATCCAGCTTCCGCCCAACCTTAGGCGGAACGACCACCTGCTCGACGGTTTTCTTGCGTCACTCCCGGGCGGCTTCGAATGGGCGATCGAGTTTCGCCACGACTCGTGGAACGCCCCTGAGGTCGAGGCGCTCTTGCGTGCCCACCGGGCGGCTTGGGTCGCCGCCGACACCGATGAGGCCGACGCCTCTCGCCGCGACACGGCCGACTTCATGTACGTTCGCCTGCGAAAAAGCGCCTACGACGATGCGGCGCTGGGAGAGTGGGTTAAAGCACTTCGTGAGGTCGGCAAACGCTCCTATGTCTTCTGCCGTCACACCGACATTCCGGCGCCTTGGCTCTGGGCCGACCACCTGAACGAGCTTTTGTGCGATGGTGTCGAGTCCAAGTCGCGTCTCTAAACTCCAAGGTCTGGTGCCGCAGAACGTTCATCGACTGGAGGCAGGTCCGGTGGGTGAGCTGTCGGCGCCCGCGGTGGTACCTATCGCAGGGATCGTAACGTCGTGGGACGAATCCTCCCTGGTTGCGGCCTTTTCGATGACCGGAGAGGTCGAAGCCATGGTCGTGGTGGTCTCCACAACAGCGGGAACGCGGTGGGAGAAGTTCCGGAAGAAACCGAAGCCAAGAAGCAGGGCGGTGGCGCTTGCCGCGAGCGCGATGTGGAGACGACTTCTTCGGCACGACGGAAGCGCTTCCACGCACCTCACTGAGAATGCGCGCGACGTCCTCTGGCGTGGTGCCTAGCGCCTCGGCGACGTCGGTGAGGCGCGGATTCCCTGCACTGGAGTGGGCGGCCTCTTGGAAGCGTCGGACGACCTCTTCGGCCTCCTCATGGGTCATGGTCTCCTCGGAACGGAAGGTGTGCATGATAGGTGTCTTAGAATACGACGCTTGTGACCCGACCGGGGAGCAAAACGCGGAAACCTTTCAATTGTTATTCAGTCGTGCCTTTGCACCAGAGGCACCCCCATTTCATTCCTTCGTCAGAAGCGATGCGAAAGCCCCGCATTCCAGATCGCCTCGCCGAGGGTCCTAGGACCGTCCGCCGCCTTTAGGTAAATTCACCTCCCCGGCCGTCCGCGCCGGAGGGGAGAAGCCATGCAAGATCGCATGA
>CAXUKB010000297.1:0-6149 GCA_964251345.1 uncultured Fimbriimonas sp. | reverse complement strand
GAATCAGCGTCAATAGCATCGTCACCTTCACCTTCGTGCTCGGGTCGGCCCTCGCCGGCGCAGGGGCGATGATGGCGGCGACCTTCCAGAGCGGGACTAACGTCACGACGTTTTTTGGCGTGCTGCCTGGGCTGAAGGCGTTCGTCGCGGCGGTGTTTGGCGGGATCGGCAACATTCCGGGCGCGGTGCTCGGCGGCCTTCTGATCGGGATCACCGAAAATCTCGTCGTTTGGGCCGGTTTCCCTGGCTATAAGGACGCGGTCGCGTTCGTGGTGCTGATCGCGGTTTTGATGTTCCGCCCGGGCGGTCTACTCGGTTCGAACAAGGTGGAGAAGGTATGAAAGGTTTCTGGCCCGTCCGCCTGGGATCGATTCTCGGCGCGTTTCTCCTGTGCTTCCTGCTGGAACGGCTTGGGCGCGGTCTGGACTCGTTTACCCAGCAGTTGATCGTGCTCGCGGGGCTCTACGTAACGCTCTCGGTGAGCCTCAATCTTATCAACGGCATCACCGGACAGTTCTCCATCGGGCACGCGGCCTTCTACCAGGTCGGCGCGTACACGTCGGCTTACCTCGGTGCGCACGCCTATCACGGCATGAGCCTGATCCCCTGGCTCGTGCTCATGGCGACCGCCGGAGCGGTCACGGCGGCGATCGCGGGTCTCATCGTCGGCCTACCGTCGTTGCGCCTGAAGGGGGACTACCTCGCGATCGTCACCCTCGGGTTCGGTGAGATCGTCCGAATCGTCATCCAGAACCAGAAGGTGCTTGGCGAGGCGGGTGGCATGGACGTCAATCCGCACACCACGCAGCAGCCGATCATGCTGGTCGCTCTGCTTGCCGTGCTTTGCGTCGCGATCTGCCGCAACCTGCTGAAGACGGCGCATGGCCTTCCGTTCCTCGCGGTCCGCGAAGACGAGGTCGCTTCGAGCGCGATGGGCGTGAACGTGACCGCGACGAAGGTGATCGCCTTTGCCCTTGGCAGTGCCTTCGCGGGCGCGGCCGGCGCGGTCTACGCCAACTCTCTCGGCGCCATCAACCCCGACCTCTTCACGTCGACGGTTTCGATCTCGGTGCTCTCGATGGTCGTTCTCGGCGGCACGGGTTCTATCACCGGGTCCGCCCTCGCCGCCATCGCTTTGTTCTACATTCCGGAAAAGATGCGCGACATCTCCGAGGTTCGAATGTCGCTCATCGTGGGTGGCCTGCTGGCGATCGGGCTCGCCGTGTCCGCGATCCGTTACGTGATCGCCCGCGTGCATCGGCCGGCCTTGGTGCGGGGCGCGATGCACGTGGGCATCATCGTCGGCGCGATCGTGTTCGCCGAGATCTTCGCCGCCATTCTGGGCAAGGTACCGGCACTCGCGGGCACCGTGGAGGGCGCCAAACTTCGAATCGTGGTCTCCGCCGTCGTCCTCATCGTGCTAATGTTGGTTCGGCCGCAAGGCGTCTTTGCCCATCATGAGTTTTCGTGGAGTTGGGTTGGACGCCTTCTTGGACGCAAGTCGCCCCAGACCGAGGTGGCCGCGTGAGCGCTCCTCTCCTCCAACTCGAGGATGCCACAATCCGCTTCGGCGGCCTGGTGGCAGTGAACAAGGTGTCGTTCGAGCTGAATAAGGGCGATCTGTTCGGCCTGATCGGTCCGAACGGGGCGGGCAAGACGACCTGCTTCAACATCATTACCGGCGTTTACAAACCGACGAGCGGCGACATCCGTCTGAACGGCACGAGCATCGCGGGAACGCCCGCGAACAAGATCGCCACGAAGGGTATCGCGCGGACCTTTCAGAACATACGACTTTTTAAGTCGCTCTCTGTGCTCGAGAACGTGGTCGTCGGGGGCTTTCTGCGCCATCGAACCGGACTTGCGAGTGCTTTGGCCTTCTTGCCGCCCGCTATCAAGGAGACGGAGCGACTCAAGGCGGAAGCCATGGAGCTTCTTCGGGTCGTCGATTTGGATCACGTCGCCGATGTGCGCTCCGCCGATCTTTCCTACGGAATGCAGCGCCGTCTCGAGATCGCCCGCGCGATGGCGACCCAGCCGCAGCTCCTCTTGCTCGACGAACCCGCCGCGGGAATGAACCCGCAGGAGAAGGAAGAACTGAACGGCATGGTCCGCAAGATCCGCGACGAGCACGGCCAAACGATCCTGCTCATCGAACACGACATGCGGTTCGTGATGTCGCTCTGCGAACGCATCGTGGTTCTCGACCATGGGGAAGAGATTTCGCGCGGCAATCCGGACGAGATCCGAAGCGACCCGAAGGTGATCGCCGCCTATCTCGGCGAAGCGGCCTGATCGGCCCAAGGGTTGCCGCCGATCAAGACCTGTCGGCAACCTATCGCCCGAAGAAGCCCATGATGAGCCGGATGATCATGGACCAGATGTAGACGTACCAGATGGGCCGCGAGCCCATGCTGTTCATGCCGCGCCCGACCGAGCTGGTCGCGTTGTGGAGTACCCCGCCCAATCGGATCGGAACCTTGTTGCGGGCACACTCGCGGCACCGGACGCCATTCGCGCCGACGGTGACGCACTTGGCGCAAAGCGGGCGCTCGCATCGACCGCAGGTAACGCGTGTCGTCTCTTTCTTGTGCCGATAGCAGAAGAATAGTCCCGGTTCGCCCGCCTCCACGGGCGGCGGAACGGCCACGAACGGCTTGCCGCACGAACGGCAGAAGCGGCTGTCGTCAACATTCTCAGCTCCGCAGGCGGCACATCGGGCACTCATCTCTCGTCACCTCATATTAGCAAGCGTACGGCGAAGTACGCTAGAGAAACAGATGCGCTTCACGCTCGACGAGTCGCAATGCCGCAATCTCGATGTCTCGGCGCAGCGAGAATGGCTGCTGACCAACGGAATCGGCGGCTACGCGATGGGAACGCCCTCGGGGATTCTAACCCGTCGCTATCACGGCCACCTGATCGCCGCCACGACGCCGCCGACGGGACGGACGCTCTTGCTGGCGGCTCTCGACGCCACCATTCAGGACAACGGTCCGGCCGTCGGGATCTCCACCAACCAGTATCCCGGCGCCATCCATCCCGAAGGCTATCTTTATCTGCGACGCTTTGAGGCGGCTCACGAGTACGTCCGGTGGACTTACCGCGCGGCATCGGGCGAGATCACGAAAGAGCTTCGGATTCATCCGGGCACGAACGCCGTCACCGTACGCTACCGAAACGTGGGACGCACGTCGCTGATCCTGACCGTACGCCCGCTCGTCTGTCACCGCGACCACCACGGCGAGTTTCACGAGCACTCGGGCTATCCCCAAGCCCTTCTTTTTCCCGCCGATGGTGAGGTCGTGGAGCAGGACGGTCTTGGGCTCTACCTCGTTCATCCGGGGGCGACGAGGACTCCGATCCAAGGCTGGTACTACCGTGTGGAGCATCAGCGGGAGATCGAACGAGGACTGCCGCCGCGCGACGATCTGTTCTGCCCCGTCGAACTGACCTGGGAACTTCATCCCGGAGAAGACGCGGTGATCGTGGCGGCCGACGATCTGGGGATCGAACCCCTTCCCGCCGCTCCCGAGGAAGAGGAAGCCCGAGGCATCGGACCGATGCTTCGGGAAGCCGCCGAGCGGTTTCTCATCCAAACCCCTAACCGACGCACCGTGATGGCGGGCTGGCCGTGGTTCACCGATTGGGGTCGAGACACGATGATCTCCCTGCCGGGGCTTTGTCTCCACACCGGTCGCATCGAGCTCGCCCGTGCGATTCTCGACGACCACGCAAATCTTCTCGACGGCGGTCTCATTCCCAATCGCATTCCGGAGAGAGGGGAGAAGCCCGAAGACAACACCGTCGACGCGACGCTTTGGTTCGTCAACGCGATTGGGCGCACGTTGTCGGCCGAGTGGAACGAGGCGTTCGCAACCCGGATGCTCGCGGCGGTCGAGAAGGTGTTCGACGCCCACATGGCGGGCACCAAGCACGGCATTCGCGTCGATCCCGAAGACGGCCTGCTCACTCAGGGCGAGGCGGGACTCCAACTCACGTGGATGGACGCTAAGGTGGGAGACTGGGTCGTGACGCCGCGCCACGGTAAGCCGGTCGAAATCAACGGGCTCTGGACGAACGCGTGTCACACGATGTCCTGGCTCGCCAAGTGCCTCGGCTCACCGCGTGAAACAGAGTTCCGGACGGCGGGCGAGAGGGCAGCCGCATCGTTCGAAGCCAAGTTCTGGCATGAAGGACGCGGTTTTTATCTCGATACCGTCGATCCGATCGACGCGTCGCTCCGCCCAAATCAAGTGATCGCCATGGCGCTCCCCTATTCGCCCTGCGATCCCGTTCGTGCGCGGCGAGCGCTGGGGATCGTCGGTACCGAGCTTGCGACGCCTTATGGCCTCAGAACTCTCGGACCGAACGAGCCCGGTTACCGAGGTCGCTACGAAGGGGACATGAGCCAGCGGGATTCGGCGTACCATCAGGGCACCGCATGGCCTTGGCTTCTCGGCCCTTATGCCGCGGCCGTGTCGAAGTTCGGCGAGGGTTCGGGCGAGGCCCGAAGGCTTCTCCGCGAAGCCCGGACGATGCTCGGCGAAGACGGCCTCGGTGGAATCGCGGAGGTGTACGACGGGGACAGTCCCCAGCGTCCGGGCGGCTGCCCCTGGCAGGCCTGGAGCGTGGGAGAGATTCTTCGTGCCTGGGTCGAGGACGCGCGCGGTGAGTAGCTTTAGCGCTTCTTCGTGACCCGGAACGTCCCGGCGACGTCCTTCTCGACGGCAAGGATGGCGTCGGGAGCGTTGGTCGAGGCAAAGCGAAGAACGTAGGCGTCCGGACCGTCGAGGAAGACGTAGCTTACGTGGCACTCTTCGTCGCCGATGCGATTGCGACCTTGCGCTTTGAGCCGCACGGCGTCTCCGACCGGCAGGTGCACGACGGTGGCGTCCATCGCGCGGTGGGCTTCCGACTTCTCGGCGGAAGCGGCGTCCTCAAGGGACGAGTAACCCGCCGCCGACAACTTCTTAACGTAAAGACGGGTCGGCTCCTCGCCGATGGTCGGCTTCGAGCCATCGACGCAGTGAAGCACGATGCCTTCCTTCTCACGCATCGACGCGATCTGCCGCTTTTCCGCCTCCGCGTCCTTCTTATCGAAGTCGGCGGTCATTTGCTGCATGGCCTCGGTGGCCTGCCCCGAGTCGCCGAGGCTGTTCATCGTCGAGGCATCGAAAGTCTTCGGCACGCCGACTCGCCAGCCCGGCGGGAGATCCAGCGAAACGCCACTCTCGGGGTCGGACGCCGCGGTCCAGCCTGTGTTGGCGACGCTCGGAGGTGCGATCGCCTTGAGCGTTGGAGCGGCGGCGTGCTTACACCCGACGAGAGAGAAGAGGACCACGGAAGCCGAAAACACACGGTTCATCCCGCAGATTATAAAACGTGTTAACGCGTTGTCGCCGAACGACTCGTCGCTGAGTAGGTCGAACGACCTTCGACGGGTAGACGAAACGCCACGACGTCGAGGAGGGCGTTTCCGGCAATCCAAAAGGAGATACCCAAGACCGCAAGTGTGGTCACGGAAAAGGCGACGAAGGTCGCGAACGCGACGACGATCCCGAGACCGATCCAACCGCCATAAGCCCAGGTAACCGAGAGCATGGGAGGCACGAAGAACAGGGGCCAAAAGTTCGCGTCCCGCCGATAGTCGATCCACTCCAAGATGTCGGAGAAGCGCTCGCCGGCGCGGCGTCGGAAAAGGCTCATGCCGCATTGGACGGCGATCTGCGGATCCAAGCTCCCTTCGCCGCGTCGATCTAGTATTTCGACGGGGTGCGGCGAATTGTCGGCCTCCTGAGCCTCGATCTGCTCGATCCGCAGACACTCTATTTTGAGGATCGCTGCAGCCTTTCCGCTTGGGAAGAAGGGCGTCGACATGGTCGTGTCGCAACGCGGTCGGATTCTTCCTCCTTGATCTGGAATAGACAAGCATTACAAATAAAGTGACTGGCGAAAAGAAAGACAGAGTGTAGACTCGATCTACACTCTGTCTTCGCTTTGGAATCTGGAGCCGATGATGGGAATCGAACCCGCGACCTAATCTTTACGAAAGATTTGCTCTGCCACTGAGCTACATCGGCAAATTGTACGTTCGCTTCCGAGTTTATCCTCGTGCCAAGAACGGTGCTCATTATACCGTCTTTTCC
>CAXUKB010000296.1:0-6200 GCA_964251345.1 uncultured Fimbriimonas sp. | reverse complement strand
GAGCATGCGTTCGTAGGCTTCGTCGACCTGCTGGATGGCGATGGTCTCGACGTCGGCGGTGATGTTGTGCCGGCCGCAAAAGTCGAGCATCTCCTGGGTCTGCGCGAGGCCGCCGATGGGGGAGCCGGAGAGGCTGCGGCGGCCGAAGATGAGGTTGAACACGGGCACGCTGAGCGGCTTTTCGGGGGCGCCCACCATCGTCAGGTTGCCGTCGATGCCCAGGAGGCGGATGAAGGCGTTCACGTCGTGGTCGGCGGAGACGGCGTCGAGGATGAAGTCGAACGAGCCCGTGTGCTTCGCCATCGCGTCGGCGTCGCGGGAGACGACCACCTCGTCCGCCCCCAGGCGCAGGGCGTCCTCGGTCTTGCCCGGGGAGGTGGTGAAGACGACCACGTGCGCGCCGAGGGCGTGGGCGAACTTGACCCCCATGTGGCCCAGGCCGCCGAGGCCGACGACGCCCACCTTCTTGCCCGTCGTCACGCCCCAGTGGCGCAGGGGCGAGTAGGTGGTGATGCCCGCGCAGAGGAGCGGCGCGGCCCCCGCGAGGTCGAGGTTCCCGGGGATGCGGACGACGAACCGCTCGTCCACGACGATGCCCTCGGAGTAGCCGCCGTAGGTGACGGGGGCGGTGCCGTGCTTGTCGGGAGAGTTGTAGGTCAGGGTCATGTTCGGGCAGAACTGCTCGTCGCCCCGTTGGCAGTGGGGGCAGGTGCCGTCGGAATCGACGAGGCAGCCGACGCCGACGACGTCGCCGACCCGGTGCTCGGTGACCGCGGAGCCGACCTCGACGATGCGCCCCACGATCTCGTGGCCGGGGACGACGGGGTAGACGGTCGGCATCGCGTCGACCCACTCGTTGCGGACCTGGTGCAGGTCGGAGTGGCAGATGCCGCAGAACAGGATCTCGAGGCGAACGTCGGTCGCGGTCGGCTCGCGCCGGGGAATCGAGGTGGCGGCGAGCGGCGAGGCAGCGCCGGCGGCGGAGTAGGCTCGGGCTTGGGTGAGGGGCATGGTCTTCTCGGCGTCGGGCGCGGCGGAACGAAACTCCAGGCTTCCGCTTTCCGACGGGTAAAGTCTAGGCACTCTCGTGCGCCGAAGGTCGGTACGTTCCTCCAGAGTTTTTGGACGATCCTGCAAAATCAAAGTGTAGATTTAGGGTGTAGCGGCAGGGCTTGCCCTGCCGCTACACCCTAAATCTCCCCACCCAAATGCTTCACCTCCAAAGACTCAACCATCGCCGAGACGAGCTCAACCGGGAAGAGCTTCGGGAGCGCATCGCCGCCTGCCTGACGCACGACGGCACGGTCGAGGCGCTCGAAGGGCTCCACCTCTTCCGGGTGAGCCGACAGTCGGAGCGGGTGCATGGCGTCTCCAACCTCGCCTTTTGCGTCATCGCTCAAGGCGCGAAGGAGGTCGTCATCGGCGACCGGAAGTACCGTTACGACGCCGAGCGCTACCTCCTGACCACCGTCGAGCTGCCCGTCACCGGCTGCGTCGTGGAGGCGGCCCACGACGAACCCTACCTCTCCCTCCGGCTCGATCTCGACCCCGCGATGGTGACCTCGGCGATGATCGAGGCCGGACTCCCCGCGTCTTCGGGGGGCGCCGCCGCCAAGGCGATCACGGTGAGCGTCCTCGATCCGGATCTGCTCGACACGGTGGTGCGCCTCCTGCGCCTGATCGACGCCCCGCCCGCGACGCGCGCCCTGGTTCCGCTCGTCAAGCGGGAGATCGTCCTGCGCCTCCTCGTGGGCGACCAGGGCGCACGCCTTCGCTGCCTTCCGACCTTCGGCGGCCATTCCGACCGCATCGCCCAGGCGATCGACCGGCTGAGGCGCGACTACCAGCGCCCCCTGCGCATCGAGAGCCTCGCCCGCGATCTCGGCATGAGCCCCTCGGGCTTCCACCACCACTTCAAGTCGGTCACCGACATGAGCCCGCTCCAGTTTCAAAAGGGGCTGCGCCTGCACGAAGCGCGGCGGCTGATGCTGGACGAGCGGCTCGACGCGACGACGGCGGGCCTGCGCGTGGGCTACGACGACGGCTCCCACTTCAGCCGCGACTACAAGCGCCTCTTCGGCGAGTCGCCGATCCGCGACGTCGACCGCCTCCGCACGATGCCGGTCGCCGACTAGGGAACGTGTCCCGACCCCATCGGCTCGGAGACGTTCCGGAGAGGGCTCCGTTCCGCTTGGGCGAAGAACGTGGACAGCTCGCCGAAGACCCCTTGGACGAGGGGGGCGAAGGGCGCGATACGGAACCCGATCCAAACCAGACGCAAACCGAAGTATGCGAAGCCCACGATGATTGGCCAGTGGGCGAACTCTCCCGAGACCAGCAGGTGAAAGGCGTAGCCGACCAACGCGAGCCCTACGAGTCCGACGATGGAACCACTTAGAACCCTGATCGTCACGTCCCGCATTATACGACGGGGCGGTTTGGGGTGGAGTCAAAGTGAAACACTCCCGTGAGCGCTCCTGCGGGCACCCGTACTCCACCGCACTCGGCGTCGAGGCTTGTCAGGGGCGCTTAGGCGCCGACGGGGCCCGCTTTGCGTCTCGGCGCGAGGCTCTCCTCGGGGTTCTCGCCAAGGCGCAAAACGGGGGTAATAATATTACGACGCGAGTCACTTCACCAGGAGCACGCGTCCGCTACGGATGGCGACGGTTCTTTCTCCGTAGTTCCACCACTCGGCCCCGTCGTCGGCTCGGCTCTGGTCTAGGCTTTTGTCGGGTGGGCCTAGCGTAGCGAGAACCTTCTCTCTGCTGTCGCCTACGTGAATGGCGTCAAACGGATCGGAGCGGAAGCCACAACCCATCAGCACGACGGCGAGTAGTACCGCACTTCGTCGCATCGTCTTAGCCGATGGCCTGTTGCCCGTAATCCGCTCCCCGTCTAGGTCTTCCCTTGGGGTTCTTCGGGAACTCCGACTCGGGCGGGATCGCGTCGGCGGGCACGGACATGATCTTCGAGACATTGGCGGCGAACTCGGCAGGGTCTACCGGGTCGTTAAACTTCTCCAAGAGTTCGGGGGGGATTTGAATTGGCAGTTTGTCCATCGTTTTGTACCGTCGCCGCTGGCGGGTCTGTGTCATCGTAGACGACCTCAAGGACGCTGGAAAAGGTCTTCGCCCAAGCATGGAGCTTCTTGTACGACCATTGCTGAGGGTCCGATGGATCGCCCTTGTGCGGCAAGGTGGCGAGCATCCCTTGAATAACAGGGTGAAGGGCACCAACGGGGTTTGCGCCGGGTTGGTTCGCCGTTAGCTCTCGCATTTCTTCCCGGAGTTGCGTCATCTCGCGCTTAATCTCCTGTGAAAGTTTAGCCGCGATTTCCTCGATATGCACGGGCGTTTCGGCAGGTGGCCCTTCGGATCGCGTCGGGTTGGTCAGAGTCGGATCGTTGGTCGGGGTTGACGCGACGGGCACGGGACCGCCATCGTCCCGAGTCCCAGGGGCACGATAGGTTTCTGGCGGCTTCCGTGGTGGGAAAACCCTGCGGTCGTGGCGGATCGTTGCATAGCCTGACGCGCTTTGTCTTACTGCTTCGGTGCGACACTGGCGTTTCCAAGCACGTTCTCAAGACCGGGATCAATATATTTTTGCCCTTGTCAGGGGCGCTTAGGCGCCGATGGGGCCCCGCTTTGCGTCTCGGCGCGAGGCTTTCCTCGGGGTTCTCGCCAAGGCGCAAAACGAGCGGTGCCGGAGGCGCTTGGCTCCGTCGGGCGATCACCGCGGTGGCCGCTCAGCGCCGCGTCAGTTCGGCGGAGCGATCGAGGGCGACCGGCTGACCCGTACGGCGCGACCGCTCGGCGGCGAACACGATGGCGTGGCTCTGAAGCGAGGCGTAGGTGGAGGTCGTGACCGAGGAAGGGTCCTCGAGCTGAACGGCTTCGATCAGGCGGCGCATCACCTCGGCGTCGGCGCCGCCGTGCGCGCCCTCCGACGCGGGCAGTTCGATGTGGGTGTGGCGGTTGTCCTCCCAGAACTCCCAGAAATCGAGAGTGCGCTTGCCGACCCTCGCCTCGAGGTAGCCCTTCGTGCCGTGAATGCGCAGCACCCGGTCTTGGAAAGGCGTGAAGGCGGTCATGGTGAAGGTCGCGGTGACGCCGCCCTCGAACTCCATCGCGACGACCTGATGGTCGACGACGTCGTTGTCGGTGCGGAACACGCAGCGGCCGTAGGGGCTGGTCTCCAGCGCCTGAAGAAGCTCGCGATGGCCGAGCCCCGAAAGGCCCGCGTGGTCGGCCCAGCCGTTGGGCCTGCCGTACACCTTGGGAGCGTAGTAGGGGCACTTGGCGGCGACGGGGCAGCCCTGAACGCAGTACTCCGGCGCGCCCTGGGGGGCGTGGGCCTCGTCGAAGTACTTGAGGCTGCCGTAGGACGAGACCCGCTCGCAGGGAAGGTCGACCAGATCCGCGATGATGTCGAGGTCGTGGCAGCTTTTGGCGAGCAGCATGAAGGTGCTGCGCTCCTCGTTGCCCCAGTTGCCGCGCACGAAGGAGTGCGACTGATGGACGTGCTCGACGCCCTCCAATTGGTCGAGCGACACGATCTCGCCGATCGCCCCGGAACGCAGCACGCGGCGGACCTCGGCGTAGAGGGCGTGGTAGCGCAGGCTGTGGCAGACGCTGACGATCCGACCGGTCTCCCGGCGCACCCGGTCGATCTCCACGCAGTCTTCCAAGGACGTCGCCATGGGCTTCTCGAGGAGCATGTGGTAGCCGCCGCGCATGGCCGCGACCGCCGAGGCGATGTGCTCGCGGTCCATGGTGGCGTTGATCGCGACGTCTCCGAGGCGCGGCTGGGCGAGAAGCTCCTGCCAGGTCGCGTAGCGCCGCTCGGAGGGGATGCCGTGGGCGACGCCGATCCGCTCGCGTCGGGCGGGGTCCGGTTCGGCGACGGCGACGATGGCGCCAGGGCCGACATGGTCGTGCAGCCACTCGGAAAACATGCGGCCGCGTCCGCCCGCTCCGAGCAGGACGAAGGAAAGAGGGCGTTCCATGACGTACCCGCCTACTGTAACACCGGGCCGAGCCCATTTTTTTGGTCAATCGATTGACCAGTTTTTCGGACGAAAATTGCCGTGCGAACGACGGAAAACCGCTTTAACATAGTCCCACGTCCAATGTCGCCCACCGCCGCTCCCGCCCTAAGCCTCGAACGCCTCCTTCCTTTCTGGACGGAGGTCTTCGGCGTGCCTGAAGGCGTGTTCACCGGCGTCTGGTCGGCGGTGCCCGAAGGGCGGCGGCGCACGTTCTTCCACACGGAAGCGGGTGAGCTTCTCTCGACGGTCCAGGTCTACGTCTTGCCGCTGAACGGCGCGGAGGTCGGGTGCGTGGCGAACGTCGCCACGCACGAATCGGCTCGTGGCCGGGGCCTCTCGACGGATCTTCTCAACGAGGCGATTCGCGGGATGAAAGGCGAAGGGATCGACCTTTCCTATCTCTTCACCGGCGTCCCCCACCACTACGCGCGTCTCGGCTGGCAGGCGACCGACGAGACGATTCGGAGGATCCAGAGCCAGAAGAAGGCCATCGCGCCCGACGAGGCCGCCCCCGACCTCGAGCGGATGGCCGCGCTTTACGCCCAAGACCCGCCGCCTTTCGCCCTCCTCCGCGACGAGGCGTGGTGGCGGAACGTCGTCGCGCCCCGCTTAACGGACCGTCTGATTTGGACCGCGCCGGACGCTTACCTCGTCGCGCGTCGAGGCGAATCGTTGACGATCGAGGAGACCGCGGGCGACGAGGCCGCAAGGAAGCGGCTCGTGCTCGGCGCGGCCGCTTGGGCGGGCGGAACGGCGACGCTCCACGGCAATCTCGAAATCGGGACGCCGGACGTTCGCCCGGGCGGGATGCTCCGGGGCGGCGCGATGCCGCCCAACGCCTGGTTCTCGGGACTCGACCACTTTTAAGACCGATGCTCCCCCTTCTCTCTCTGCTCGTTCCAACGTTCGCGCCCCTCGCGGCGGGGCCTGGCCCGGTCTCGAATCCGCTCAAGGGCTACGCGCCCTACGTGCCGGGCGGCGACTACGCGGGAGTGCCGACGACGATGTCGTTCTACGAGACCTCTTGGCGCGAGCTGGAGCCGAAGGAGAGCGAATTCCGGTTCGCGGAGTGGGAGGCCAAGACGGTGCACTCGCCCGGCTCCAAGGACAAGCGGATCGTGCTTCGGGTCTGGATCGACTATCCGAACCAAGC
>CAXUKB010000295.1:0-6218 GCA_964251345.1 uncultured Fimbriimonas sp. | reverse complement strand
GTCGAAACCCGGGGGAAGAGACGAGCGCTAGACCGGGCCGAGCATCCACTCCGCAAACCACTCGCGGTCGTCGGTCCAACGCGCGACGATCTCGAGGCCCGCGGCGTCGCAGAGAGCGGTGAAGCTCGTCGGAGTGTACTTCTGACTCCACTCGGTAACGATCACCTCGCCTTCGGCGAAGGCGAACTCCGTGTCGAGGTCGTCGATCCGCACGCGCTGGTCGGCAAGGCTTACCAAACGCATTTCGATGCGGTCGTGCTCCGAGTCCCAAGGCGCGGCGTGACGAAAGGCTCCTGAGTCGAAGCGTCCGCCGAGTTCACGGTTGATGCGTTCCAAGAGATTCAAGTTGAAACGCGCGGTAACGCCCTGCGCGTCGTCATACGCGGCTTCGAGCGTGGCAACGTCCTTAACGAGGTCGGTTCCGATCAGAAGCCGGTCGGCCGGGCCCATTCCCTTCCTTACCCGGGAGAGGAACTCGATCGCTTCGTCGTTCGAGAGATTTCCAATGTTCGAGCCGAGGAAGAGAATCAGGCGCGGCCCATCGGCGGGCGGCATGGCGTTCGCCGCGTCGAAGTACTCGCCCGCGAGGGCGGTGATCGTCAGCCCCTTGTACTCCGACAAGAGCGCCTCGGAAGATTCGCGCAGGAATGCGCGGCTGATGTCGATGGGCACGTACTCGAGCGCCCCTTGGCGTTCGAGTACGGCCTCGATGAGAAGACGGGTCTTCCGCGAGGAGCCCGAACCGAACTCAAGCATCGTAAGGCCTTCGCCCGCTCGAGCGACGATCTCCGCCGCGTGACGCTCCAAAATCGCCGCTTCGGTTCGCGTGGGATAGTACTCCGGAAGGTCGGTAATCGCCTCGAAAATACCGGAGCCCTCGTGGTCGTAAAAGAGACGTGGCGGCAACGTCTTCGGAGTCGAGGTCAGTCCCCGATAAACCGTATCGCACAATCCTTCCGGTGGCTCTTCGCCCCTTACGTCGACGAACCGAAGCCTCTCCCCTACGATCACCCTTTAAAGGACGAGGGGAACGGTCTTCGCGTCGGCAAGGGCGCGCGGACGGCCGAGCGGGAACCCGAGTAGAAGCGAGTCGTGATCTCCAGCACATGCGACCTCTTCGTGATCGGATCGGGCCAGTCCGCCGAGGAGATCGTCGAAAAGTGCTGCGGCAAGGGCCTGAAGGTCTTTGTCGCCGAGCGCAAGAACCCCGGCGGCTCGTGCGTCAATTTCGGATGCACCCCGAGTAAAACGGCGATCGAAAGTGCCCGCCTCGCCTCGCTGGCGAGGCGAGGCGACGAGTTCGGGATCTCGATCCCGACGGTTCGGCCCGACTACGCGCGCGTTCTCGAACTCGCGCGGCAAGAGGCGCTGGTTTCCCGAAAGGGCGTGGCCGACCGGTTCGGTGAAAAACTCGTGCATGGGCACGCGCGACTCGCCGGCCGCGAAGGCGACAAAGTCGTGGTCGAAGTGGAAGGCGCGGGTCGCTATCTTGCCGATCGCGTCGTGATTGACGTGGGCACGCGAAGCCTGATGCCGAAGATTGAAGGCCTTTCGTCGATCCCCTGCCTTACCGCGGAAAACTGGCTGTACCAGCAAACGCTTCCCCGCCGCATCGCCCTTCTCGGGGGCGGTTACATCTCCATCGAAATGAGCCAGTTTTACCGGCGCATGGGCGTGGAAGAGGTCACCGTGGTGGACACGGGAGACCAGATCCTAGCCCGCGAGGATCCCGATGTGAGCGAAGCGGTTCAGAAGATGCTCGAAGAGGAAGGCGTTCGGTTCGTCCTCGGCACGAAGTACGGCGAGGTCAAGATGACCGACGGCGGCATTCTGCTCGATTGCGGCGGCAAGCCGCTCGCCACCGACGCGCTCTTCGTCGCCGTCGGACGCCAACCGAACACCGGCGACCTTGGACTCGAGACGCTCGGAATCGAACGGGACGACAAGGGATTCGTCAAGGTGGACGAGCGGCTCCGTACCGTCGAACCGAAGGTCTTCTGCACGGGCGACGCGCGGGGCGGGCCGATGTTCACGCACACCGCTTGGGACGACGCCCGGATCGTCTTGGGCGCGGTCCTCGCGGACAACGGCCACACGACCGACCGGGTCGTGCCTTACGCCGTGTTCACCGATCCGCCGCTGGGACGGGTCGGCATGACCGAAAAGGAGGCAAAGGAGAAGGGCGAATCGTTCGACACGCTGCACTTCGACATGGCGAACAACGCCCATGCGAGCGAAGCGCGGGAGACGAAGGGCTGGATCAAGGTTCTGCTCGAGCGGGAAAACGACATGATCTTGGGCGCGACGATGTTCGGTGCGTCGGGCGCCGACCTCATTCATCTCTACGCCCTGCTCATGGTGGGCAAGCTGCCCGCCTCCTTGCTCCGGGAGGCGGTCGTAACCCATCCGACCTACGCGGAGGCGGTGCAGAACATCTTGCTCCAGTAGGTCGTTCGAACCTACGAACGGAGCAAGCGATCCATCGCGTCCCCCACCGTCTTGAGCCGCGCGGCGTCGTCGGGAAGGTCGGCGAGCTCTTTCTTGAACGGCTCGCATACGACCGGGCCGTCGTAGCCGGTTTCCCGCAGAGCGGCCATGAAGCCCTGAAGGTCGATCACGCCCGTCTCGCCTGGCAAGGCGCGGGTGTGGTCGACCTGCTCGTCGACGTCGAGTCCGAGCGGAGCGTCGTTAACGTGAACGTACACCACCTGCTCGGGACGGAGCGCCCGAATGTCGCCCTGGGTCTCGTGCGAGGTGTACCAGTGCCACGCATCGAGCAGGAGGCCGACGTTCGTTCCGATCTCCGCCCCAAGGTCGAGCATTCCGCTCATCGTGTGAACGAAGGGGTACTTACCCTTGCTCCAAAGGGTCTTCGGCCCCACGTACTCGAGGCCGAAGTCGACGCCTTCCGCGGCCAGAATCCGGGCGATCGGCGAAAGGCGGGCGACGTGGAAATCACGGTTGTCCGCGAACTCGCGGGAGTCGCTCATCGGCATGATCCAGGTGGTACAGCGGCGGCAGCCCAACGCCGACATCGCCGCCGCTTGGGCGGGAAGATCGCTGAGGCCGTGCTCCCAGGTGTGGTGTTCGTTGCGCCAATCGAACGGTACGCCGAAGCCCGACACCGCGATTCCACCAAGCGCCTCGCGCGACGATTCGACGCCACGCTCAACGACCTCTTTGGGTGAGATCTCGACCGCGACGAAGCCGCCCGTCCGGGCGGCTTCCGCCGCGTCCTCGATGGTCGCGGCCTTCACCCCAATCGCTCCGGGGCTTAACGCTTTCTGCATAACGCCAGTATAGGCGCGAGGCCGGGAGAGGGTCTACCTTGCCAGCGGGTCGTAGAACTCGAGATTCTCGGGCTGAAGATTCAGCACCGCCATCGCCTCGGGCAAGACCTGCGTCGGGCGACTCTCGATCACGAGGCAAGCGACATGAATGGCGTGAGCGGCGCGTGCCGGCTCACCCGAAACGAACGGACCCGCGCTGTCGCCGACCGCGTCCACGATCGACGACGGCAACTTCCATCGCTCGAGCAGCAGCCGGGCAAGTCGAGCGATCTCGGCGTCGTTGGGAGATCGATTCCCCATGCGCAAGGCGACGAGAAAACCCACGCCCCGCAGCAGGCCTCCCACGTGCGCGGTGTCGGCCTCGACGGTGGAAAGGCCCGCCTTGACCGCCATCGCCCGGGCAGTCTTACCCGTCGTCATGGCACGATCGAGGAATGCGTCGATGATGTGCGGCGGGATGCCCGGAATCGAGCGAAGCGCGCCGACGGCGAGGGCGACGTTGCGAACTTGGCGCATCCCCACGATCATGACGGCCTGGTTGAGGCTCGTCACCGTGCCGTTGAGCCCGTAGTACGGCGAGTTGACGAGGGACAGCATCTTGGCCGCCAGCCCCGCGTCGGTCTCGATCGCCTTTGCGATGATCCGCGCATCCGGCTCGTCCCGTCCGGTCTCCTCCAATACCTTGGCAACCGCCACCGGAAGGGCGGGAATGCCGGCGAGCGCATCGACGACGGTCGTCATTGCACGGCCTCCGCCACGATGCCGTTTACATCCACGATAAGGGCGACGTTTCCATCGCCAAGGATGGTGGCGCCCGAGATGCCTCGCACCTCGCCGCAGAACCGATTGAGAGACTTAATCACCACTTCTTGTTCCCCGACCAAACGATCGACCACCAGCCCTAACCGGCGATCGGCAAGGCCGACGACCACCACATAGGCGGCGTCGGCGGACGGCTCGCTGGCCGCTCCAACGCGACCGAAAGTCCGGCGCAGCCGGACGAGGGGCACCGTCTCACCCCGAATGACCACCACTTCGCGGCCTCGAACGGACTGAATGTCCTGCGTCGCCACCCGGAGGGTCTCCACGACCGAGCCCAGCGGCAACACGTACACGACGTTCGCGACCCGCACGAGCAGGCCGCGGATGATGGCGAGCGTAAGTGGCAGGCGGAGCGTAAACTTCGTTCCCTTCCCTACCGTCGTCTCCAAGTCGACGAGGCCGCCGAGCTTTTGGAGGTTGGATCGGACGATATCCATCCCTACGCCCCGTCCAGAAACTTCCGACACCTGAGCGGCCGTCGAGAATCCGCTCGAAAAGATCAGATTTAGCGCGTCCCGCTCGTTCATGCGCTCCGCGACCTCCGCCGAAACGATGCCGTTTTCGATCGCCTTCGTTTTGAGACGCTCGGTGTCGATACCGCGCCCATCGTCTTCGATCTCGATGACGATGTGGTTTTCCTGGTGGCGGGCCGAAAGGATGACCCGGCCTTGCCGCGGCTTGTCGCCGCGCGCGTCCGGCAGCTCGAGACCGTGGTCGATGGAGTTCCGCAGGATATGAATCAGCGGGTCGCCGATCACCTCGAGAACGGAGCGGTCGAGCTCGGTCTCACCACCCCGCAGTTCTAGCTCGACTTCCTTGCCAAGATTGTTCGCGAGATCCCGAACCATACGAGGAAATCGGTTGAAGACGGTCTCGATCGGCATCATTCGCGTCTTCATCAGGCCGTCCTGAAGGTCGGCGGCGATGCGCGCGAGGTGGCCCGTGGTTTCGGCCAGCGCTTCGAGATGCTCGTCGAGCGTGTAGCGGGCCGCCAACGCGGCGCCGATGCCCGCGATCCGGGCACGGTCGATCACCAACTCGCCGACGAGGTTCATCAGCTCGTCGAGCCGAGCCACGTCGACGCGTACCGTCGTCGAACCGCCGGGCCGAGGCATGGGCGTCGGGTCGCCCGCCTCGATCGGCAAAGGTGTCTCGCGAACGACCGTGTCCGTGACGATGGTGGCCGAGGCACCGTACGGAGCGACCTCCGCCTCGGCGATCTCCCCGACACCGTGAAGTCGCTTTTCGACCCGCTCCGGAGTGTCTTCGGTGTGAAAGAAAAGCGTGAACTCTCGCTCGAACGCCTCGTCCTCAAGGGCTTGCGCATCCGGCACCGAGGCAAGAAGCTCGCCTTGCTCCCCCACCGCCTGAATGGCCATGAAGGCGCGGACGTACTTCATCACGCAGTCGGCCGTGAGCACGACGCGGGCACGCATCACCGGACGCTCGGCGGCGGCAAGGCCAAGCGCCTCGGCAATGTCGGGCGGGAGGTCGCTCGCCACGGCGGAGGGAGCGGTCTCGCCGAGGAAGCTTTGGAGCCGGGCGACGAGATCGCCATCCGCCGGGACGTCGCCGGCGCCGGATGCGATGCCTTCGACTCTCGTGCGAAGGGCGTCTAAGCAGGCGAGAAGGGCGTCGGCGATTTCGACCGTCACGGCGAGACTCCCCCCGCGAACGGCGTCGAGCACGTTTTCCATCTCGTGGGTGACGTCGGCGATGCCGCCGAAGCCCATCGCCCGCGACGAACCCTTGAGGGTGTGAGCCGCACGAAAAACCAAGTCGATGCGCTCGGCGGTCGGCGCACGCTCCAAGAGCAGCAACTCGCGCTCCAAGATCGCCAACCCTTCCTCGGCCTCTTGAACGAAGAGGTCGAGGTACTGGCTCATATCGAGGTCGACAGCCATCGTTAGGCCTCCAAGGTGCGGTCGAGATCGAGAAGGGCGATGAGCCGATCGTCGCGGCGAGCCACGCCGCGCACGCAGTCGCCCGAGGCGCCGATCAGGCTGGGGGGCGGCTCGACGGTCGCACCGGAGAGGGCGCTGACTTCGCAGACTTCATCCACGATGAGCCCGACTTGGCCGCTTTCGCCTTCCACGACGATGATGC
>CAXUKB010000294.1:0-6272 GCA_964251345.1 uncultured Fimbriimonas sp. | reverse complement strand
TCGTGGGGGTGCGGCTACAGGTGAAGGAGTTCGAGGGCTCGGCGGGGCTGCTCGAGTTCTATGCCCTGGGCACCGCCGTCGGGCGAACCGGCGCGCCGCCGCTCCAGAGCGAGCCGTTCCTTTCCGATCTTTCGGGGGCCGATCATTGGGCTCTCCGCCAGGCGGGCTACCGGCCGGTGGGGTTCTGCCTGGGCAACTGCACCTGGTACCAAGTGGGGGACGCGCAGACGCAGAACGCGCAGGTCGGCGGCTGGTTCGGCGGCGCTTGGAACAACCAGGAACTGGTGGGCTACACCCAGGCGCTTTACAACGCACGTCACCTCGCGATGAGCCGGATGACCGCCGAGGCGCAGGCGGTGGGCGCGGAAGGAATCGTGGGGGTCAGCCTGCACCCGAAGGTCGAGGAGCGCCACGTCGAGCGAGGCGAGAACCGGCCCGCCCGGCGCGATCTGCTCGTCACGTTCACCGCCGTCGGCACCGCGGTCGCGCGCGATCCCGGTGCGTCGCCGCCCGCTCGAACGCTGACGGTCGTGCCCTTGAGGTAGCGTATGCCCATTGAGAGGCCCCTTCCATCATCCGAACGAATCTCGGGGAATGGGTAGAAAAAGATGAGCGACTACACGCAGGGATCGATGCAGGGCCTTCCCGAGGCCGCCGTAAAGCGCCTCCAGGAGATGCGGGGAAGCGGACCCAAGCCGCGCCTGTTTACGAGCGATCTCTCGGTCAACGAGTTCTTGCTCGTCAAGCAGGCGGGCTTCGAGCCACTCGGCCTGGTGATGGGGTCGTCGATCTACCACATCGGTATTCAGATTCCCGGGATGTTCCAAAACCAGGAACTGGACGTGCTTACCCAGGCGATGTACCACGCCCGCGAGCTCGCGATGACGCGCATGGAGGAGGAGGCCGACGTCTTGGGGGCGGACGGCGTCGTGGGCGTGCGGCTGATCGTCAACCGTCAGGAGTGGGGCGAGAACCTCGCCGAGTTTATGGCGATCGGCACCGCCATCCGTTCGACGAAGTCGGGCTCGTGGCGTACGCCCGACAATCGGCCTTTCACTTCGGACCTTAACGGCCAGGACTTTTGGACCCTCTTGCAAGCGGGGTACCGGCCCGTGGCGCTCACCATGGGGACCTGCGTCTACCACGTCGCGCATCAGGGCTTTATGCAGGCGCTCAAGCGCGTTGGGCGAAACGTGGAGATGGAGAACTTTACCCAGGCGCTTTACGACGCCCGCGAGTTGGCGCTGTCTCGGATGCAGGCGGAGGCCGAGCGGGATCAGGCCGTCGGCATCGTCGGCGCGCGGGTCGACGAAAGCTCGCATGGCTGGGGCTCGCACATCATCGAGTACTTCGCGGTGGGCACGGCGGTCGCGGAGATCGCCCAAGACCACCAAGTGGCCGCCCCCCAGATGGTGCTGCCGCTCAGCGGCTAACTCGGCATGAGGCGCTACCCAAGCGCCTCCCTATCCTTGAACTCCATCCGGATCTTCTTTCCTTTGAGCCTGAGTCCGACGAGATCCTTGAGCATTCGGGGGCCGTCCCTCAGGAGCACGACTTTGGATCCCTCCTGGTGGCGCCAGCGCACGGGCACCTCGTCGATGCGCAACCCTAGATCGCGCGCGACCATGATTGCCGCAAGGTCGAAGGAGAAGCCGTCGAGGGCGCACCGGCGGAACGTCGCCTGGGCCGCCTCGCGGGTGAAGAGCTTGAAGCCGCACTGCGTGTCATCGATTCCCCGCACCGCGAGCAACTGCACCGCCTGGTTGAACAGTCGCCCGAGAAGCTCGCGGTACCACGGCTGGCGCACCTCCAAGCGGCTCTCCGCGAGGGGACGCGAGCCGATCGCTACGTCCGCGCCCGCGTCGAGATGGGCCATGAGCTTCTCCGTCTCCTCCTGAGGGGTGGCCAGATCGGCGTCGCAGAACAGTACGCGTTCGCCCGTCGCGCGCAGCATGCCGACGCGAACCGCGTGGCCCTTGCCCCGGTTGGGCGAGTACGCGAGAAGCGAGAAGCCGGGGTGGGACGCCGCGAACTCCTCCACCACCCGCTCCGTCGCGTCCGAGGATCCGTCGCTCACCACGGTCACCTCCCAGGCGTAGGGCTGAGAACGGTAGTACTCGTCCAGACGAAGCAGCGTCCGGGGAAGACGGTCCGCCTCGTTGTACGCGGGCACCACGACGCTTAGGCGAGGAGACGGGGACACAGAACGGGATTTTACCGTTTCGCGAGGAGGGCAACCCGAGTCTCGGACCTCTGCTTTTCCTTCCAACAGGTTCTACGATGCAAGGCGGCGCAGCACCGCGAGGTAGAACTCGGCGTCGTCCAGCTCCGATAGACCCGGGACGCCATCGGCCTCAAGAAAGTCGATGGTCAGGCCCGTTCCCCGGAGCAACAGCGCGAAATCGGGTGGGCTGTAGCATCGCACGGCCTAGGCGGTGAGGTCGCCGGCATCCTCCTGCGACCACCAGTAATCGAGGCGGCAGCACGTCGCCGCATCGAAAAGCGTCTGCTGCCAGGAATCGAGATCCTCGTGCCGCGTCGGCTCCGATGGCACGCGCGCCCACCAGGTGGGGTTGGAGACCTCGACGATCATTCGTCCGTAGGGGACGAGCCACTCGCGCGCGGCACGGGTCAGGAGGAGCCGTTGCTCGTGGTCGGAGCCGACGCCGAAGCCGCTCCAGTAGGTCACCGCCTCGTACCCCTCGCCAAGGTCGGCGGTCTGAAAATCGCCATTGCGAACGTCCGGCGGATTAACCGGTTCCGTCGCGGCGAGGTCTCGAGCGAATCCCGCCGCCACGGGCGAGAGTTCGATTGCGGTGACCGCGAAGCCTAGGCGCGCATGCTACCGCGGTCCCGCCTGAGCCGCAGTTCAACTCTAGCATCTTCGGACCGCGTCCGCCGCGATCCATCGCAGAGATTCCCCTCCGCTCCGCCTCCGCGTGCAAAAGCCCCGTTCCCGGCTCTTCGAAGAGCCGCCAAACCCGCTCCGCCTTGGCTTCGTGGTGTTCTTTCACCCCGAGAGGGCCGAATCGTCGGCTCTGACGATCGAAGAATTCGCGCAGACGGTCCACGCCGAATAGTGGCCCGTCGGAGGGACGATCAGGTCGGGAGCCTCCATCATGATCGGTCAGCATGAATCCGATCGCCTTTTCGGAATCGCGGACCCGATACCGGTCGAGAACCGCAACGAAACTCGACAGGATCGAAGGCGATCCTCCACCCCGCCTCCATGCGCGACGTCGCTTACCTGAACCTCCTCGAACCAGTCGCCCTCATGGCCGGGCACCAATCCGTCTTTCCGGAGATCGCTCCGTTCGTAGTCCGATTTGAGATCGAAGTCTGAAGCGAGCCGAAGGTGCTGGCGAGAAGCTTCGACCGCGCCTTTCCCAAGGGATCGCCGAAGAGCCAGAGGATCTCGGCCGTCTTGCGGCGATTGATTCTAGACTGCCGATCGACCACCAAGAGGGCCAGTAAGCCCTTCACGTTGAGAAGCCGCCGAACCGTCCAAGCGCTTTTCACCCTTTATCGTCTCTCGAACGCACCACGACTTCTCCAGGCGGCAGTTGACGTTGGTTGACGGTGCGCGAGTACGTTGGACCGAAGTCATGGATTACGTTTCGGAAGAGAGCCCGTCGCTTTGGGGCCGTCGGCAGTTCCTCATCACGGCGGGAGGGATCGTTCTTGCCGGCCCGCTCGCGCTCGTCGGCTGCGGCGGTCATGGAAGCGGCGGGAGCAAGAAGACAACTACGGCCAAGGTGCAGGTCGTTTTGCCTTCCGGCTCGACCCTCGGCCTCACGACGCTGACGGTGCTCAACGGCTTCGCCCAAGTGGCGGTCCCTGCGGGTGGAGTCGTCGTGACGAAGGTCCAGGCCGCCTACGCCTCTTTCGCGGTGGTCACAGACGCGGGCGGAAATGGTGTGCTTTTCGGGTTCGTCGATCCGAGCAAGCGAACGACCACGATCGACGCGACTTCCACGGCGGTCGCACTCCTTTTCATGCGGATCGGCGGCCCCACCGTTCCTTCTTCGGACAAGGCGCAGATCCTCGCCTTATTGGAGTTGCACCCTGCGGCCGCCACCCTTGCCGGCGTGATCGCGACTCAGGTGGCGAACGACCCGAACGCGATTCAGAACGGAAACGCCGCGATCGGGCAAGCCCTCGAGGCGGCCCACTCTGGGCTCGGCGGCGCGACCGTCCAGGCGATCGCTCGCGCCGTGTCCCGCGCCGATCCCCTCCCCAACCTCCTCGTCCAGCCAACGGCGGCCCAGAGCGGCTTCGAGGTGCTTCAGGAGGAGAGTTCGGTCGCGGTGCGGGGGACTAACCACTACCGCCGTCGGTGCCAGCTCCTCGTTTATCGCACGGCAGAGACGGCGAGCGACGGGACGGCGACCACCTATTCTCAGGCCGCCGCCGTGGGAGCGCCGCTCGATGTGAACGGCACCGCCGCGCTCGGCCTCTTTTCGACCGTGGAAGGACTGCTGTCCGGCGACACCGCCTTTGTGCCGGTCACGACGTCCCAGATCTTCTTTAGCCTGCAGCCAAGCACCGTCCGCACCGACTTCGAAATCGTGGTCCTGGGCGCCTCGGGCAACTCCGAGCCGGCGTTCTATGCCGATCCGAAGTACTCGGCGGCGGTCGACGGCTGGCGCACCGAGGTGAAGCGGCTCAACGTCATCGAGGCGATCTTCGACGTGGCGCTGGGCTATATTCTGGAGCTCTGGGGCATCCGCTCGTTCTTCAAAAACGACGCTGTGGTGGGAGTGCTGTACGACGCCCTTTACCGAATCGAGGACGTCACCCTGAAGACCCTGCTCGCCAAGGCGGAGGCGGGGGCTTACAGCGAGGTGATCGCCGACATGGTGCAGCTCGTCGCGACGAGCGACATCGTCAGCCAAGGCGTAAAGGATGCCCTCAAGCCCTACATCAGCCTCCTTGAGCAGGACGCCATCGATCAGGCGGGCCGCAGCCTCAGCCAGCGAACGCTCGCGCTTGCCATCCGGATGATCAACGCGGCGTTCGCCGTGGTGAACGTTGGGCTGGCCGCCGGCGACCTGCTCGCGGTCGCCCACGACCTTGGTGTGTCGAATCCGGGCGACGTCTGGACGGTCAATCTCGTCAAGCCGACCCTGATTCTAAGCCCGACGAGCGCATCGATCGCCGCGGGAAGCCGTCAGACGTTCACCGTGGCGCCCCCGGCGGGCACGACCGGGACGCTCGTCTACGACTGGAGCCAGACGAGCGCCTTCGCCACGCTTTCGAGCTCCGACGGTGTCGTCGGGAACTCGATCGAGACCGCCAGCACCTCGGTGGACCTCGTCACCACGGGGAGCGACACGACCGCGATTACCGTCACCGTCGTCGGCTACATCAAGGCGGCGAACGGAACCAAGACGGAGTTTGGGCGCGCCACGGCCAAGGTGACGCTTGGCGGAACGACGACGGGCAATCTCACGATTACGCCGTTCGTCTCGGGACTGATCTCAAATCCGGACGGCTTCGGGAACACGAGGCACTCCGTCTCGGGATGGCACTTTCTCGCCTTCGATTTGGCCCCCCAGCCGACTGCGGGCTACACCATCCAGAAGATCACCGGAACGGACGACAACGGCTCGCCGACGTTCACCGCCGTCGGCTCCATCTCCTACGCCGACATCACGACCCAAAGCGTGCCGGTCCTCACGCTCGAGGGGCTGCTCGACGGCACGTACCAGCACTACGTGAACTCTGCTCAGGGAGTGGGAGCGAATCAGTTCAACTTGACCTACTTCTACAACCTGGGGGGCGGCAAGGTCGGAATTCCGTACGAGGCGTTTACCGAGTCGGACGAACCGTCGCAGGGCATCGTGCTCGGAGCGGGCGATCTCCTCGCCAAGCTCAACGCCGACTTCTCCAGCACCGCCCCGCCCTACCGCCTGATCCGGTCCTAGGGAATCTGGGGGACGACGGTTTCCCGTAGGGACCGAGGGAGATTCGGCGAGCTCCACCACTTCGGCGGGCAATCTATTCGGCGGCGTGGCCTTCATGCCGATCCAGTTGCCTCCCGAGGTCAGCGCGTTCGCCGTGCTCGACCTTCTGCGCCGCCACGCATCGAAGTAAAGGCGAGGCTTGAGTCGGCTCGTTCCTACCCTTCTGGGTTCGGGTCGAATCAGGTGCCTTGCGGCGAGTTTTCGCATCGCCAGGTACTGAAAAAAGGGTTCTCGACGAGGTCGAGAACCCTTTGTAGGTTCGAAAGGTGGTGGAGAATAGCGGGGTCGAACCGCTGACCTCCTGCA
>CAXUKB010000293.1:711-6277 GCA_964251345.1 uncultured Fimbriimonas sp. | reverse complement strand
CTGGTTGACGATGTTATAGCCATAGTCGTCCGTGTTGCCGTACGCGATGCCTGGCTTGACGCCGCCCCTCGCCATCCAGACGGTGAACGCCCGGGGGTGGTGGTCTCGGCCGTAATTATCGTGCGTCAACGGTCCCTGGCTGTACACGGTCCGTCCGAACTCGCCGCCCCAGATCACCAACGTCTCGTCGAGAAGCCCCGTTCTCTTCAGGTCTTTGATGAGCGCCGCGCACGCCTGGTCCACGTCCTTGGTCTGCGACGGCAGGTCGACGCCGAGGTCGGAATGCAGATCCCACCCGCGATGGAAGATCTGAATACACCGGACCCCGCTTTGCACCATTCGGCGGGCGAGCAGGCAGTTGGCGGCGAACGTACCCGGCTCGTGGGCCTCCTTGCCGTAAAGCTCGAACGTCTCCGGCGTCTCCTTGCTTAGGTCCATCAGGTCCGGAACGCTGGACTGGAGCCGGTAGGCGAGCTCGTACTGTTCGATCCGGGCCGAAATCTCCGGGTCGCCGAAGGCGCCCAGCGACTCGTGATTGAGCTCGGCGACGTCGTCGAGCATGGCACGGCGGGTTTTGCGATCCATGCCGTCGGGGTCTTTGAGATACAGAACGGGATCGCCCGAAGAGCGAAGGCTGACCCCCTGATACTGGCTCGGAAGAAAGCCCGATCCCCAAAGGCGCGGATAGACGGGCTGGTTGGGCTTGCCGCTCGTTACCTTGCTGTGGAGAACCACGTAAGTTGGCAGGTTCTCGTTCATGCTTCCGAGGCCGTAGCTCATCCAAGCCCCCATGCTTGGCCGTCCCGGAAGGGGACTTCCGGTCTGCATGAACGTCGTGGCGGGGTCGTGATTGATCGACTCGGTCCACATCGACCGCACCACGCACAACTCGTTGACCACGCTCGCCGTGTGCGGCAAAAGCTCGCTGACCCAGACGCCCTCGTCCTCATTGTCGTGCTTGGTGAATTTGTACTTCGAGGGGGCGATCGGGAATCGCGCCTGGCCGCTCGTCATCGTCGTCACGCGCTGGCCGTGCCGAATGTGGTCGGGGAGGTCCGCGTTGAACAGGTCGTTGAGCTTCGGCTTGTAGTCCCAGAGGTCCAACTGACTCGGCCCGCCGCTCATAAAGAGATAGATGACGGACTTGGCCTTCGGCGCGAAGCTGGGCATCCCCAGCACGCCGTGCTTCGCCTGCGCGACCGCCGAGGAGGCCAACCCGGCGAGCGACGTGAGCCCGCCCACGCCGAGCAGACGACTGAGGGCCGCCGTGCCGACGCCCAAGGTCGCCTTGCCGAACAGCTGTCGGCGGGTCATCATCAGTTCGGCTTCGGTAATCGGGTCCATGGCTAGTGTTGGGTGACGAACTCGTCGGTGTTCATGAGGCTGGAGCAGACGATCATCCAGGCGGCTTGCTCCGGCGCCGGAATGGCCTTGTCCTGGGGGGCGTCACCGACGTTCAGGAGTTTCTGCGCCGCCGAAAGATCCGCGACGTAACGATGGCGGTAGCGCGTGAGCGCCGCGCGCAGGAGCGTAATCTCCCGGGGATGGGGAGCCCGTCCGAGGGTCAGGTCGAAAAGGTCGTGCAATCGCCGATCGTCGTTTCCGGGGGCCTTGAGGACGCGGATCGCCATCGTGCGGCTCGATTCCAAAAAGGCCGGCTCGTTGAGGATCGCCAGCGCCTGCAACGGCGTGTCCGTCGTGCTTCGCCGAACGATGCAGGTGTCGCGCAGGGGCGCGTCCAGGGTGACCATGACGGGAGGCGGGCTCGTCCGCTTCCAAAAGAGATAGAGGCTCCGCCGGTAGAGATCCGTCCCGTGATCGCGGGCGTAGACGTGGGTCCCGCTCGCTGGGTCGGAGCTGCCTTCCCAAAGGCCGTCCGGCTGATACGGTTTGACCCCGTGGCCACCGATCCTTTCCACGAGAAGCCCGCCCGCGTCGAGCGCCTTGTCGCGGATCACTTCCGCATCGAGACGGAACCGGGGGCCGCGCGAGATCAGCCGATTCTCGGGGTCCTTCGCGAGCTTCAGGGGTGAGATTCGCGAACTCTGGCGGAAAGTGGCGGACGTTACGATGAGGCGATTCAGCTTTTTCACGCTCCAGCCGTTCTTGACGAAACTGACCGCGAGGTAGTCGAGGAGGGGCTGATCCATCGGCCACTCGCCCTGATTGCCGAAGTCGTCCACCGTCTTGACGATGCCGATACCGAAGTGCTGCTGCCAAAGGCGGTTCACGAAGACCCGCGCCACGAGCGGATTCGAACTTTGGGTCATCCAGGTCGCGAGCCCCAATCGATCGTTCGGCAGTCCGGGGCGGAGCGTGCCGAGCGCAGGGGGAATGTGGCGCGTGACCGGGTCGCCCTTCTGGTCGTACTCGCCGCGCTTCAGGATGAACGTGGGTCGCGGCTGCGCCATCTCCCGGGCGATGAGGGTCATCGGGATCGCGGCTTCGATGCGGGCTTTCTCTTCGTTGAGCCGGTGATACTCGTCGGCCGGCGAAGAGGCGGGGCCGGCGACGAGGAAGAGATCCTGAAGCTCCGAGACGGCCGCCGAGTCGCTCGGCTTCGCCTTGAACGATGCGAGCGCCTTGTCGATTCTCGCGTCGTTCGGGTCGGCAAATCGGATGTTCAGGCCGTCGGGCTCCACCCCGTTGATCACCTTCGCGATCAGTTCGTTGTCTCCGGCCTTGAAGTCGGCCCGAACCGGGTCCGAGCCTTGTGCCAGCCCGCGACCGATCTTGTGCGAATGGATCGGCTTGCCGTTAAGCCAAAGCTTCACCCCGTCGTCGCTGGAGACGAACAGCGTCATGGATCGCGCGGCGGGAATCGTCACGGTGCCTCGCACGTAAACGGAGGCATTGTCCTTGCCGATGATGCCGGCGAAGTCCTTTCCGAGCTCGAACTTGAACGGCTTCCAGGCGGCGGTCGCCGCGCCGGGCTCTCCCGGTTGGACATCGTCGAAAGCCCGGTCGAAGTTCGGGTAGGGGTAAACGGGAGAGATCTCCCAGCCGCGTGTCTCGGGAACAGGTTGCCGATTCTGGGTCAACCAGGTCGCCGCGAGAGACGGATCGACGCCGCGCTTCAATCCGGCGAGCTTCGCGTCGATCGCATCGAGCTGCTGCCCCTGGGATCTCGACTTGGCCGGAATGAACGGCGGCGGTAAGGCGACGTTGCCATCGAGCGGCGCGTCCTGGGTGCTGTCGAAGTACGCGTAAAGGCCGTAATAATCCGCCTGCTTGATCGGGTCGTACTTGTGATCGTGACACTTCGCGCACCCGACGGTGAGACCCAGGAGGACGGTCGAGGTCGTGTCGACCCGGTCGAAGGTGTTGCGCGCCAAGAACTCCTCGGGGATCGCCCCGCCTTCGTTGGAGGTGAGGTTCATCCGCACGAAACCCGTAGCGACGAGTTGGTCCGTCGTCGGATGCGGAAGCAGGTCGCCGGCGAGTTGCCACTTTACGAACTGATCGAACGGCAGGTCGTCGTTGAAAGACTGGATGACCCAGTCGCGGTACGGATAGACCGACCGTTCGTTGTCGAGTTGCAGGCCGTGGGTGTCGCCGTACCGCACGGCGTCGAGCCAGTAGCGAGCCTCGTGCTCGCCGTACTCGGGCTTCGCCATAAGCCGGTCGACATACCGCTCGTACGCGCCCGGCTTCGCGTCCTTGCGGAACGCCTCCAACTCCTCCGGGGTAGGCGGCAGGCCGGTCAAGGTCTGGGCGGCCCGGAGGGCCAGGGTGTCTCGGTCGGCCTCGGGCTCCGGCTTGAGCCCGGCTCGGTCGAGTCGTTCGAGCACAAAGCGATCGACGAGATTCCGCGTCCACCCGGAATCGCTCACCGCGGGAATCTTGGGCAGGCTCGGCGGCACGAACGACCAGTGCTTTTCGTAATGGGCGCCTTGCGAGATCCACATTCGCAGCGTATCGATCTGAGCGGGAGTGAGCGCCGACATGCCCGCGTCGGACGGGGGCATCCGCATGGCCGGATCGTGCTCACCGACCCGATCGAGCAAAAGGGAGACCCGAGGATTCCCCGGAACGATCGCGGCTCCGTCGGCCAGCCTTTTGGTCGCGTTGTCGAAAGAGTCGAAGCGCAGTCCGGCGGCCGCCGTCCCGACGTCGGGGCCGTGGCACTTGAAGCAGTGTTCGCTCAGAATGGGCCGTACGTCCCGTCCGAAACTCACCTCGGCCGCCTTAGCCGGAGGAGTCTGGCCCGCCAAGGCGGCGTAGCCGAAGAGGCCCAGAGAGAGGGAAAACAACGGGAGCGACGGTTTCATCGGATCGGGCCGGACATCGAAACGCTAGGCAATCGCGGCGATAGAGAGAGGATAGTAGCGATCGTGCCTCGACGCTTAGGCTTAATCGGTCAAACTTCTAGGCGAATCGTGACATCCGCCCTCCCCACGCTACGATGGTCGGAGTTTTTCGAAGGCGTCGATCGGGCCGTCGTCTCCCGTCACCTCTTGAACGGGGACAACTCGCCCCACGATCACGACTTTATGGAGCTCGCCGTGATCCTGGGGGGAGAGGCGACCCACGCCTGCGGCGACGGAAAGGTCCCGTTGGTTCGGGGCAGCGCGGTGCTCCTCCGGCCCGGCACCTGGCACGCCTACCTTCGGTGCAGGGACCTCGACGTCCTGAACTTCTGCTTCCCCACCACCATGGCGCGCGACGAATGGCGCAGTCTCTTGCACGAACGGGTTCGCTCGACGCTGCGGTCTCGAGAAGGCTCGCAAGTTTCCCAACTGGGAGAGGCGACCGTGGACGCGCTGGACCTTCTGCAGAAGGTTCAGCGGAACGCGACGGGC
Source organism: uncultured Fimbriimonas sp. (assembly GCA_964251345.1). GTDB lineage: Bacteria > Armatimonadota > Fimbriimonadia > Fimbriimonadales > Fimbriimonadaceae > Fimbriimonas. The sequence goes on along the minus strand of CAXUKB010000293.1, from coordinate 1,475 downwards.
GACCTCGGTCTGGTGATCTGGGCTCTGGATCAGTTCGCGTCCACGGTTCCCGAGCGAAAATCGCTCCATCCCGCGGTCGAGGAGGCGGTTCGCGAGTTGGAAGATCATCCGGACCAGGAGTGGACGTCCGGCGGGCTCGCGCAATCCGTCGGGCTCGACAAAGCTTATCTCTCCCGGCTTTTCAAAGCCCAAATGAGCGTCGGACCGATGGCCTACCTTGCGATCTTGCGCGTGGAACGCGCCGCCTCGCTGCTCCGAAACTCCGAGATGAATTGCGGCGAGGTCGGTTACGCGGTCGGATACACGGACGCGAATCTCTTCTCCCGTCGGTTTCGAGCGCGATTCGGGGTAAGCCCTTCGGCTTACCGGAGGCGGGCGCAGATCGGTCTTGGAAATCCCCGATAATGCGAGTGCCTCATGCCGCCACCGTGGCAACCGTATCGGCGCTTCTACGAGACTTTACGCAGGAGCGTGAGGCGGCCGATGGGGACCCACTCGCACACCACGATGTCTCGCTTGTTGATCCAGATGGCCGCGTGCGGATGGACGAACTTGCCGGGGATAAACTTCTCGCGCGGAGCGTCCCGCAGGTCGTCCGGCGCGCCGTCGCCGAGGGCCGCCACGACGCGGTTGTCCTTGTCGAGGATCGTGACGATGCTGTCGAGGTCGGGAACGAGCGCCAAATCGCCTTTGTAATGGACGTGGCAAGGTCGGCGCATTCCGGCGGTTACGAAGCCAAGATGCTTGCCGTCGAGGTCGAACTC
>CAXUKB010000293.1:0-701 GCA_964251345.1 uncultured Fimbriimonas sp. | reverse complement strand
GCGGGCGAGTGGCTGTGCACGACGGCCTGCACGTCGGGCCGGGCCTTGTAGATCTCGGCGTGAATGAAGCGCTCAAGGAAGACCGGGCGCCCGCGTCCGTCGATAGCATTGCCGTCGAGGTCGAACTCCTGTAAACGGTGGTTCGCCCGGTCGGCGACCACGAGTTTCGGCGTCTCTCCTCGGTGGTCCACCCACAGGCCGTGCGGCTCCCGGACGAAGCCTGCCTCGCTTCCCGGCTTGATGACGACGCCCTTGTAGTCTCCATCCTTGCTGTACCGGTGGATGTAGCTCGACCCGTAGCCGTCGCCCACAAAGAGGTCGCCGTCCGGAAGGAACGCCACGTTGGTCGGGCAGAACTTGCTCTCGTTTGCGTAGACGCCCGATTCCATCGGCACGCCTTTCTGCCAAATCACCTTGCCATCGAGCGTCGTTTTGACGATGAGACGGCGGCGGGTGTCGCAGTGGTAGAGCACTTCTTCGGAGCCTTCTTTGCGAAGGTCGAGGCCGTGGGCGCCGCCGCGGAACTCCGCGCCCCAGGACTGGATGAACCGGCCTTTCGGGTCGAAGACGAGAACCGCGTCGCTGCCGACGCTGCCCGCTCCCACCGTGTGGGCGACGTAGATCCGGCCGTGGGCGTCCTTCGCGAGGCCGTGCGTGTCGCCCCAAAGGATGTTGCTGGGCGGCGTCAGCCAGTCGTGGAC
>CAXUKB010000292.1:0-6279 GCA_964251345.1 uncultured Fimbriimonas sp. | reverse complement strand
GGCACACGCCGGGCCATGTCGTCCTGGTGGACCGGCCCGGCCGCTTCGCCATCCTGGGCGACGTGCTGTTCCGCGGCTCTGTCGGCCGGACCGACTTCCCGTACGGCAGCCACGCCGACCTGATGGCGTCGATCCGGAACAAGGTGCTGCCGCTGGGCGACGACATCGCATTCCTTTGCGGCCACGGCCCGGGGTCCACGATCGGTGAGGAACGGCGCAGCAACCCGTTCCTCCAAGGTTAACCCTACTCGGCGGCGGCGCGCACCGGCGAGGGGTCCAGCGCGTAGCGGGTGAACTGGCGGTTGCGCGCCGGCAGCATCGCCACTTCCATCACGCCCGCGCCGGGCTGCATGACGATGGTGGCCACCGTGGCGGTCATGCCGCCGCCCAGGCCTGGCCGCGGCGGGCGGCAGACCGACCAGGGCGCCTGGTAGTCGTCGAACAACGCGGCCTTGACATGGTCGGGGGTCAGGGCTCCCCGGTTTGCGTCCAGCAGGGCACGGACGCGCAGGTCGCGGTACAGCGAGTCCGGCGTGCTGGCGATCCCGGTGTCGCGCAGCTTGGCCAGCGCCACCGGGCTCTGCCAATGGTTGGCGTGGACGATCAGCCCGCCGCTGGGATGGACGAGGAACGTTTCGTCCGGCGCGCACTCGAAATCGATGGCGATGCCGCCGGCGTGGCTGATCATCATGTTGTTGGACGCCGACTTGGCCGTGACGTAGACGGCGCGCATCGCCAGTGCCAGCTGCTCCTGTTCCAGCACCTTGCGGCGGATCAGCGCCAGCGGCACGCCGACCTGGCGGTAATCCCGATCGGATTCCAGGTAGTTGGCGGTGATGGCGATCCCGGCGGCGTTCAGGCCGGACCGGGCCAGGCCGCCGGCCTCGGTGAAGGTCAGCAGGTCCGGGCCGTCGTCGCGCCGGATGCGCAGCACGTTGGCCCACTGTTTCCAGAGCCACTCGGGCGCACGCTCCGCGTCCCGCAGGTTGGTCTCCGTGTGCATCACCGGCTTTCCGTACCGCTCGTAATACTCCTTCGTCAGGAGGTACCAGCCGTAGACGTCCACGGGCGGTCCTTTCGAGCCGTCCGGGAGGATCACCGTCTCATTGGTGATGTAGTAGTCGTTGCCCATGATCTGGTAGCCGGGCGGCTCGCCCCGCATAAACCAGTCGTATTCCTCGCGGACGAGGCCGCTGTCCATGAGGTCGAGCACCACGTCCGCGTCGGGCTGATGGGCGTAGAGCAGATCGAGCGAGAGGAACCTCAGCTTGTTCATCAGCCGCGTCTCGGGCGCGGGCTCGATACGCAGATCGTGAACGTACTCCGCGCTCTCGCTCTGCACGATGACACAGTCGGGACGGCGCTTGGCGATGGCGTGGGTGGCGAGGATGCTCGCGCCCACGCAGTGCTTCATCGCGGTGGTGAACGCGCCGAGATCCTTCCGGCTTTCGTTCCAATCGCCGTTCAGGGCGCTGTTGCGAGCGGTGATGTAGATTTCGTTCACCGGAGTCCAGAAGCGCACCCAAGGGTAGCGACGCACGACCTCGCCGGCGTACTCCGCGAACCGCGCGGGAAACTCGGGGTTCTGGAAATCGCCGAGCCAATCCGGCAGACCGAAGTGGAGCAGATCGAGAATGGGGGTGATGCCCAACCGTCGGATCTCCGCCATCGCGGCGTCGGCCCACTCCCAGTCGTAGCGTCCAGGACCGAGATGGATGCGATGGTAGGGAAGGCCGTAGCGAAGGCAACGCAGCCCCATCTCCTTCACGAGGGCAAGATCTTCCGCGTAGCGCTCGTAGTGGCCCGTTTCGGCCAAGAGATCGCGGCGCTCGCCTTTGACGACGGGGTAACTGCACTCAATCCCGGTAGCGAACATAAAGTTGCCCCGGCCGCCGGTGGGCAGGCCGCTTCCGTCCTTGCCCCCCGCGCCGCCGTGGCTGTCGCCCTCGGCGTCTTTCATGATGCCGAACCGATCGGCGATCTGCATGAAGCCTTCTTTCACGCTTCTCCCCTGCGCGCCCTTTCCGTGAAGCGGTCGCCGACGCGGAGCGACAGGGCCATGATCGTGAGCGCGGGATTTACGGAGAGCGAACTGGGGAAGATCGAGTTGTCGACGATCCAAAGGTTGGGCACATCGTGCGCGCGACCGTCGGGGTCGACCACGGAGCGCGCCGGATCCTTGCCCATGCGGCAGGTGCCGATGGTGTGGGCGTAGCGGGGAAAGGTCCACATCTCCCGCGCGCCGACCGACTTCCAAAGACCTTCCATGACCTTCGCGGCGTGGTCGGTCATGCGCTTCTCGTTCTCGCCCGCCGTGAAGTGGACGCGGGGCTTGGGAAGGCCCCGCGCGTCTAGTTCGTCGCTGAGCTCGATATAGTTGCCCTCGTCGGGAAGGCCCTCGCCGAGCACGTTGATCCCCGCGACGTGGTTATAGCCTTCCATGTGCCGCCGCAATTCCTCGCCGAAAAGCCCCTGGCCTCGGGCGAACTGCTGGACGTACGTCACGGGCATCACGCCGATGCTCTGGAGCAAGTAGCCCCCCGCGAAGTCGGCGTCTTTCGGGCGGTGGGTGTCCTCGGAGATCAGTCCGCCGGGAATGCCCTTCCAAGGGCGAACCTCTTCGTCGAACTGACCCCAGACCTGAACGCCCACATGGGCGGTGAAGTTCTTCCCCACCTCGCCGCTCGCGTTCGCGAGACCATCGTTCATGAGGAGGAGCCGAGGGGTCTCGACCGCGCCCGCGCAGAGGAAAAGATTCTTCGTGCGCTGCCGCCGCTCCTCACCCTCCTGGTCCACGTAGACGACGCCTTCGACCCGCCCGTCTCGCATTTCGAGGCGGGTCACGAACGCATGGGGACGCACCTCCGCGCCTGCCGCCACCGCGATCGGGACGTAGGTCACGTCTGCGCTGCCCTTCGCCCCGAGCGAGCAGCCGGCCTGGCAGAAGCCGCGGTTGGCGCACTTGGGGCGCCAACCGACGCCCGGCTGATAGTAGGGCTCGGAAAGCGCGGCGTTCGCGGCGGGCGAGGTTCGGATGCCCGCCTCCCGGCAGGCCCGCTCCATGAGTTGGGCGGCGCCGTTCAGGGGCAGCGGCGGCAGGGGATAGCCTTTTCGGCGCGGCGGACCCCACGGATAGGGATTGGGTCCGCTGATTCCGAGGAACGTCTCGATCTCCTCGTAGTAGGGCTCCAGATCCTCGAAGTCGAGCGGCCAGTCCTCGCCCACGCCGAACTCGGTTCGGAGACGCAGATCGTCCGGGTGAACGCGGGGTGTGTACGCGGTGTAGTGGAGGGTCGAGCCTCCGACCCCCGTCCCCGAGTTGTTGCTGCCGAAGGCGACCGGATCCGCGCCCGCGCTGAGCCGCTCGTCGTTCCAGAACAGCTTCTGCTGCGCGACTTCGTCCGTCGCGAAGTCGCGCAGGGGATCGTGCCACGGTCCGGCGTCGAGAGCGACGACCCGAAGTCCGGCCGCCGCCAGGCGCGAGAGCAGGGGAGCGCCCCCTGCTCCGAGGCCGATCACAACGGCGTCGACGGTTTCGTCGAGCGAGTACGCGTTCATTCCCAATCCTCCCGTTGCGCGAGTTTGATGTGGTGCCAACCCTTCGCGTCGGCAAAGCCCACGTAACCGATCGCGGCCTGCACCTCAGGCTGCGAGTAGGCGTACGTCACGACCTCGGCGAGCACCTCCTCAAGGAACCGCGACGGCGATACGTCCCAGGCGACCCGGGTTTCGCCTCGCTGCAGTCGCCGGATGAGGTCGTCGGTGAGGCCGCCCTCGGCCGTCATTTCGGCCGCGAGGGCAAAGAGGCCCATCTCGTGGGCGTCGACGTCCGGCGGCATGGCGTCGTACCGCCATCCGTCGGTCTTCGTGCCGGCGAGCTGGTCGTCGATGCGGAGCGCGATCTCCCGCGCGGTGGGCCGGGGGTAAGGGGGACGGAGTCGTTCGACGAGGGCCACGAGCGTCGAGAACGCCTCCGGCGCGAGAGTCTTAGGTTCGCCCTCGACGACCGCTTCGCGCCCTTCCAAGGCGGCAAGGGTGGGTGGGGTCAAAAGACCCTCCTGAGCGAGTCTGCGAAACTGGGGTTCTTCGGCCATAAAGTCTGGGATCGCGGGTGCGGGCGGCAACAGGCTCTCTTTCAGTCGCCGCTAGAGAGCTTGCCTCCGGTGACGTTAAGCAAGGTGCCGGTGACGAAGCTGGAGTCGCCTTCCGAGGCAAGGTACACGTAAGCGGGGGCAAGTTCCTCGGGTTGGCCGGGCCGGGCCATCGCAACCTCGTGGCCGAAGCCCTTCACCTGATCCTCCGGCATCGTCGCCGGGATCGCGGGGGTCCACACGGGGCCGGGGAGGACGGCGTTCACCCGAATGCCCCTCGGGGCGAGGCTGAGCGCCAGCGACTTCGTCAGCGAGTGGATCGCGCCTTTCGTCGCGGTGTAGTCGATGAGGATCTCGTTGCCCGTCTGCCCTACGATGCTCCCGGTGTTCACGATGGCACTCCCCTTCCGTAGGTGCGGCAGGGCGGCGCGAATCATCCAGAAGTAGCCGAAGACGTTCGTTTCGAACGTGCGGCGGAACTGCTCGTCGGTGATGTCTTCCGGTCTCTCCTGCGCCATTTGGAAGGCGGCGTTGTTCACCAGCACGTCGAGCTTGCCGTACTCCGCAACGGTCGCCTCGACGATCTCCTTGCAAGCGCCGGAGTCGCGAACGTCTCGCTTGAGCGTCAGGCATCGGCGTCCCTTCGCCTCCACCATGCGCTTCGTCTCCTCGGCGTCGCCGTCTTCCGCGAGATAGGCGATCACCACGTCCGCACCCTCCATCGCGAAAGCCACGGCGACCGCGCGGCCGATGCCCGAATCCGCACCGGTGACGATGGCGATGCGTCCCGCGAGCTTGCCCGCCGGGCGATATTGGGATAGATCCGAGTCGGGCGGCGGGGTCAGGTCGTCCTGACTTGCCGGGAAGTCGAGCTTCTGGGCGGGAATCTCGTCGGCGGTCGGTCGGGACTCGTTGGGCATGAGGTTCCGACTTCTACGAAAAGACGGGGGAGTCGTTCGGCGCTTTTAGGGTGCCTCCGTCGGGCGTGGTCTAAGAGGGGACAATCCGCCCGGGAGGGGCAGGGCTTGTCCCTCGATTCGTGCGCAACTGCCCGCGTACTAAAGCTGCCGTACGATGGTCGGGTCGGTGATCCCGTCGTCGTTGGCGAGCATCGTCGCTTTGCTGAGGATGGTCGCAAGCACGCCGTCGCCCTCGAAGGGCAGGAAGACGCGGTCCCCCGCGCCCTTGGCCGAGCCGGGCACGATGCAGAGGTATTGGTCGTTCGGCTCCATGAGAATGTTGCCGCTGCCCAGGTGGATTTTGTAGGTGCGGCGCTTGCCCTTCACGACGAGGAATCGTCCGTCGAGCCGCGCCACTTTTCCAATGGCGAGGCGCGGCAGAAGCCTTTCGAGCACCGCCTTGCGCGTCTGGGCCGAAGCGGAGAGATCGCCGAACGACACCTCGCGCCAGTAGGCGCCGTAGCCCGTGCGCTCGCCTTGGTCGGCCCAGTTCGCGTCGTTGCCGACGCTGGCGACGCCCACGAGTAAATCGACGTCGCGCATCGCCTCCGAGAAGACGGTGGGCGGCACCTCGGCCAGCGGCACGGGCCTCCCCGTCGTCCGATCGACGAACCGCACCTGATCGGTCACGACGTAAAGGGCGATGCCCGCGTCCGTCATCTGATCGTCCGGGATCCCGACGTTGTGCGGGACTTCGACGAAGTACTCGACGCGAAGGCCCCATTGGGGCAGGTCGAGGCTCGGATTGAAATCCGCCCCATCGAAGTAGCCCTGAAGCGCGTAGCGCCAGCCCCGCCCGCGAGCGAGGGCGGCCATCTGGTGCTGCTTGAGAACATGCGCGGCAAAGCGGTTGGAGTAGGTGCTCGTGCGCTCTTCGGCGGAGGTGAGAAGATAGATTTCGCGGAACGCTTGCTTGAACGGCTGGCGCATCTCGCGTGCGACGAGCACGTCGCGCCACGCCTCGACCGCCGCGACGCCCGCCCCAATGGGATGCCAAAGGCGGACCATGGTCTCTTCGCCCAGGTCGGAGATCGGGCGGCCTTCGACATCGAGCGGGGTGCCTTCGGGCGCGATGCCGAGACGCTCGATGCGACGGGACGGAGGCCCGATCTCCTCACCCCCTGCCCCCTCTCCCCCGGAAGGGAGAGGGGAAATCATGCACCACACGGGAGGGCGGGCCATGAAGGCGAGGAGGGGATGGTCGAGGTAGCGCTCCCGCCAAGTTGGAT
>CAXUKB010000291.1:2328-6281 GCA_964251345.1 uncultured Fimbriimonas sp. | reverse complement strand
CTTCACGAGCAAGAGTCGTTCGGCCAGGCGATCGACGACCTTCACAAGCAGGAGAAGCAGGGGGACGCACTGCATCGCCAAGCGGTGCTCGACCTATTCGACACGCCGGGGATCAACCCGCTGTTGGTGATGAAATGGAAAGAGGTCTACGACCTCACGGAAGAGGCCTTCGACGCCTCCGAGCACGTGGCTAAGGTGCTGGGCGACATCCTGACGAAGTACGCCTAGGATCGCGATGACCCTCCTCCTCATCCTCGTGGTCGTGGCGGCGCTCGCCTTCGACTTTATCAACGGCTTTCACGACACGGCGAACGCGATCGCGACCGTGGTCTCGACGCGCGTTCTCTCGCCCGGATGGGCGATCCTAATGTCCGCGAGCCTCAATCTCGTGGGGGCGTTTATCGGTCTGCACGTGGCGGCCACGATCTCAAAGGGCATCGTCGACCCGGCGATCGCAACCACCACCCTGACCCTCGCCGCCGTTCTCGGTGCGATCGTCTGGAATCTGGTCACCTGGTTTTTCGGTATCCCCAGTTCCTCCTCGCACGCGCTGATCGGCGGACTCGTGGGCGCGGGCGTGGCTCACGCGGGGACAGCGGGCGTGCAGTGGAAGGGCGTCTTCGACAAGGTCATCATCCCGCTCGTCATCTCACCCATCGCAGGCTTTCTGATCGGCTACGTCATCATGACGGCGATCAATCTGTTCTTCGCGAACGCGCGCCCCTCGAAGGTCGGCCATATCTTCCGTAAGCTCCAGATCGTGTCGGCGGCGGCGATGTCGGTGGCCCACGGCAACAACGACGCCCAGAAGAGCATGGGCATCATCACCCTCGCCCTGGTTTCCGCGGGAGTCTTGGCCAAGTCGAAGGACGTCGGGGTGCCGACGTGGGTCATCATCTCGTGCGCGACGGCGATGGCCCTGGGGACCTCCGTGGGAGGTTGGCGAATCATCAAGACGATGGGCCACAAGATCATCCGTCTGGAACCGGTCAACGGCTTCGCGGCGGAGACGGCGGGCGCGGCCACCATCCTCACCGCGAGTTACTTCGGTGCGCCGGTCTCGACGACCCACGTCATCGCGGGCTCCATCTTCGGCGTGGGCGCTTCGAAGCGGCTTCGGGCCGTGCGTTGGGGGGTGGCGTTGGAGATGGTGATCGCTTGGGTACTGACCATTCCGGCCTCCGCCCTCGTCGGTGCACTGGCCTATGGCCTACTCAAATTAATCGGTTTGTAACTCCCGGGAAAAATTCGGAGTAGACTGCATAAGTTACGGTTACGAAGATTCCGTCTCCGGCCCCATTCACGCCTAGCCTGAGTTTCGCCACGAGAACATCGAACCCGACCCGTACGAATCCAGGAAAACCATGGCAACCAAATCGCTCTACGTGGGCAATATCTCCTACTCGGCCACCGAGGACTCGCTGAAGGCGGCCTTCGCGGCGTACAACCCGACCAACATTCGCATCATCGAGGGCCGCGGCTTCGCGTTCGTCGACGTCGATGCGGATCAGCTCGAAGCCGCCGTCGGCGAGATGAACGGCAAGTCGGTCGACGGCCGCACGCTCACCGTCAACGAAGCTCGCCCGAAGGGTGAGGGCGGCGGTGGAGGCGGCGGTGGTCGCTCCGGCGGCTACGGCGGCGGCGGCGGTGGCGGCAGCTACGGCGGCGGTGGTGGCGGCGGTCGCTCGGGTGGCGGCGGCTACGGTGGCGGCAGTGGCGGCGGCTACGGTGGTGGCGGCGGAGGCGGTCGCGGTGGTTCGAGCGGCGGCGGCGGTCGCAGCGGCGGAAACCGCTGGTAAGAAGGTCTCTCTGACCTTCGAAGGGACGCGAGAGTTTTCTCTCGCGTCCCTTTCCCTTTTATCGAGATCGCTCCGACGGTGGGTAGCCCCATCGGGTGTCGATAACGACGTAGAAAGGGTATGCGCATCGACGTTTGGTCCGATATCGCGTGCCCCTGGTGCTCCGTAGGGAAGCACCGTCTCGGGAAGGCATTGGCCGGATTTGCCCACCGCGATGCGGTGTCGGTCGTCTGGCACTCGTTCCTGCTCGATCCTCACGCGCCGTCCGATTGGGGAGAGCCGCAGGACGCGCTGCTCGCCCGAAAGTACGGCTGCAGCCGTGAGGAGGCCCGCGCGATGGACGGCCGAATGACCGCCGAGGCGGCAAAGGAAGGCTTGACCTTCCGCTTCGACCGGATGCGGGTCGGATCGACCCTCGATGCGCACCGCCTGCTTCATCTCGCGGAGGCCAAGGGACTCGGCGGGGCGATGATGGAGCGGCTGATGCAAGCCTATCTTGGGGAGGGCGTGCTCATGGCGGATCACGACTCCCTCGTTCGCCTAGGCGCGGAAGTCGGCCTTTCTGAATGCGACGTTCGGTTCATGCTGGCGGGCGACGCCTATGCCGACGCCGTTCAGAGCGACCTCGACGAGGCGCAGCGGCTGGGAATCTCCGGCGTGCCGTTCTTCGTGATCGAAGGCAAGTACGGCGTTTCGGGCGCGCAACCGGCCGACGTCATGCTCGGCATTCTCGACGAGGTCTGGACGAAGGAGCGGCCGCTCCAGATGGTCGGCGTGGGCGAGGTTTGCGGCCCCGACGGTTGCGCCTAACTCGAAGGTAAGGCGGCAAGCACCGCGGCGACGTCGGTGATCACGGCGTCGCCTGAGAAACGGAGGCCGTCGAGGCTTCGTTGGGCCGCTTCGGCGTGGCCGTGCCCGCACGCGTCCTCCACCACGATCGGCACGAAACCGAGATCCGTTCCGTGGCGGACCGTCGGCTCGATGCCGATCTCCATCGCCACGCCGCAGATGAGGAACGAGTCGAGGCCGAGATCGCGCATGGCGATTGCGAGATAAGTGCCTTCAAAGGCCGACATCGTGATCTTGTCCAGCACCGCTTCGTCGGGCGTGGGGGCAAGTTCCGGAACCATGGCCATCCCGGGCGTGCCCGGCAAAAACCAAGGCTGGACCTCGCCGAAATCGGCTCTGCCTTGCCAAGCCATCGCCTGCCGCCTGCCAAACGCCCCGGTGAGCGGTTTCGGCAAAGAGACGTGACGGGTGAAGAACACGGGGACCGCGGCCTTCCGGGCCGCCGCGAGGAGCTTTCCGACCGCCGCCAAAGTCGCCGCGCCGTCGATCTGGCTCAGAATGCCGACCTGCATGTCGTACACGAGGAGGGCGGTTTTGCGGCGAGCGAGGATCTCTGGCAGCTCAGTCGGGAACTCCATGAAGTTAGTTCACCCCGTAGTTCGCCGTCTCCGGATCGCCGCCCATTCGTTCGCCGGTCTCCAGCGTGGCGATCTTGGCCATGTCGTCCGCATCGAGCGCGAAATCGAAGATCTCAATGTTCTCCCGGATTCGCGCGGGGGTGATCGACTTCGGAATTACGACGAGGCCCAGTTCGATGTGCCATCGGAGCACCACCTGCGCGGGCGTCTTGCCGTGCTTTTGGGCGATTTCCGCCAGCTTGGGGTCGTTTAGGATCTTGCCTTGCCCGAGGGGAGACCAGGATTCGGTGACGATGCCGTGCTCCTGGTGAAACGCGCGGATCTCGTCCTGCGGGAAGCCAGGGTGCAGCTCGATCTGATTCACCGCGGGGACGACCCCCGTTTCGTCCATGATTCGCTTGAGGTTCGGGATCGTAAAGTTGGAGACCCCGATGGAAGTCGTCCTCGCCGCTTTACGCAACTCGATCATCGTCCGCCAGGCATCGACGAATCGATCCTGCTTCGGCGTGGGCCAGTGAATAAGATACAGGTCCACGTACGGCGTACTGAGCCGCGCCAGGCTCTCGTCCATCGCGTCCGCGGCGTCCCCGTGCCGAGGATTCCAAAGCTTGGTCGTGAGGAACACGTTCTCGCGCGGGACCGACGAGAGGCGAATTCCCTCGCCCACGCCTTCTTCGTTGCCGTAGATCGCCGCGCCGTCGATGAGGCAGTATCCGTCCTTCAGGGC
>CAXUKB010000291.1:0-2318 GCA_964251345.1 uncultured Fimbriimonas sp. | reverse complement strand
GGCTTGATACACGGAGGCCCACGCCTTGTCCGGCTCGACCTGCCAGGTGCCGAAGCCGATCTGCGGAATCGAGCGGCCGTCGTTGAGGCAAAGGCTGGGGACCATATCTAGGATCGTCTACGATTACACTCCATGTCGTGACGGCAGAAGAGATCGCGGAGCGGATGGCGACGGTCGGCGGATCCCGGGAAATCCAAATACGACAAACGCGGTTCCGGCAGGCGCTCGTGGCGGCGTGGGGCGTGGAGCCCGGCGAACGGATTCTCGAGATCGGTTGCGGCCAAGGCGACACGACAGCGGCCCTCGCGGCGGCGGAGGCGTCCGTGCTGGCGATCGACCCCGCGGATCCTTCGTACGGCGCGCCGTTTACGCTCGGGAAAGCGACGCGGCACTTGTCCGAGAGCGATCTCGGCCGACGGATCGAGTTCCGGCTGGGCTTCGATCCGTTAACGGCGGCCTTTCCCGACGACGCCTTTGACGCCGTGGTGCTGGCCCACTGCTCGTGGTACTTCCCGTCGATCGAGGTTCTACGGGCGACCCTGACGCGGGCGAGTCCGTGGGCACGGCGGCTCCTTTTCTCGGAATGGGACCTCACGCCGACGCCCGACGCGGTGGGGCACCTGCTGGCGGTGGTCGTTCAGGGGCAGGTGGAAGCGTACAAGCCGGTGAGCGAGTCGAACGTTCGGACGCCGCTGACGCGGGCGCGGCTGACGGGGCTGGTCGAAGAGGCGGGCTGGCGTATCGTTCGGGAGGAGAGCCTCGACTCGTCCGGCCTCGACGACGGACGCTGGGAGGTCGGCGCCTGCCTCGCCGCTTCCGCCCAGGAAGCGGCTTCGTTCGGCCTGCCGCCGCGCCTTCGGGAAAGCGTCGAAATGCAGGTCGAGGTGCTCCGCGCATTGCAGGCGAAGGGCGCCACGCGTTCCCTGTCGTCCTACGCGCTGGTGGCGGAGCGAACCTAGAGTGCGACCTAAAGGCTTTCGACCTACGCTACGGAAGCCGTGCGTCCTTCCTTAACCGAAAGCTTCACCTCGATGTTGCCGCGCGTGGCGTTGGAGTAGGGGCAGACTTCGTGGGCGGCGTGCATGAGTCCTTCCGCCTTTTCTTGGTCGAGAGCCGGAAAATCGCCGACCAGTTCGACGGCGAGGCTGTACTTGCCATCGTCCTTCGTGCCGAGCGCGACATGGCCCGTGATAGAGAAGTCGCCGGCGTCGACTCGCTCGCGGCGGGCGACCATGCCCAAGGCGCTGCCAAAGCAGGCGGCGTAACCGGCGGCGAAAAGCTGCTCGGGGTTCGTCCCGTCGCCGCCGGGACCGCCGAGCGACTTGGGCGAGACGAGGCTCAGGTCGAGCGCGGGGTCGTCGGACAGGACCCGGCCCTGACGGCCGGACGTAGCGGTGGCGGAAGTGGCGTAGAGGGTTTTCATTCTGGTTCTTTGAGCGGAACGGGGTCGAGCAGGCCCATGAGGCGACGCAGGCTTTCACGAAGCCCCTCGATCTCCTTAGGGGGGAGATCGGTTTGGCAGGCGAGGGTCTCCGGAAGCCGCGCGGCACGTTCGCGCAAGACTCGGCCCTCGGGGGTGAGAAAGATCTCGACCGCGCGCTCATCCTCGGCACTCCGGCGACGCTCGACGAGACCCTGCGCCGCAAGGCGCTTGAGCAGCGGGGTGAGCGTGCCGGAGTCGAGTCGGAGGCGTTCGCCGATCTGAGAGACGCGCAGCCCGTCCCGCTCCCAAAGCACGAGGAGAGTCAGGTACTGCGGGTACGTCAGTCCAAGCGGTTCGAGGAGGGGCGTATAGGCCCCCACCACGGCACGCGAGGCGGCGTACAGCGCGAAACAGAGCTGCCGGTCGAGAAGCAGACTGTCTTCGCTCATGCACCTATCATAGCACGCGATTAGATCGTACGCAATATAATATGACAAAATATTCGTAAGCGTTCGTCGTTTATGCGAGCGAGTGATGAGGAAGCGTTCTGCGTGGATGGGTCGAACCTAAAGGGCAGAGCGATCGAAGACCTTGGGACGGCGTTTCGGAGAGTGCATCCTGGGCCTCTCTACGGCCGATGCGGTGCGTCACAATAGACCCTTATGCTCCGCCGCTTTTTCGCGTATTACCAACCCCACCGAAAGCTGTTCATAACCGATTTGATTTGCGCCTTGGTGAGCGGCGCGTTGGAGCTCGCCTTTCCGCTTGCGATGAGGGCGTTCGTGGATCGATTACTGCCCGGGCAGAATTTGGGACTGATCTTCGTCGCCGCGCTCGGGCTGCTCGCGATCTATCTGCTGAACACCGGTCTCCAGTACTTCATGAACTACTGGGG
>CAXUKB010000290.1:0-6345 GCA_964251345.1 uncultured Fimbriimonas sp. | reverse complement strand
GGTCATGCCCACCCACTCGATCTCGGCGGGGCTCGACTACCCCGGCGTCGGCGCGGAGCACTCGCACCTCAAGGACATCGGGCGCGCGGAATACTCGGCGGTGACGGACGAGGCGGCGCTCGACGCGATGGTTCGGGTCTCTCGGATGGAGGGGCTCATTCCCGCCTTCGAGAGCGCCCACGCCTTCGCGCCCCTCTTCGAGAAGGGCCGCTTCGAGCCCGGTACCCGCGTGCTCGTGAACATGAGCGGCCGTGGCGACAAGGACATGGGCACCGCCGCCCAAGTCCTGAACCTCTAACGGGATGCCTCCGTCCTGGAGGCACCCCCAAGCTTCCCGCCGGAGAACGTCACCGGTGCGCGGTCCGCCGGGGCAACCTTCGTCCTTTCTGAAACGCTCTAGACCCCGAATGCTCGATCACATTTTCCTCTCCGTGCGCGACCTGCCCCGCTCGGTCGCCTTCTACGAAGCGGCCCTCGCGCCCCTCGGGATCACGCACTACGTGGATTACGACGGCGAGGACGGGCATCCCGACCTCAAGGGTTTCGGCCGGGACAAGCGGGCCTTCTTATGGCTTAAGGCGGGCGAGCCGAGCGCGGCGGCGGTCCACTTCGCGTTCGTGGCGGAGAGCCGGGAGGCGGTCGACGCCTTCTACGCGGCGGCGATGGCGGCCGGGGGGCGCGACAATATCTCGCCGCGCGTCCGCGAGGAGTACGACCCAATGTACTACGCGGCCGATATCCTAGACCCCGACGGCTACAGCGTCAAGGTCGTGATCAAGAACTGAACTCGACTCCGGGACATGGCTTTCAACGGGCGCGAGAAGCCACCCCGCTTGGGAAAGCCGCTCAAGACGTGCAAGGCCGATCCCTACCGCGTATCCGAAGGGCTCGCGCAAAAAGATGGCCCCCATCCGAATCCTAAAAGGATGAAGGCCGAGTCCTCGAATGCTTATCCCACTCAAACGGCGGGCTTACGGGGAAAGAGCGCCGCCGCTTTAGATAAATACAGACACGGGCGAAAATTAAACCGTCCGCCGACATATTTCTCCTCGTTGTCCCGGGACTCGCCTCACCAGGTCCGGTCGGGGGCGACGTCGATCCGGATCGTGAACGGACCCTCGATGGTCGGCATCGCCGCGTTCGGGTTGAGAGGGAGCGGAATCGCCTGCTCGCCGGCCGTCGATTCCAGGGTCATCGAGCGGACTTCCAGCCACTCGGGTAGTTGGTAGAGAGAAACCGCCAATGCCTGCAAATGTCCTCGCATCCCACCTCTAAGGAGGGCCGGTATTCACGGAAGATACGCCCGAGGCAAAAAAAGTCTGCTCAACCGTGGCGGGGCGGCTCGACGCGGATCGAAATGCGGAAGGCGCCCGACGGCAGCGGATAGCTCTCCAACTCCTCGATGGGAACCTCCACGGCGGGCATGTCGGGCTCGTGAATCGTCACCGACACCACGACCAGCCACTCGGGAGCCGAGTAAAGGTAGGCGGCGAGCGACTGGAGATTGTTGGCGCTCACACGTTTTGCAAGACGCCTCCCCGCGATACTTCGTTCGCCGAAATGTGTCGTCTCGGGACCTTCGGCGCGTTCACGCGCCGAAGGTTGAGAATCGGCGGGGTCCTTCCCAAAGGAGGGACCCCGGTCCGGTCAGAACGTGAAGTCGCTGCCGTAGTCGCTCGCCTTGTCCCGCCAGACCGAATGGAAGTGAATCTGACTCGAGAACACGACGCCGTTCTGGCACACGAACTCCATCCAGCATCGAGGGCCGTCGATGCGGACGTAATCGCCCCGGGTGTTGAGCGTCGTGTCGCTGCCCGACCCGGCGACGGTCGTGCTGGCGAGCTCCGAGGCAGGCGAAGCCGCGAGACCGACCGCCACCTGCAAGGAGGCTCTCGTCGCGACCTCCAAGAACGTTGACGTCTTCATGATTCCGGTGCGCCCGAATCCTGGCGCACCGGAATTGTCGCCGACCCGGATGAAAATAGGATTAGGCCCGTCGAAAAGAGGAGTGGCCCGCAGAAATGCGAGTTTTCGATCGATTCCGCGAAAGGAGTCATCCAATCGCGGCGTTCGCGCGTCTACTCCTCTGGCACGTCCCTTGGGCGTTCCTCCCAAGGGTCGAGTTCGGGCCCGAGTGGAACCATTGGGCCTGGATCGCGTTGTGCGGAGGGGTCCTTTTCACGAGATCCTAAGGCCGCCTTCGGGCGGCCCCACCCTTAAACCTTCAGGCGTCGTCGGAGCAGTTCCGTCAGCGCGGGGCCGGGGCGGTAGGCCTTGCCCGCGACGCCCAGGAGCCCGGTTTGGAATTGATAAGCCGCGGGAGGGCTTAACCGGCTCCGTGCGATGAACGTTTTGGCTTGGGAGACTCTCCGCGAACGATTCGCCGCCGGAGTGGGTTCACGCTATCAAGGTTGAAGCATGAAAACGAGCAACCCGCTTGCGGTTCACGGTGTCCGGTTTATCACCCGGGTAGCAGCGGTCCCGACCGGCGTATCCTAAAGTCATGCCCGCCGCCCTCCTCGCCGCCTTGCTGTTCCAAGGCGATCCGCGCCTCGCCCACGCCAAGCGGACCGACCGCGACGGCTGGATCGCGGTCACCCTGGCCGGGAGTCCGCGGGAGATGGGGTACGGCCACGGCGCACTCCTCGCCCCGGAGATCGACGACACCGTCAAGGCGATCGGCTTCGCCATGAAGGAGGGCAACGGGCACGACTGGGCCTGGTTCCGCGACAAGGCGAAGGCGCTGTACTGGGACAAGATCGGGCCGGACCTCCAGGAGGAGATGAAGGGGATCGCCGAGGGAGCGCAGAGCCGGGGGGTGAAGATCGACGTGTGGGACGTGCTCGCGGAGAACGCCCACATCGAGCTCGGCGACTACTACATCCCCTGGGAGAAGGGGCAGGCGAGCGACAAACAGTCGTGCAGCGCGATGGTGGCGACGGGCTCCCAGACCGCCGACGGGCGGCCGGTGATCGCGCACAACATGTGGTGGGACTACCGCATCGGCCAGCGCTTCCGGGTGCTGCTCGACCTGCGGCCCGAAAAGGGGCAGCGCATCGTGATGGACGCCCTTCCCGGCTTCGTCCACTCCGGCACCGATTTCGCGATCAGCGGCGCGGGGCTCATGATCACCGAGACCACGATCTCCGGCTTCGCGGGCTACGACCCCAAAGGGCTGCCCGAGTTCGCCCGGATGCGCTGGGCCACCCAACGGGCGACCTCGCTCGACGAGTGGGCGCGGATCATGCGCGAGGGCAACAACGGGGGTTACGCGAACACCTGGCTCTTGGCCGACGACAAGACGGGCGAGATCGGGCGGCTCGAGCTGGGCCTGAAGGTCGTGCGCTACGAGAAGAAGCGCGACGGCGCGTTCGTGGGCAGCAACTTTCCGCAGGACCCCGAGCTCATCGCTAAGGAGGTGCCCGGCGGCTGGGACGCCAACCCGGCGACGAACTCCTGCGAGCAGCGGCGCAAGCGATGGGGCACCCTCCTCGCGGAGAACAAAGGGAAGGTGGACGCGGAAAGGGGCAAGGCGTTCCTCGCCGACGTGTTCGACGAGAACTTGGGGAAGGAGGCGCCCGGCGACGGAACGCTGTGCGGCTTCGAGGGAGGCGGCGGCGCGGTGAACAGCAAGGTCTGCACCGCCGCGATGGCCGACCGCATGGCGCTGTGGGCACGCATGGGACCCTCGAACGGCACCCCGCTGAAGCTCGCGAAGTCGGGCGATCCCTACACGAAGGACATGCCGACCCAGCCCTGGGCGATGTTCGAGTTCGGTAAGTAGGCGTGACAAGAGCGTGACACAAACCGGTTTTGCCTTCTCGCGATGGCATCTTAGGCGTGTCGCGCAGAGGCGCGGCCTACGACCATGCGAATCAAGACTTTTTCCTCGTTGGCGCTCGTGACTCTGATCGCCGGATGCGGCGGCGGCGGATCGTCCTCCCACAACGGCTCAGGCGGCGGCTCGGGGAGCGGCACGACTCTCGCGAGCTCATTCACGATCACCGCCACGGAAGACTACAACGGCGCCGGATTCGACTCCGACGGCCACATCGTCGCCGTGGTGGCGCAGACCGGCAGCGGCGGCGTGGTCAGCTCCCTCGGTTACTACCCGGCAAGCGCCGGAAAGACGCCGACGTTTCCCACGGGTTACACCGTCAACTACGTGTTCGGCGTGAGCGGCCACTTCGCCCTCTTCGACGTGAACGACTCGACCGGGACCGAAGGGGCCCTGATCCTGAACGTGAGCACGAACCAAAGCGCGTTCGAGTCGGGGCGCGAGATCCAAGCGGCCGATGGCGACCGGATCTTGACCGCCGCGACGGGAGACGACGGCAGCACGGACTTCAAGATCGAGACGTTCAACTCGGGCTCCGCGAGCGTGTCCAGCACGAAGAGCGTCACCTTGCCGACGGGCGTGGACGTCTCGGAACTCGCGGGGGACTACCTGCTCGTGAACAACGTCCAAGCTCGGGCCCACGTCCGCGCGGTGCATCCGGCACGCCTGGCGGCACGCGACACCGGCGATTTCAGCCTCTACACGACGTCGGGGACGAAGGTCTTGGACTACGCCGCACCGACGGGAGCCACGCTGGGCTACGTCTACTCGATCAACGCCAGCGGCCAAGCCGTCGGCACGGTCACCGAAACCGTGAGTGGCACGGCGGAGAGTTTCGGCGTGTCGTGGGACAAGTCGGGAACCGCGTCGTTCCTGCCGGGCGGCGGCTTGAACGTCCGGCCGGGCAGCATCTCCGACGGAGGAACCATCGTCGCGACGTACCAGCCGAGCGCATCGGATCCGTCCCAGAACGTCGCGTACTCCTATTCGGGCGGCAAGCAGACCACGCTGAGCGCCCTGGGGAATGGCTTCACCTTCGCCGGCATCTCGCGCAGTGGCAAGGGAATCGCCACGTACAGCTACAACGACGCGACAAACAGCTCGACGACCACGGCCTATGTAGTCAAGTAATTCAACCGTAAGGAGCAGGGATCTGCCCTTTACGGGAAGTCGGAAGCCCCTTTTCTTTTGCTCCCGTGGGACTGCCGCTTGGAAGGCGGCGCCACGGGAGAACGAGGAGAGGGCTTTCTTAGGCCGCTTCTCGGACGGCGTCGCGCATGATCGCGTCGAAACCGCCGGAGAGAACCCATCGCTCAAGCTCCTGCGCGCGGTGGACGGGCATGGGGTGGGTGAACTCCTTGCCCCAGAGCATAAAGAGCACGGCCTTGCCGATGTTGTCCAGCATGTCGGCGTCTTGGTACGCCCGGGCCTGGTCCATGAACGCCTCGCGGCTCGCCTCGTGCGAGAACCGGGTGGGGCCGGCGGTCAGGGCGATCTCCGCGTCGAGCGAGACGTCGAGCGACTGGGTGACGAGCAGTCCCGCGCGGTCGGCGGAGAACTCGGCTTGGCGCGACCACTCGTAAAAGGCGAGGACGAGGGCGTACGCCGCGATGTCGGTGGTGCCCAAGGTGCGGCGGCCGATCAGGTCCAGCAGGGCGAAGAGAACGGCGCCGACGTTGAAGTACAGCACGTGCTCCGCCTTGATGTGGCCCAACTCGTGGCCGATGATGTGGTAGAGCTGCTCGTCCGTCATGTTGTGGACGATGCCGGAGCGGAGCGTGATGTAGGGTCGCTCTACACCGCCTGCGAAGGCGTTGGGCACGGGGTGGTTCGAGAGGTAGAGCTCCGGCACCGGCATGTCGAGCACCTTCGCGCTCTCCTCGAGCATCTTGAAGAGGGTCGGGTACTGCTTGGGGCCGCAACGCACCGACATGCTCATGTTCATGCAGTAGAACCAGCGGTCGAAGCCGACCTCGTGGAACTTGCGCACGACGATCGGGAGCAACGGCACCTTCTTGAGCTTGTCGAGGGCCCACCGGTCCGCGTCGGAGACGAAGTCTTCGGCCTTGAGGCCGGTGAGGATCTTGCGATCTGCCATGTCTAGGGATAGGATACGCCGGACAGGGCGCGGGGTTGCGAGGGTCCTAGGCAAGATCGGAAGAGTCGACCAAACCGCGGTAGCGGCCAGGCGCTCTCGTCAGGATCCGGTGGCCTTCGTGGCGATGCGACGCGACTTGCCAGGCGAACCAGGCCTCGCCTGCGACATCGGGGTCGACGAATCGTCGGCAGGCATCCGCGACCGCGGCAAACGCCTCTCCACGATCTGGGGTGAGTTCGAGGAGCACGAACTGATCCTTAATCTCCGCGATGGTCTCTTCGATCTTGGCAAGCGTGCTTGGACGTAAACGAACGATGCGGAGAACTTCGGCGAAAGTCTGAACGGAAAGCGCCGGAGTTGCCGCGTTCGCTCTTGTTCTCAGTCGAGCGTAAGTCTCATTGCGTTGGAG
>CAXUKB010000289.1:2102-6365 GCA_964251345.1 uncultured Fimbriimonas sp. | reverse complement strand
GCCCTGCCGGTGAAGGCCCAAAACGATAAGGCTAACGAGCATCGACGGAAATGGAGTCCGAGCCGGTGGTCGTGCTCGGGTCGACCACCGGCATTTTAGGCCAAGTCCCGTCGGCTCCGTTCGGATCGTTTTGAGCGAGAATGCCTTCGCCGAAGAGGTCGTCCATGTCTTCGGAGTCGTCGGTCGCGATCGAAGTGGGCGGCACCTGGTCGGTGGTGGGGCCGGCAAAGTTCTCGGCGCCGTCCGTGTACACGCCCGGCTGACCCTTGACGGGTTGCCACCGGACGAGGCCCGAAAGCCCGCCGACCTTGTTCGTGTGAGCGGTTCCGTGCTCGTCGATGTAGCAGACGGTGCCGGGATCGCCGGGATAGCCGGACATCACCGAGCTCATCAGCGCCTGCTCGTCGCGCGGCAAGTTGGGATCGATGTAGGGATTACCCTGTCGGGCGAGGACCATCGAAGCAAGAACGACAAGCATCTTCGTCCCTAATATAGCGTCATGTCTTCCGGGAAACACTCGTTAGGAGAGATTGATTTATCCAAGACTCTCCAGGCATTATCCTGATTAGGGTAGCTCACCCTAATATTTATAATCTTTCCATTTTATCTTATATAATGTTGCGACGCTGAGCCGCATCGAGCGTCGTCGCGTCCATCTGGGCTCAGCGGGGGAGAACCCGCGATCCGATCCCCACGGTTAAATCGTCCTGCCGGGGGACGCCGGTACGATCACCGGCGGCTAAAAACGCTTCGCGTTTATGTGAGGATGGACGGGCTACCACATGAGCCGCACCGGTCCGAGGAGCCCGGACGCAAGCAACGGAGAGTCGGCGCGGTAGGACGACCAGGTGGTCTTCGTCACCCGTCGCTCAGGCGGCAGCGCGGCGTCGCCGATGAGGCGGTTCGCCCAGAGATTGGCGACGGTGATCTCCAGCCGGTTGCCCTTCGGCCTTAGGACGCCCGACGGAATGCGGACCGTCCACGGCGCGCACCAGGCGATGCCAAGGTCCCGGCCGTTCAGGCGCACCGAGGCCATGTTGCGCACCTCGCCGAGCGAGATCTCCGTCGCCCCGGCGCCATCGAACGTCGTCCGGTACACCGCCTTGCCCGAGTAGAACCGGATCGCCTTCTCCGGGCGGCCCGTCCAGTCCTCCAGTTTGGGGAAGGCCGCCGACGCGGGACCGCCGAAGCGGGGATCGAAGGCGACCGTCCACGGCCCATCGACCGTCGCGATCGGCGTCGCTTGCGGGAAATTTTCTCCCGTTCCCGAACCTTTGGGCGACGCGTCGAAGACCACGAAACCGCTGCCGAACGAGGGCAACCGGAGCGGAACCGTGGTCGTCGCCCCGTTTCGCGTGAAACGCGGCAAGGGCCGCGTTTCACCCGTCGTCGGATCCCACCACTCCGGTGCCCCAACCGCGCGGAAGGTCGCGTTGCCCACAAAAGACGTCTCGCGGCGGTTGCCGACGAAGTAGACGTCGCGGTCGCCGACGCGACGATGGCCGTAGCGGAGCGCCTCGCCCGCCTCCAAGTCCGGCGGCGTCGTCCGGGCAAGGAGCCGCGCGGTCGAGGCGTAGCTCGGATAGACTTCCGGGCGCGGGAGGGCGCCCGCGGTCAGGCTCCACGGCCCGGTCGTCCAGGGGCCGAGCGCCTTCGCGTCGGACCAGGAACCGTCGGTGACGAGCGTCGTTCGCCCCCCGTCTTTGAACCGAACCTCCAGCTTAAGGATCGCCCCCGCGGGATTGGGGGCCGTGCCCTCGTTCACGACGGTCATGACGATCGCGTTATCGCCCGCGACCAATTGGGGCGCGACGTCGACGGTCTGCACGTGATGGAAGTCGCTGCCCCCGGCGACGATCTTGCCGTCGACGGTCAGCCGGAACGTGTTGTCGGCGTCCGCCGCCACGCGGGCGGAAAGAATGGGGCGGCCCTTCGGGAGGGTCAGCGTCCTTCGGAAGGTGCGCGTCCCGACCGGCGCGGCCACGAGCGGGTCGCCCTCCGGGCTCCATATCCATTGGGCGCCCTCCAGGTCGATCGGCACGGCGGCAGACTCCCGGTCCGGCACGACTCGCTTCGCCAGGGAGGCTGAAAGCCGCGCAATTTCCACGTCGCACGCGGGATAGCCGACGAGGCTGGGCGACCGCTTGGGCAGGTTCCCGACGACGGTCGCGCCGGCGTCCACCAGCCCTTTCACCTTGCGCAGCAGCTCGGGCGTCATCGTCTCCACGCGCGGCAGCACGAGGACGCGGTAGCTCATGCCGTCTGGAAAGACGATGCGGCCGTTCTTCACCGAGGCGCGGGCGACGAGGGTGCCGGGCGCGACGGCGTCGAAGTTGTAGCCGCGACGGTCGGGCAACCGTCCGATCGTCGCGTCGGCAGGCGGCTGAAACACGTTCGGAGCGCCCTCGGGCACGAGATAGAGGATGTCGGCGACCGGCAGGCCCTGACGGAGGAGGTTTTGGCACCGGGTGACGTACGCGTGGTAGGCCGGAACCATGTCCCACCACGTCTGGGTGCGCTCCCAATGCACGCCGTAGGGTCCCATCGTCATGCCGGGAAAGGCGTCGAGGTCGGGCTGGTGCTCGTAGCGGTGAAAGGCGAGGCGATTGATGCCCGTGGCGAAGGCCCAGTCGCCCTGCGCCTTCATCGAAGCGGGATGCTGAAGCCAGCCGTCACCGTCGTCGGCGGTAAACGACTCCGCCGCGATCACGGGCCGCCCGTTCGTGTGGCCGACCGACACCGCCTCGTTCACGCTGTATTCGCTGTCGTAGCCGAAGCCCTTCGACCAGAACTCGCCCATGGGCACGGTGGCGGTCGCGCCGAGCGCGAGGTCGGAGGTGGGGTTCATGTCGTACGGCTCGACGTCCAGCCCCAGTCCATACCGCGCGCCGCGCGCTCGGATCGCGCCCAGGTGGTTCGCGATGACCAGCTCCTGTGCCGTCTGGCGCAGGTCCCAGAGGAACCGCTCCGAAACGTCGACCGAGTCCACGATCCGGCCCGCCATCACGGGCAGGTAGCGCAAGGGATCGTAGCCGCGCCGTTGCCGGAAGAGGGTCCGGAAGTGGGCCGACCAGTTCTGCGAGCCCATTTCCCAGCTGTCGAAGTGCAGGGCGGTGAGGCCGCGCCCGGGATGCACGTTCGGCCCCGTCTCCCGCTCGATCGCGTCGATGAAGGTGTCGAGATGCGCCTCGATGCCGGGTCGCTCGAACTTGTCGGTCTCGAACCCCAGGCCGGCGTTCGGCGCGGGGCGGGTCGTCGCGCCGGTGAGGGTCCGCCCGAAGCGCAGGATCGTCCAGCGGCCCGGCGGGACCTTCCAGTCGAGCGTCCCGTTCTTCGTCTGCCCCGTGAGATCGACGACTTGGCCAATGCCCTTTTCAACCTTCGAATCGGGGGGCAGATGCGACTTCACGACGCCCGAGGTGTAGGGCGCGCGGTAGACCAGCGCCTTCTCGTCGAGATCGCCGAGCCCCGCTTTACCCTCGTCCGCCGGCACCGCCAGCACGGCCTCGTCGCGGTAGTACGTCTCCCACTGGTGGCGCAGGGCGGGCGTGAGGGTACCAAGGCCGAAGAAGGGAACCCGCGGCTTGGGTTGGGGAAGCCGCTCGTGGTAGACCGTGGGTCCGACGACCTCCGTTTCGCTCGACACGAGGTGCTGCATCGCGCCGTCCGGCTCGACCCAGGGGCCGCCCGTGCCGCACCAACCGGGGCCGGTGCCCAGCGCGATCGCGATGCCCTGCCGGTCGGCCTCCTTCACGGCGTGGCCCACGAGCCGCCGCCACTCGGGGCTCATGTAGCGCACCGGCCCCACGGGGATGCCGATGTTCACCTCCAGCATGATCGCGCCGCCGATTCCCGCCCGCTTCATCGCCGCGAGGTCGGCGTCCATGCCCGCCTGGGTGAGGTTGCCCTCCATGAAATACCAGTAGACCCAAGGCCGCGCGGCGGGCGGCGGGGCGACGAACGCCTGCCGGAGCGCGTCGACGGGTGGCGTGGAGACGAGAGCCGAAGGGAGAAGCATCGTCGAGGGACAAGCTACCCTGTGGGAGTGCGCGGACCCGTCCGCGCTTTGGATTCCGCGCGGAGCGCGAAGAGGCCTGATCTCGTCCTCGTCCGGGGTGCGCTCCGCGCGGGAAAAACGCGGACGGGTCCGCGCACCTCCAAAAGTCCCGGGAACTCACATGTTTGTAGATGCCCGGATACATTAGGGAGGGACGCCATGGAGCTCCAGATCACCCTCCTCATTCTCATCCCCCTCGGCCTCGC
>CAXUKB010000289.1:0-2092 GCA_964251345.1 uncultured Fimbriimonas sp. | reverse complement strand
CGCCGCGGCGGCCGTCTATCGTTACGGCATTCGCCCCGCGTGGCGGCGCGCCGTCGAGCGGTGCGACGACCTGGACGCACGCGACGCCCATGAGCGGCAGCAGCGTGAGGCGGCGGAACGAGAGATCCACGGCGACGCAAACCCATGAACCGCGCGTTCAAACTCAAAGCCGGATGCGCCGCGCTCGTCGCCGTGCCGGTGGTCGCCTTCATCTTCTACAACGTGTCCGCGCGCTGGATCCCGGCGGGCGAGGTCGGCCTCGTGTACAACGCCTCCGGCGGTCTCGACCGGAGGGTCTTCAAGCCCCAGCGGCTGTTCCTCACGCCCTGGCAACGACTCTACACCTACCCTGCGAAGGCCCCCACCGCGATCTACACGAGCGACGCTGCCTACGGCGAGGAGAAGTCCGCGGACGGCATCCTCGTCACGACGAGCGACAACGCCCAGACGACCTACGACGTGATCGTGTACTACCGGATTCGCCCGGAGACGGTCGTCACCGCCTTCAAGGCGTTCGGCCCGATTCCGGTCGAGGACATCCAGAGCCAGCACATCCGCCGGTTCGTGAAGGAGGCGGTGAACGCGGTCGGCACCGAGTACGACGTGTTCGCGCTCATGGGTCCGAAGCGGCAGGAGGCGTGCGAGAAGGTTCAGGAGCGGCTTCGGGGCGAGCTCGGCAAGCGTGGTATCGACATCGAGCACGTGTTCCTTGTCTCGCCGGAGCCGGTGGGCGAGGTGAAGGGCAAGATCGCCGCCCGCGTGAACGCCTACACCCAGCTCGCGACGAGCAAGCTGCGCAACCAGATCGCCACCCTCGATTCCCAGATCGCCATCCTG
Organism: uncultured Fimbriimonas sp.; assembly: GCA_964251345.1. Lineage (GTDB taxonomy): Bacteria > Armatimonadota > Fimbriimonadia > Fimbriimonadales > Fimbriimonadaceae > Fimbriimonas. Next base: position 1,255 of record CAXUKB010000289.1, on the reverse strand, counting down.
CGCGGCCAGACCGAAGCGAAAGCCCGGTCGATCGTCGCGGGCGGCACGAACGCCAAGTCCATCACCATGCAGAAGCTCGAACTCGCCGAAGCGGCGGTCGACGCCTGGAACGGCGTCCTGCCCCCAATCCAACCTCACGGCAACCAGACGATCATCGTGAACGGCGCCGACTCGAAGCTGGTACCGACGGGGGGAGCGAACAATGGCACACGCTAGCTTACGATTGCTCACGGTAGCCCGGAAAGCGATCGTCCGCCATTGTTCGCCATCGTCGGCGCCTTCTCCCTCACCGGTTGCATGACCCAGATTCCGCCGTCGCACGTCGGCATCAAGTTCAACGGGGTGAGCGGAATCAGCGAGCGGCTCCTTAAGCCCGAACTGGTCTACCGCGGTTGGAACGACCAGATCGTCGTCTACCCGACCGCCATCCGCAACGCGAGTTACGTGCAGAACGCCCGCGAAGGCGAGCGCATGGGCGACGATAGCCTCAAGGCTACGACGAGCGAGGGAAGCAAGCTGCCCGTCGACCTCACCGTCGCCTACCACGTCGATCCCGCGAACGTACTCACCGCGTTCCAGAACTTCGGCACCGAGGACCTCACCGAGGTTCAGCGCACCTTCGTCCGGACCACCGCCGCCTACGGGCTCGACATCGTGACCGGCACCCGCTCGATCTTCGCCCTCACGAGCAAGGAGCGAAGCACCATCGGCCCCGACGTGAAGGCCGTCGTCGCGCCGATTCTCGCCGAGTACGGCATCACGGTCGACGACGTCGCGATCGGCGAGATCCACCCCGACCAGGAGATTCAGGCCCGCGTCGCGGAAAGCGTCGGTATCCGCGCGGAGCTGGACACGGCCGTCATGGCCCTCCGCGGGGAGGGCAAGCTGCTGGAGGCCCAGCGGCTGCTGGCCCGCACGAAGTACGACCTGGAGATGATGCTCGAGGTCGGCTACTGCTCGGGCATCGAGAACTACAGCCGACACCTCGACGGCCGCAAGCCGGGGGAGAAGCCGTACACGCTGATCGACTACTTCGACAAGGACTACCTGGTCGTGATCGACGAGAGCCACGTGACGCTCCCGCAGATCAAGGCCATGTTCAACGGCGACCGCGTGCGGAAGGAGGTGCTGGTCGGCCACGGCTTCCGGCTGCCGAGCGCCATGGACAACCGACCCCTGAAATACGACGAGTTCGAGGCCCTGATCAACCAGTGCGTCTACGTCTCGGCGACGCCCGGCAAGATCGAGCTGGAGC
>CAXUKB010000288.1:0-6412 GCA_964251345.1 uncultured Fimbriimonas sp. | reverse complement strand
CGGTACGCCGCCGAGGAGCTTGCCCACTGGCTCGGCGAAATCTCGGGCGTGGCGATTCCAGTGCGCGAGTCGGCGGAATCGGGGGAGAACGTGATCGTCGTGGGGCAGGGAGTCCTCGCGCGTAGACTTGCCCCGGACGTAGACTGGGACCATCTGGGCGGGGAAGAGACCGTCGTTCGCACCGTCGGCCACCGTACTCTGCTTGCCGGAGGGCGGCCACGAGGCACGGTTTACGCCGTGTTCCGGACGCTCGGGCGGCTGGGCTGCCGTTGGTGGACGCCTTGGGCCTCAACGATTCCGAAAGGGACGAATCTGACGCTGCCCAAGCTCGCATTGCGTGAAAAGCCGACCTTCGAGTCGCGCGATCCGTTTTGGTTTCCGGGTTTCGACGCCGACTGGGCGGCTCGAAATGGGACGAACGGCGGCAACACGCGCCTCGACGAACGGCACGGCGGCAAAATCACGTACGCGGGCAGCTTCGTCCACACCTTCTCCGGACTCGTGCCGCCCGATCCCTACTTTCGCCTCCATCCCGAGTGGTTCAGTCTGGTGAACGGCAAGCGAACCGCGGAGAATGCCCAGCTTTGCACGACCGACCCCGCCCTGCGCGACTTCGTCCTCGCACGCGTACGGGAGCGATTGCGCGAGAATCCGCACGCGACGATCGTCTCCGTCTCGCAGAACGACTGTTACAACCCTTGCCAGTGCGACCGATGTCAGGCCTTGGTACGGGCGGAAGGCTCGGAATCGGCTCCGGTGCTGGCGCTCGCGAACTATGTCGCAGAGCGAATCGAGCGGGACTATCCGAACGTCGCCGTCGATACGCTCGCCTATCAGTACACGCGCAAAGCGCCGCGGACGCTACGGCCGCGACCGAACGTGATCGTGCGGCTTTGCAGCATCGAGTGCAATTTCGGACAGCCGCTGACCGATCCATCGAACGCGTCGTTCGCCGCCGACGTGCGAGATTGGAGTCGGCTGACGAGCCGCCTCTACGTGTGGAATTACGGAACAGACTTTGCGAACTATCCTCAGCCGTTTCCCGACGTCTTCAACCTTGGGCCGAACGAGCGGTTCTTTGCCGCAAACGGGGTGAAGGGCGTCTTCGAAGAGGGCGATGGCCAATCGAACGGGGCGGATCTCGCCGAGATGCGGTCCTGGGTCGAAGCGCAACTCCTTTGGGACCCCGCTCAAAACGACCAAGTTCGAGTCGACGAGTTTCTAAAGGGCTACTACGGAGATGCGGCCGGTCCGATTCGGCAAGCGGTCGACATCCTCAAGGACGTACCGGAGGCAAGGATTTACGATCCCCCGACCCGGTCTTATCTGGAGTTCGATGCGATGCTGAAGGCGGAACGCCTTTGGCAGGAGGCCGAGCGGAGGGTCAAGGACGATTCCAACCTCCTGTGGCGTGTCCGACAGGGTCACCTCGGGGTTCGGTGGGTTTGGCTTAACCGCTGGGTCGAGTTTCAGCATAAGGCAACCGAGTCGGGCATCCCATGGCCGTTGCCTTCGTCGCGAAAGCAGGCCGCCGACGAATGGCTTGCGGTGGCGACGGGAGCGGGTCCCTCCGGTTGGACGCCGATGACCCAGGTTTCGGAAGGCGGCCCCTCGCCTCGCGAATGGATCGCCCGATTCGCGAACGATCCCGTTCCGCCCGCGCCGCTGCCCACCCGGATGCTTCATGCCGCATTGCCGCCGGGCTTCGATCCGGATCGGACAATCGATCTTCAGGACGGGCTCGCGAGATTGGCAGACGAACCGGAGTGGGCGGTTCTCCGCCCCGATCCACTCGCCTCCGATGGAATCGCTGCTTGGATGCCCGGCTCGCATTCCGAGTGGGCCTTCCAAATGCCTCTCACCACCGTCGCCTCGGGCCGTTATCGAGTCGTCGTCGTGGCACGCGTGGATCGAGACGCCTCGGAGGGACCCGCGTTCTCGGCAGGTATCTACGACGAGGCGGCCCGAAAGGCGCTCGTGACGCAGGTCGTCTCGGCTCGCCAGTCGGGCACAGGCTACCGTGTCTTCGAGATCGGAACCTTCACCCTCGCCTCGACGGCGTACGTCTGGGTCGCCCCGCCGGCAAGGGGCGGAGTGAAGGCGGTGTGGATCGACCGGGTGCTCCTCGTACGGGAGCCTTGAGCGTCGCCCGTGGACCACGCCGCTATCGTCGGTAGCCCTTCCAGACCCACTCGAGGGCCTGCGGAAGCGTTTGGTTCACGACACGGCCGTCCACGTGGTTCGACTCGTAAGCGTACACGAACTGGTAGGTATAGCTCTTCGCCTTGAGCGCCTTTGCCATCTGGTCGTCGGCGTAGGGCCAGTTGTGCCACGTCTCGATGGGGTCGTGCGGCCGCAGATCGTTCTCCCCCACGTGGAGCCAGACACGGAGCGGCTTGCGCTTGGCCGCCGGAATAAGCGTCGCGTGGTACTCCCAGGCGCCCCGGAGGGTGTCGGGATCGGGCGGCCATTGCTGGTTTACATAGGTGCCGGAGTACGACAGCACGCGGTGATAAAGGTCGGGGTGATACCACGCCATCGTGAAGGCGCAGGCCGCGCCCGACGAACCGCCCATCGCCAAGCGTCCTTCAGGGTCTTTGGTGAGCGTGACCCCGCATTCCTTCGCGACGCGGGGGAGGACTTCGGTCTCGATGAACTCGGCGTAATGGCCGTTCATCGCATCGTATTCCAGTCCCCGCTCGCTGCCCTGCGCATCGCTTCCGCCGGAATCGATCATGATCCCGACCATCGCCGGTAGCCGCCGGTCGGCGATCATGTTGTCGAGGATCGTGGGCAGTACGCCCCGTCCGAGACTGTCCTGCGAAACGAAGAAGGGTAGGGGCTTCGAGCCCGTGCTCGCAGGCACGTAAACGATCACGCGTCGGCTGTACGGCACGATCTTTCCTGGCTGATCCTTGGCGATGCCAGGGTAGAAGCGGCTGTCCGCCGAGTTCATGCTGAACTGCACGACATGGCCCTTCGCGATGCCATCGCGCGGCGTCAACTCGGGCGCGTTCGCGTAGGGAGGCTTTAGAAAGTAGTCCCCGACGTCGGCAGTCTTTCCGTAGGGAGCGAGACGAGCGGTATCGACGATGGCCGGGGTGCCTTGGACGGCTTGGGCACCCTGGGCGGCGAGAACGAGGAGGGCGGCTTGCACCATTGCGCCCATAGATTAGCCTATGGGCGCTTGCCAACGATCCTTGCCTTGCCGAGCCCAAGTGGGCTATCTCATCGATCGGGGACGATGGGCTACACCTAAAGCGAGACGGTCGCTTGGTCCGAAAGACTCTCGGCCGGGCCGGTGCCCGTCAGCTTTGACTTGACGTAACTCACCGCCGTGTAGAGCAGACCCGACTTGGTGTCCCAGAACTCACCCTTCGCGGGCTTCACCTGCAACAGGACGATCTTCGGGTCATCTTTTCCTTGGGGAAACCAAGCGGTCAGAATATCGCTCCATTTGGCTGCGATCGTCGCCTTGTCGTCTGTCAGCGTGCCGGTGACCGAGACGGCGACATAGTCGCTGCCATGAGGATCGGAGAAGCCTAGCGAGACGTGCGAGTTGGCCCGAACGTTGGTCTCGACGGCGGAACCCTTCTCCGCGAAGAACCAAAGAGCGCCGTTCTCGTCTGCCTCTTGATTTGCCATCGGGCGGGTATGAAGCGAACCATCGGGCTCGACGGTGGTGAGCATCGCGATCTTCACCTTTTCGATCATGTCGTAGAGCTTTTCGCGGTCGTCGTTTGCCATGCCGTTATCCGACTGCTGGGAAGGCGGGTTGGGTTCGGCAACCCGCCTCGCCGACTTAGCGGTTACGGGTGCGTCGGCGGAGCACGGCCAACGCGCCGAGGCCGAGCGCCGCGAAGGAGGCCGGCTCGGGCGTGGGGTTTACGACGAAAACCTTCGAGGTGCCCGAAAAAGGGACGCCTTCGTAAACGAAGCTCGTGTCGATCGGAGGATGGGACCCGAACGTCGAGTTGCCGAAGATCGCCGCCGGCGCGGTCGTCGTGGTGAACGTGAACCCGTCCAGAGTCGACCCCGACGGAAGAAGCGCGGCGGAAGAGGAGACCTTCCACTGCAGGCTGTAGCCAAAGCCCGCCGCGGTTCCGTTGATCACCGCGACTTGCCACCCGGACGGGCTGGCCGTGGAGGTTGGGGGAATGGGAAGATAGTCTTCGCCCGGGATCCACGCGTACCAGAGGGTTCCGATCGTGGTCGTTCCGGTGTTGGTCAGCGCGATGTCGTAGGTGTAGTTCGGCCCGTTCTGAACGAACGAAACCTTGGCGGAGGCGTTAATCTGGGCCATGGCGGCGGAGGCCACGGCGACAAAGGCGATCACGAAAGAGAATCGAATCATGGGGATCCTTCTGCTTGAAACAGGGGGAGCGCATCGGCGCTCCCGATTCTGTAGGTCGTAGAATAGGCCTAAAATGTTGGATGAATCTTCGCTTTCTTGACCGAGTGAACCGGACATCCGCGAAGAGTCGTCGCCGGGACGACCGCCGCATGAAGGGGGCAGGCACTCTTCGGCATTGGCATCGGTGCGGGTGCGGGCGCGGGCGCCATCGCGGCCATGGCGCTGGAGGCGACGAGCCAGCCGAGAATCGAGAGGAGTGCGGCGAGAAGACCGACGGAAGCCCACGCTCGGTTCGGCCTTAAACCGACCGCTCGGACGCCAAGAACCGGATTACGAAAATTTAAGGCGAGGGCGCCCGTAAGCGCCTCGAAGCGACGGAGCCGAGCCCGACACGCGGGGCAGAAGACGAGGTGCGCGCGCACCCGAAGCACGTGGGCTCGATCGAGTTCCCGGTGGGCGAGCATCAGCAAGTCCGCGTCGCGTCCAGAGCAGTTCATCGCAACTCCTCCCGCTCACCTTCGGCGAGCATCGTGGCGTGGGCGCGATAGAATTGGTACTTCACGGTGCTGAGGTTCCGGTTGAGAGTGGACGCGATTTCGACAAGGGTGAGCTGTGCGTAATAGTACAACTCTAGGACGACGCGAACGTCCTCGTCGAGTGAGGCAAGAAGGCGGCGGACGGTATCGGCTTGCACGGCCACGGCCTCGGGCGAGGGGTGCGGATCGCTTAGGGGCTCGTCGGGAAGGGGGACGATGACCTTTTCGCGGCGCTGAGACCGATAGTGGTCGAAGCACTTGTGGACGCAGATACCGTAGATCCAGGTTCGAAGCCGGGCGCGGCGGTCGTAGGTGGGCAATGCTTGCCAAGCGGCGAGCCAGATCTCCTGAAGGACGTCGTCGACCGCCTCTCCCCGGACCTTTCGCGCGACGAACCGACGGAGTTCAGGCTCGATCTGACCGACGAACTCGTCGAAGGCCGCAAGTTCGGTGTACGACACGAACTCCGTCCTCGACTTGAGTCCGAGGCTTCTCGCCGCGGCTCCCTGCCAACCTTGCACGCTGAGCTTCAATCCTCGCCTTCCTGTGGACTTCCAGTAAGTCGCGGGGGCGGGTCGGAAAGTTGGCCCCTTTTTCTCTGAGCGCCGGAAAAGTTCAATACGATGCTCATTCCTAAGGCCGCGAGAAACAAGACGGCGGCGACCGGATCGACGAGGTAGGTCGGCGGCTTCCAACCGGTGGCGTTTTCACGAGAAGCGCGAGGTAACTGCTCGCCGTCTCGTGAATTCCCATGGCCGCCCGGACTCGCCAATGAAGATCCGTGATGACGCAGTAGCCTGCACCATACCGGATTCCCATGAGCGTTCAACTCGCCAGAGTCATGAGCCGGGCCGCAAGATTCAGACGGCGCGTGCGCCGCTAGGCCCACCCGACCACGTTGAACGCCGCCCACGCGCCATGAAAGGCGAACAAGGCGACGTTCAAGACGGCGAGCACGCCGATGGGTGTCGCCCCGGACGCGTAAGGTTCACCATGACGGTCTGGAGCGGCGGCGATTGGAGCGGAAAGGGTTTGCCGGACGACGCGACCCGCGAGCTGAAGGAAGGTGTTGGAGAGGGCTTGACTTTCGGCGGGGAGCCGCGGGGCGAGGTGCTGTTCGGCCAGCCCGATCCCCAAAAGGCGCTCGCGCTACCGGAGCTCAAGTGGATCCAGGTGACGAGCGCGGGGTTCACGCGCTACGACACGCCGGAGTTCCGAAACGCTCTTCACTCGAAAGGGGCGACGTTGACGAACAGCTCCTCCGTGTTCGACGAGCCGTGTGCGCAACACCTCTTAGCATTCCTGCTCGCCTTTGCCCGCCGCCTCCCGGAGGCGCGGGACGAGCAACTCGGCGGCCGCGATTGGTCGGTCGAGCGGCGACGGCTCGACTCGCGCTTGCTGCAGGACGGGAAGCTCCTCATCGTCGGCTACGGCGCCATCGCCCGGCGGCTCGTCGAGCTTTTGGCCCCTTTTCGAATGGAGATCGTCGCGGTACGCCGCTCGCCGAAGGGCGATGAGACGG
>CAXUKB010000287.1:0-6416 GCA_964251345.1 uncultured Fimbriimonas sp. | reverse complement strand
CCGGTTCATCCACCTGGGAGAGGGCATTTCCAGGTCGAGACCGTTGTAGTAGGGTCCTCGCCAGGAGTAAGTGGAGACCCAGTCGCTCATCACGATCCCAGGAAAACCCCAGGTTCCCTTCAGGGTATCGAAGACGAGACGTTGATTTTCGCTCGCGTGCTGGCCGTTCACCAGGTTGTAGCTCGTCATGACCGCCCCAACCTTTCCGTCTTTCACAACCGTTTCGAAGGGCTTGAGGTAGATCTCTCGGAGGGTCCGTTCGTCGATGATGGAGTCGTCGTTGTTGCGATCGTTCTCGTGCTCGTTGCCCGCGAAGTGCTTGACCGTCGCGACGACGCCTTGGCTCTGGACGCCCTTCACGATCGCCGTCGCCATTCTTCCGATAAGGAGAGGGTCCTCGCCGAGGTACTCGAAGTTGCGGCCGTTCTGAACGGTACGGGCCGGATTGACGCCGGGCCCAAGCCAGATGTGGACTCCCCGCGCTCTCGCGTCGCGCCCAATCGCCATGCCAAACCCGTTTGCGAGGTCGGCGTCCCAGGTCGACGCGAGGGTGAAGCCCGCCGGGTAGGCGGTGGTCGGTCCGTCGTTACGAACGCCGACCGGGCCATCCGACATCTTGAGCCGGGGCAAACCCGCCTCGGGAATCGCCCGCACGTAGAAACCGTCGACGCCCCCAATCAAATCGACCTTTTCCGCCAAGGTCATTTTTTCGACCGCCGCTTTCACGCGCGACTCGAGGGCGGCATCGCCCTGCAGGGACGCCAAAGCGGCAAGCATGGTAAGCATCGGTGAAGGTGTTACCCCAAGTTCCAACGGGAAATTGCGAAGCTCACCTTAGAAAAGCCCGATGTGCACGCGCTCGCCCACCCCGCTAGACAGCCCGGGCGACCGCCTCTCGAACGGTGAACCGCCCCTCGTAAACCGCCTTGCCCGTAATGACCCCTTCGGGAGCGAACTCGCCAAGGGAAGCGAGCGCATCGAAGTCATTGAGCGATGAGACGCCGCCGCTTTGGACGATTGGCAACCTGCAGGCTTCGGTCACTTCACGGAGCAGATCGAGGTTGGGGCCGGTCAGCATCCCATCCCGAGAAATGTCCGTCAGCACGATTCGCCGCGCTCCCATTTCGCGCACCCGAACCGCCATCTCGACGGCGTCGATCTCGCTCGTTTCGAGCCATCCGCCGACCGCCACGCGCCGATCCCGCGCATCGATTCCCGCGACCGCCCGATCGGCGAGCCGGACGAACGTTCGCCGGGCGAAGGCAGGATCGCGAACGATCGCCGATCCTAGCACCACCCGCGTCGCGCCCGCCCCAAGCGCGGAGATGAGCCCCTCTTCGTCCTTAATACCGCCGCCAAACTCGATCTTCACGTCCGAGACGCGGCGGATGGCGCGTAGGGCGTCCAGATGCGCCTCGTCCGGTCGACCGGCTTTGGCGCCGTCGAGGTCCACGATATGGATCCACTCCGCGCCTTCCTCCTCAAAGCCGAGTGCGACGGCCACGGGATCGTCGCCGTACACCGTCTCCCGTCCGTAATCGCCCTGAACGAGGCGAACGCACTTTCCTCCTCGTAAATCGATGGCCGGAAGAACGATCACGCGGAGAACCGCTCCAGCATCCGGAGACCGACCGCGCCACTCTTTTCCGGATGGAACTGGGCGCCCCAAACGTTGCCCCGCGCGACCATCGCCGGAAACTCCACACCGTAGTCGGCGGTCGCCGCCACGTCGGCGGGCTCGTCGCAGTCGGTGTAGAGGGAATGGACGAAGTAGACCTGTTCGCCCTCGACTCCACCTTCGGTCAGAGCGTCGTGGCGGCGATACGTGAGAGGCGACCAGCCCATGTGCGGCACCTTCTGCCCTTCGGCGGGCAAGTATCGCACCCGTCCGGGCACGAGACCGAGGCCTTTATGGTGGCCCATCTCCTCGCTCTCGTCGAAAAGGAGCTGTTGCCCAAGGCAAATGCCGAGTACGGGCGCGCCGCCCCCGGCAAACGCACGAATCTCCTCGCCGAGCGGTCCGATGCGCTCCATCGCCGCGCCAAACGCGCCGACTCCCGGAATGACCAATCGGTCGATTCCCGAGAGTCGCTCGACCAACCGGGCGGGAATGCCGACCGACTCGAACGCCTTCAGCACCGAGCGCAGATTGCCCATGCCGTAGTCGAGGACGCCGATCAATCGCGCTTCCCTTTCGTCGAGTGCCCCGCGTAGCGGTCACTCGAACGCGTGGCGTCGTAGAGCGCCCGGCCGAACGCCTTGAACACGCCTTCGCAGACATGATGGTCGTTTTCTCCGCAGACCTTACGAAGGTGGATCGTTATGCCGCTGTGGGTGGCGACCGCACGGAAAAACTCCCGTACCGCCTCGGTCGCCATGGTGCCGAGATTCTCCCGGCCGAAAGGCACGTCCCACGTGAGCATCCCCCGTCCGGAGACGTCGACGGCGGCGAGCACGAGCGCCTCGTCCATCGGCGTGTGATTCGAACCATAGCGGGCGATCGGCTCGCCGCCATCCAACGCCTGGGCCAGCGCCTGCCCCAACACGATGCCCACGTCCTCCAGAGTGTGGTGGTCGTCGATGTGAAGATCGCCCTCCGCGCTCACGCCGAGATCGATGTGGCCGTGAAACGCGAGCTGCGCGAGCATGTGGTCGAAGAAGCCGACCCCGGTCGAAATATCGCGCCGGGTGCCTCCGTCTAAATCTAAGACGACCTGCACCCGCGTTTCCGCCGTTTCCCGATAGACCTCCGCATAGCGCACCCCAGGGGCGTTCTTGCTCATGGAGATCAGTTTACTTGCGTAATCGCCGGGACATCGAGAGGTTCCGCCGCTACTTCCCGGGCGCCGGGATGATCTTGCGCCCCGCGAGAACCAAGGACGTCCGGCCCTTAAACCGCTCTTCATACACGGCATCGCTCTCGTCCTTAATGTTGATCTCGAACCCTCCCTCGCTCGTGGCGTTGGCGGCAAGCGTGTCGCGGCTCGTCGGATCGAGATCGAAGTCGATCGTCGCTTTCATATGAAGCGGCATCGTTTTGATGTTGGTCTCCTTTTCATCGACCCCGGACTCCGACATCAGCGTTCGGATGTAGTCGGCCAGATCGGTGTTGAGGTCGAGTTTCGCTTGAATTCGAAGGATCGACTTTCCGTCGACTTTCATCGGTCCCAGGTAAGTGTAAGTGTAGTCGAGACGCTGGACCGCCGATTTGTTCTTCCCCTTAAGTTTCTGCGGCTGGTAGCCCACCGTTCGCTTCCAAGTGTCACCGATTTTAACGGGTTCGAGATGAAGCGAGGGCGCGAACGTGAGATTGCCGACAAAGAGGGCGAGACGATGGATCTCTCCAATGTAATCGTCGAACGGCAGCGACTGTCGATAGCCGGCGTCGGCATTGAAGAAAAGAGGATTTTTCCCTTTCACCGCCTTCTTCGTCGGTTTCGGCGGCGTCACATCCTTGAAGTCCAACAGTTCGTTGATCGGCGACACGGTCATCTGATAGACCTTGTCCGACTTCTCAACCTTTGGCTTAGGCAACGACGTCGACGTCTCCCCTTCGGTTTCCGTCGTTACAGGCTGCAGGAAGTTAACGACCGCGATGCCGTCGGCCTTGATCGACTGAACGGTGTAGTTGAACCCGTAGTCGATGTCGAGGTCGGAAGGAATAAAGGTGTCGAGCCCCTTCTCCCGCATCTCCGCGGTGATGTGGGAATTCACGTTGTACGCCAACTTCTCGTTTTGAACGAACTTGTGGGTAAGCAAGATCGGAGTGGGGTCGGCGGATGCGAGGAGTGCGAGGCACAGCGAGGCAAGCGGCATACAAGGGTAAACGACGGTTTAGAGCCGCCTTTCGTTACCCAAGGGTGAAGAAGAACGTCGCGCCTTGGCCAGGTTCGCTTTCAGCCCAGACGCATCCCCCATGCCGTTCCACAATACGGCGCACGTTTGCGAGTCCGATTCCCGTTCCCGGGTAAAGACCCTCGCGGTGAAGCCGCTCGAACGGACGGAAGAGGCGATGAGCGTGCTTGGAGTCGAAGCCAATGCCTTGGTCGCGGACGAAGAACGCTTCGTCGGTGCGCCCGACCTCGATGCAGGGCTGCTTGCCTCCGCAAAACTTCGAGGCGTTATCGAGAAGATTCTGTAACAAGAGGCGGACGAGCGTCGCATCGCCGAAAGCCTGGAGTCCCGGCTCGATCTCGACGGCGATGCGAAGCTCTTGCGCCACGGCGCGGGCGACGGCGGAAAGATCGAAGGAGTGACGCGCGGCTTCCGTCTGCCCGAGGCGAACGAACTGAAGAAGGTCGTCGATGAGATGCCCCAATCGAGACGACGCCTCGGCTTGCCGCTCCAATTCGCCGAGCGCCTCTTTGGGCAAGAGGTTGCCGTAGTCCTCCTTGAGAATCGCGCTCGTCGCGTTGATCGCTCGCAAAGGCGCTCGCAGATCGTGAGAGACGCTGTAGCAAAAGCTCTCGAGTTCGTGCGTTCGGTCGCGCACTCGAGCCTCAAGGCTCTGATTGAGGGAGACGATCTCGCGTCGGGACGCGTCGCGCTCAAGCGCGTACAGGATCGCCCGTTCGAGCGAAGCCGCCTCTAAGCTCCTCTTTTCGAGGTAGTCCGCAAGCCCGGCGTCCAAGACGAGGTCGGCGACACCGTCGTCATCGTGCCCGCTAAGCAAAATCGTGGGCGTGTCGTAACCCCGGGCCGACTCTTCTTTGAAAAGCTGAACGCCGTCGGTTGCGCCCAGTGCGTAATCGAGGAGGCAGACGTCGAAGCCACCCTCACGCATTTTCATCCGTGCCTCTTCGGTACTGAGGGCATGATCCACCGCAAACCGGGCCCGCCGCGCCTCCTTCAGGGTCGCGGTGGTCAAGACGTGGTCGTCGGGGTCATCGTCCACGATCAGGACGCGCAAGGGACGGTCAGGACGTCTCATCGTGGGGGAGCATGACGATCCCGAACCAGTACTCGGCAAGGCTACGCACGACGTTCACCAGCGAATCGAAGGTTACGGGCTTGGTGATGTAGGAGTTTGCGCCGAGGTCGTAGGAACGAAACACGTCCTCTTCCGCCTTACTCGTGGTAAGCACGACCACCGGGATTCGACGAAGGTCAGGATCGCCCTTGATTCGCGCGAGCGCCTCGCGGCCATCCAAACGCGGCATGTTGAGGTCGAGGAGAATGAGGCCCGGGCGGGGCGCGTTCCGTTCGTTGAACTTTCCGCGTTGGTATAGATAGTCCAGCAACTGCTCTCCGTCTTCGACGACGTTGAGGGTGTTGGCCAGCCGACTTTCGGCCAAGGCATCCCGGGCGAGCATAGCGTCTTCCGGGTCGTCGTCGGCCATAAGAATCACGATCGCTTCGATGTCTCGTTTCATTCGGGTTCGCCGCCTCTTAGTTTAGCGTCCGCCGGGGGTGCCGATGCCTCTCCGGGGAGGTCGAAGCGGAAGGTCGCGCCTTCTCCGGGACGACCGTCGGCGGCGATGGCTCCGCCATGCCGCTCGACGATCTTTCGTACGATCGCCAACCCGATTCCCGACCCTTCGTACTCTCCCCGCCCATGCAGACGTTGGAACACGACGAAAATTCGGTCGGCGTATTTCTCCTCGAAGCCAGTTCCAGTGTCTGAGAGGGCAATCGAAACACGTCCGTTCGGAAGCCCTTCGGCGGAGAGCGTCACCACCGGCGGCGTCTCGGCGCGCCGAAACTTCAGCGCATTTGCGATGAGGTTCTGAAGAAGTTGCCTGATCTGAGCCGGGTCGGCCACGATGGTCGGGAGATCGCCGTGCTCGACGCGCCCTCCCGTCTCGTCCAAACGCGTCTGCAGGTCGTCGACGACCTCGTCGATCGTTCGATCGAGATCGACGCGAACGTGAGGGCGAACTTTCGTCGTGATTCGCGAGAGCTCCAGCAGGTCGAGGATAAGCCGTTGCATCCGTTCCGCGGCGGCTTCGACGCGCTGAAGCGAGTCCTTCGATTCTTCGTCCAGCGCATCGCCCGAGCGTCGACGAACGCGGTCGGAGAACGCGCGAATTTTGCGCAGAGGCTCCTGAAGGTCGTGCGACGCGACGAAAGCAAAGTTTTGAAGTTCCTCGTTGCTTCGCCGGAGCTCGATTAGGGTGACCTCTAACCGTGCTTCCGCCGCGCGAGTGCGCTCGATCTCCTTTTCCAAGTCTCCTCTGAGGCTGCGCTCCTCGTCGGCCGCCTCTTCGCGCTGAACCACGAGACGGTTCGAAAGAAGGCCGAACGCGGAGATAAGGACGACGCTGATCAGAATCGACAGTAAGTACGAAAGCTCGGCCTGCAGCGTCTGAGTTGCGCTTCTGAGTTCGCGAGAAGCCAACTTGTGGTTCTCTTCGGAGTTGCACGCTTGGATCGCGTCCCGCACTTCCTGCATCGCCTTAAGACCTCGACCTTTGTTC
>CAXUKB010000286.1:0-6423 GCA_964251345.1 uncultured Fimbriimonas sp. | reverse complement strand
GACGATCTTCTCACCCCGTTTCGCCGCATCCTCTTCCGCGGCCTTGGTGGGAGTCGTGTCCTTCTTCGGCTCCGGGGCTTTGGGCTTGACGAGGGACCCCGACGTCGTGGCGCTCGCGACCTCAGCCTTGGGAAGGGAGGTGTCCGGTACGCCGCAGCCGACGATGGCGACGATCATAAGCGCGGAGAGCGCGAAGGGACGCATGGGCATTGGAACCAATTTACCTGTGCGCGGGGTTCCGGGCAGGCTATCGGAGAGATGGAACTACCATCGGATCGTCTGGGCTACTTCGTATTCCTCCGGAGTCCCCACGTCGACCCGGCGCATCTCCGGTCCGAGGGCGACCGCTTTCAAGTCGAACCCTTCCTCAAGGGCCGCGTTTAGCACTGGCGTCAAGCCAAGCTCGCCCACTCCGGAGTGCATTTGGACCCTCTCCGAAAGAAAGGCCATTAGTCGCCGCGAAAGGGCGTATCGACCGGCCACGGCCCACCGGCTGGTAGTCGCCTCGGGGCCGGGCTTCTCCTGAATCCCAAGGATGCCCCCCCGCCACTCGTCGACGTCCACGATGCCATAGCGATGCGTCCCTTCGTCGTCGGTTCGTTCTACCGCGGCCGCCCCGTCGATTCCCTTCTCCAGAAGCTCGGCCATCCGCGCGACCGGCGAACCGCCGAAGTACGCGCCGTCGCCAAGCAAGATCACCGCGTCGTCGTCGACATCGGCACACGCGACGGCGTCGGCAAGGCCGCGCATGGCGGACTGATGGACGATTTCCACGGGGTAATCCTGTAGAAACTCGTCGAGGAGCGGCTTATCCGGTGCGCTTACGACCACGATGCGGGTGATCCCCGCCTGACGAGCCTCACCGATCACGCGGGCGACGGTCGGGGCGCCACCTAAGGAGAGCAGTTCCTTCGGTTTGCCTCCGGTGAGCGCCATCATTCGAGTCCCCTTCCCCGCCGCCGGCAGGATGGCCACCATCAGCCTTGCCTCTCCTGAGCTCGGAACGGCAGTAGGGGTTTCAATCCTCTAACCACCGACCCTCGCCACCCTTCGGCGGCTTCATTCCTTCCGGATGGACGAGATACACGGCCCGCTTCGAGTAGAGCCAGGCGCGCTCGAAATCGGCACGAGGGTAGACGTGGCGCACATCGCCGCGCCGGGCGGGATCGTTGATCACCGGATCGCCATCCTTGGTGAAGCCGACGAGCACCACGAGGTGTCCGGAACCGCCCGTGAGCGCACCTTTCAGCATGTCGAACGACACCGAACATGCGACGGGCAGATCGGCCGCGATCCACTTTTCGAGATCGGAGATGCCGGCGAAGCGCGCGACGTAGGCGCGCATCCCGGGAAAGGAGCCGGAGTAGGCCACGTTAAAGGGCCAGTTGCCCGCGCCGTCGTAGACGGAGTCCCAAACGTTGGCCTCGACTTCCGGCACGTCGCGATCCAACTCGGGTCGATTGAGGACGCGGCTGTAATGGTCGAGAAGCATCGAGGTGGAGGTCGCGGAACACAGGACGCCTCCGTTCGGATAGTCGCCCTGCGCGCGCATGGGGACGTCGATGGTCTTGCCCCAAGCTTCGCTTCGCGCCGGGTGGTCCGCGGTCTTGACCTTGGAGTCGAGGAAGCTCGCGGTCAGCAATCGAAGCCGCGGCCGGGGGCCGTCGCCCAGAGTCGTGAGGGTCGCCCGAAGCTCCAGACGGTCGGCGGGAGCCTTGAGCACGAGGGTGTCGACGTCCACGTCGCCGTCGGCGTCCTTCTGGCCCTTCACCGAAACGCGGTGCGACTTCGTCGCGTCGGCCGCCCAGTCGGCCATGGTGTACCACTTCGTCGGCGCATCTCCGCGCCACGCGCGCGCTTCGACCTTGACCTCCGCCGTCGCCGGATTTTCGACGTTCCATGAGACGATCGCCTGATCCCACGCGAAGCCCGGTGACAGTGGCGCAAACGCCTTCGTCATCGGCATTGCCGGATCCGGGAAGGTCATATCGGGCCGGACCGCGACGAGCGCGGCAAAGGCGGCGAGGAGCATGAAAGGGAGGGTACCAGGGTCTTTCCTTTGTCCAGAGAGGCCGCTCGGACCTATGCGTAGTCCGGCAAGAACTCCAAAGGCGCGTCGATCGCATCCCGCGTCTCGGGCTTCCAATCCGAGGGTTCGATCGCGGCGTAGAGGGCGTTGGGATGCCCGCCGCGGTAGGCCCAGCCCTGGTCGCCGTAACTCCAGTGCCAATATTCACTCGGGTAGTTCGTGATGCCCGTCCCCTCGAAGGCGCCACCGAGCACGTCGCGGTGGAAACGGGCGAGATCGCTGAGCCCGGGGGCATCGAACGAGAAGCCTTCGGGATCACGCCACTCGAACGGCGAGCAGAGATCCACGGCTTCCCCATCGTGATAGAGCGCGAGGTCGAAGGCGGCGCCGGTCGTGTGGGGTGGAGGCACCGTCTCGTCCATGGGGGCGGAATATCGCTCCACGATCGGCCGAAGTTCGTCCGGGCTCATCTCGGGAAACCGGGCTTCGAGGTCCCTCCAAACGGCGCGGAACATTCTGGCCTGAATGAACGGCGGCCGCCAGCCCTCCACGAGACCGATCGAGAATCCGGCGGGCAGCCGGTCCGCCGCCGTCGCCAGCCGCTCCGCGACGCTCCGTCGCAGCACCGACTCACGCTTGTAGTCGAATCGCGGACGGTCGAGAAAGATCCGGTCGGACATCTCGAGAACGTCGATCATCGGCTCGCCGTCTTCGTGGATCGGCACGTCGCAAAGGGCGGTGGTCGGCTCGTGGGGATCGTAGTCGGCGGGACGCGGCACGGATCGGTTTACCCTTTACCGCGCCCGCAAGCCTTTCGACACGGCCGCTCGCTCCAGCAGATCGAAGGCGCCCTGCACGAGAAGCGCCAACACCGCCGCCGGAATCGCACCCTGAAGGATCGTCGCGTTGTCATTGATCGAGAGGCCCCGCTGGATCGGTTGGCCGAGACCGCCCGCGCCGATGAGGGCGGCGAGGGTCGCGGTTCCGACGTTGATGACGGCGCTCGTCTTCACGCCCGCGAGAATCGTAGGAAGGGCCATCGGTAGGTAGACCTTCGTCAGCCGCGAGGAAGGCGGCAGGCCCAGAGCCTCCGCCGATTCGCGAAGGCCAGGCGGAATTCCACGCAGCCCGGTCGCGGTGTTGCGGACGATGGGCAGCAAGGAATATAAAAACAGGGCGAAAACCGCCGTGCGCGCCCCGGTGCCGAAGAAGGAGATCGGAACAAGCAGCCCGAGAAGCGCCAGGCTTGGAATCGTCTGGACCACGCCGGTGAGGCTGAGAATTAGGCCACTGATCCAGTCGGGGCGGGCGGCGCGGATCCCGAGGGGAAGGCCGACGAGGACCGCGGCAAAGAGGCTGATCCCCACGTAGCCGAGGTGCTGCGCCGTCAAATGCAGGGTCTGGGCGACAAGCGACGTGTGCTCCGCCTTCACGTTCTTCTGACCGCGAGACTTGAAATAGAGCGTCGCCGCTTCGGCGTTGTCCTTCGACCGGTTCGCCTCCGCGTTCATCGAGATCATCAGTTTTTCGTCGATCGTGCCGCCGAGAGCGTCCAACGCGGCGACGGCCTTCGGAGGCATGTCGAGACGGTAGAGGAACGTCGCGCGGTAAAGCGGGAAAAAGCCCTGGTCGTCCTTGAGGACGGTGAGGTGGTACTTCTTGATCTCCGCATCCGTGGTGTAGCAGTCGGTAAGGTCGATCGACCCGGTGGACAGCGCCGCGTAGGCGAGGGAGTGCTCGATGCCGTCGGGCTGGAGCGTCAGGCCGTACTTGGCGGCGAGGGGTACCCACCCGTCCTTTCGGACGAGGTACTCGTGCGAGATGCCCGCCCTCAGGTCCGGGTGCTTGGCGAGGTCGGAGATCGTGGCAATCCCGAGCCGGGCGGCGTCCTTGCGGCGCATCACGAGTCCGTAGCCATCGTTGAAGCCGAGGTCCTTCGACATTCCAATGCCCTGCGATCGAAGGGCGTCCCGCATGGGCCCAACGGCAAGGCCGGGTCGCTTGAGAATCTCTTCGGAAACGGTGCCGGTGTACTCCGGATAGGCGGCGATATCGCCTTGCTTCAAGGCGGCCCACACGATTCCGGTCGCGCCGATCCCTTCCTTGTGCTCGACCTTGAATCCCGCGTTCTTGAGCGTTCGCTTCGCGATCTCACCCAGCACGTACGATTCGGTGAACTTCTTCGAACCGACGGTCAGAGTTTGGGCACAAAGAGAAAGGGAAAGGAGAAAGAGGAGGCCGACGGCGATCGTCGACCGCAAACGAGCGATCGTCAATTTCATATCGCCACCGCCGGACGTTGCGCGTTCATGAACTCGGTTACGAACGGCTCGGCGGGCCGCTCGCGGAAATCGTCGAGAGCGCCCTGCTGGACGATTTTTCCGTCCCGCATGAGCACGATCCGATCGGCCAGGTAGGCGGCCTCGCCCATGTCGTGGGTCACCAGAAGCACGGTGAGGCCCTGCTCGCCAAAGACTCGTTTGAGGTCTTCCTGAAGCGAAGCGCGGACGAGCGGATCGAGCGCGCCGAGCGGCTCGTCGAGGAGAAGCACCTTGGGCTGAAGCATGAGCGCGCGCATCAGGCCGACGCGCTGCCTCTGTCCCCCGCTCAGTTCGTTTGGATATCGGTCCAAGGCATCCTTCGGGAGCCGGGTCAGGTCGGTTAACTCTCCCAGTCGCGCGTCGATGCCGTCACGACGGAGAAAGCGAGCCATGAGCGTCACGTTTTCGCGGGCGGTTAGGTGCGGGAAGAGTCCGCCGTCCTGGATAACGTAGCCCACCTTTCGGCGCACGGACTCGGCGGACCGAGGGTTCACCGCCTCCCCGTCGACCGTGACCCGCCCCTCGTCCGGCTCGATTAGGGCGAGGACGGTGCGGATCAGGGTCGACTTGCCACAGCCACTCGGCCCGATCAGCGCGGTTACCCCACCCTCGTCGACATCGAGGTCGGTCGGTGCGAGCGCGACACGCTCACCGTATCGCTTGGTGACGCTTTGGAGATTGATCATGGCGCTGACGGTGGCGGAACGGGCTATTGTAGGCCATCGCGGGCGGCCCTTAACGATCTTGCGCGAGGCGAAGGCCTAAGAATCCCTGCCGATAAGTCGGAACGTACCAATTGCGAAAGGACCGGCGCAGGATAGAGGGGCTCGTCGCCCACGAGCCCCCGCGGCAAACCCGGTGCGCGCCCTTCATGTAGTCCTTGCTGTAGCCGTCGTAAGGATAGGCTTCGAAGCCCTCGTAGGGCAGGAAGGCGGAGGAAGTCCACTCCCAAACGTTGCCCGCGAGATCGGCCAACCCATGGAGCGTTTGCGTGCGCCCGACGGGCGTCGAGCCCCATTGCGTTAAGCCGTGATTCGCCCGTTCCAAGGATGGGGGTTCGTCGCCCCAAGGATACGTTCCGGCCGAAGCGGCGTACTCCCACTCTTCCTCCGTCGGCAGGCGCTTGCCCGACCAGCGGGCGTAAGCGTCGGCCTCGTGAGCTGAGAGACCGCTCGCCGGTTCGTCGGGATGGAGGGCGCGGAGCCCCCAGGGACCGTAATAGGCCCATGCTTCGCCTTGCCGTTCCCAGTACTCGGGCATTGTGGCTCCTTCCTTCTCGCGCCACGACCAGCCTTCGGACGTCCAGAGTTCGGGGCGACGATAGCCTCCGTCTTCGATGAACTGGGTCCATTCGAAGGCGGTGACCGGCATTTTCCCCAGGCGAAACGGGGCGACGGTCACCGGGTAAGCCCGCTTCTCGTTGTCATATCCAAAGGAATCGTCCGAACCCATGAGGAACGTTCCACCGGGCAGGTCGACCATCTCGCTCGGATTGCCGGAGGTCCACGGCAGGCCCTCCACGGACGGTTGCGAACGGCGCTTTTGGATGAGTTGAAGCATCTCCGCGATCGTCTCCTGATGCTGACTCTCGTGCTGGGCCGCAAACTCGAACGCGTAACCATCCTCGAGGATCGGCTCGCTCGTGTCGAGATCGACCTCCTCCAGAGCGGCGAGGACGCTCGCTCGGGTTCGCCCTAAGTAGTCGAGCAGTCCGGCGCGGTCAGGAATGTTGACTCGGTTGTCGCGGGGATTGTCGATCGTGTCCGCAAGGATAAACGTGAGATCGTCGTCGAGGAGCGGTCGCCCCATCGCTTCGCCCACGACCCAGAACTCCTCGGTTCGGCCAACATGACCGAAGTGCCAGCCGATCGGGCTGTAAAAATCGTGGACGCGGGTGCGGAGGAACTCGTCCGGCACGCGCTCCATCAGCCAGAGAGTTCGGTCTCGAACCTCGTCGAGGCGGCGGCGAATCTGAGTTTTTCGGGTGGACATTCGTAAGGGTAGTCGCCGGAAGATCCATGCCGACGTTCATGGCGCTGGCCCGCTTCGGGCTCAGCTACGATAAGCACCCGG
>CAXUKB010000285.1:2365-6448 GCA_964251345.1 uncultured Fimbriimonas sp. | reverse complement strand
GTTGTGATAGAACGCCGGAAGGTAGAACAGCGCCCCCAGTCCGGCGGTTGCGATGCCGAAGACGATCATCGATTTAAGGCTGAAGCGTCGGATGGCCTGCCCATAGAGAAGAGAGGCAAGGATGCCGAGAGCGCCGCTGAAGACACCGAGATTGCCGATGCTTTGAAGGCTGAACTTCAGCTCGTTCTGCTGACGGAAGAGCAAAGGGGTGTTAAACCCCGGTGAGAAGTAGAAAAGCCCAATGAAGAGAATCGCAAACCACAAGTTGCGCGACTTACCGACAAGTCGGAGTTGCTGCCCTGCATTGTGCAGTGGAGGCGGAGCGTTCGAATCCCGAGAGATTTTGCGCTCGCGCAGAAGGAGATAGGCCACGGGGAAGATGGAAGCGACGAACGCGGCGTTGACGCCACCGGTGATGGCCAAACCTGCCGTCGCGAGGAAGCCGGTGAGCGGCCCGTTTATCAAGGTGCAGACACTCGAAACGGCCTGCCGCACGGCGCTCAACCGACCCGTGGCTCCGGTGCTCTGCCCCGTCTCCACAAGCACCGCCCCCACAACCGTCGAAACGACGACCATAAAGACGTTTAAAACCGTGACCCCAAGGAGGAGGAGTCCGTAGCTATGCGGCAACGCACCAATCGCGAGCCAACTCAGGGCCGCGAAGAGCGAGCTTAGGAGCAGGTAAGCCCGTCTCCGCGTTCCGAAGAAAGGAAAAGCATCGGTCAGAATGCCCGCCAACGGTTTCAGATACCAAGGGAACGTTGAAATGAAGAAAAAGCTCGAAAGAGCCGTCGCGTCAAGATGCAACTCGTTCTTGAGGACGTTCTGAAGCGGCAGCTTGCCGAGCACCGCCGATTGCGGCAGGGTCGTCGCGAAGATGCCCACGACGATGATTAGGGCGACGAGCTTGACGTCGGTCTGCTGACTTTTTGAGTTCGGCAGGACGGCGTCGCTCGGCGGTACTTGCTGAGGTTCGGCGGGCATGGGTGGTGCTCTAGGTTTTACCCAGTCATCTCGGTGGGACCTTTGGCGATTTTGGGAGTCCTCGGAAACTCTCGGCGCCCAACGACGGTCAAACGCTCCATGAAGAAAACCCTTCTCGCTCTAGTTGTTGCGCCCCTCGCCCTCGCGACCACGGCCTCCGCGCAACTGCTTCATCGGCACACCCAGACCACGACGAAGCACCACGGTTTTCTGCACCGTGCAACTGCGGGCGTCGGTGCGTACGAGATCGCCAAGCACACGGGCAACCGCCGAGCGGCGGCGGGCGGCCATCGTAACTTCCTGCAGCGCCACCCCGTTCTGACCGGTGCCGCGGCGTACGGCGTCTCCAAGCACCACCTGCTTCACCGCCACAAGTAAGGGGGCAGCCTTTCGAAACGTAAAAACCCGTCCTTTCCCATCGGTGTGGGAAAGGACGGGTTTTTACTGTTCAGATCAGACTGAGGAATCTTATCGCGACCAGGATGGCTTTTCCACTTGGCCGCGCGACTCCGAACCCTGGTCGACGGTACTTTGTTACGCCCGCTTGCGGCGGCGAATCACCGCAAGCGCGCCAAGGCTGAGCGCCGCAAACGATGCGGGTTCGGGAGTCGCCTGCGCCTTGAAGTTGAAGGCGTACTGAGAGCCTCCCGTGAAGTTTGCGTTGAGGTGGTCGATCGCACCGTCGAACGAGCCGACACCCGATCCGAAGCCAACCGAGAAGCCCAAAACGTCGCTCAACGACGTGAGTGGCGCACCCGTGTAACCCGTCGGCGAGATACCCGTCATCCACTCTGCAAGCGTATGCAGATTGTTATTGTTCTCGGCGGGAAGTCCTGCGCCGCGGAGCCACCACTCTCCAGAACCCGTCAGAATCTGATTGAACCACGAGTTTTGCGTTGTGATCGAAGAGTTATAGGCATTCTCCCAGGTGAGCTGACGGTTGCCCGAGAAGATAATCTTCACCGAAACGTCGACGTACGGATTGATCGTGTTGCTTGCCGAACTGCGGAAAAAGTCCGCGCTCATCGAGCCATTGACCAGAGCGCCAAGCGTCCCAAGGCTCGGGAAGGTATTGCTCACGCCCCCACTGTATGCCGGATAGGCTCCGTAATCGACGGAAGACGATCCGGAGCCGACGAGGTGGAGCGCCCCGTCCCCATCGTTGGAAGGCGTCAGATCTAGGGAGGCGGTCGCGTTCGTCGCGTCGGCGGTGTACCAACCGTTAGGAAAGTTGGTTGCGGCGATGGACGTCACATCGGTCGCGTGGGCGACGACGGCAAGGCCTGAGAAGGCGAGGAGGACGAGGCTCTTCTTTGAAACGTTCATAGAACTAAAATCCGACTCTTGTCAAGACAGGCGTAGTATGCGAGGTGAACACCTTTCCTGAAAGAGAAAACTTGCCGCTTCCACAAAATGCGGAAAAAGTCGCAGGGTAGACTATAGTGTAGACAAATTACCTCCGCTGATGTAGTGTGTCTCACGCTAAGGTTCGATCGGTGAACAATCGGCGGGGTCGGAGATCGGCCCTCCCCCTACGACCGACTCGCAAGACGGTTTTGCCCGGCTCCCCTATTCGCCCCGGACTTGCTCAACAAAAACTTAGGGCCTGGTGAGGCAAACCGACGGGTCGGTCTCCGCTGACTTAATATGAGCCTTGATCCCGAACGGCTGAATTGGAAGGCAATTCCGTGTCGAGATGCGGAACGTGGTCCGCGAGATCGGAGCACGGTGGGCGACCGGCGAAACGTGAAGCATTAAATCTCGTCCGCTGCTGCCTTGAGCGCTCCAATATCGAGCTTTACCATGCCCATCATCGCCTGCATCACCCGACCGTTCTTGACCGGATCCGGACCGCTGAGCAGTTCGCCCAAGACGGTCGGCGTGATCTGCCACGAAAGTCCGAACCGGTCCTTAAGCCAGCCGCACTGGACCTCCTGTCCACCCTCCGTCAGCGCGGTCCAGTAGCGGTCGATCTCTTCCTGAGTTTCGCAGTTGACCACGAACGAGATGGCCTCGGTGAAGGTGAAGTGCGGTCCGCCATTCAGGGCGAGGAACTCCTGACCGAAGAGGGTGAAGGGAACGACCATCGCTCCGCCCGCGGGACCCGGGCCGTCTTCACCATAACGGCTCACATTCCCGATCTTCGAGTCGGCGAATAGGGTCGTGTAGAACAGGGCGGCCTCTTCCGCGTTGCCATCGAACCAAAGAAAGGGGGTGATTTTCTGCATTTCAGGATAAGGTCGAACGGGAGGGGGAGAAATTGACGTATCCGGCGAGTTGGGGTCCTTTCTGGGGGTGGGAACGCCCTAGATCCGATTATCCCATCCTGACCCAGTAATTGCCGTTTCAGACCAGAAGCCGGACCATGACCACTCCGTATACTTTGGGGTGTCCCGGAGCGCACGATGAGCAACACGATCACCACGAACGACGGCACGACGATTTACTACAAGGATTGGGGAACGGGGCAGCCGATCGTCTTCAGTCACGGTTGGCCGCTCAGCGCCGACGCCTTCGAGGACCAGATGTTCTTCTTGGCAAACCACGGCTACCGCTGCATCGCCCACGATCGCCGCGGCCACGGACGGTCAGGCCAGTCGTGGGGCGGAAACGACCTGGACACCTACGCCGACGACCTCGCCGCCCTCGTCGAGCATCTCGACCTCAAGGACGCGGTTCACGTCGGCCACTCGACGGGCGGCGGCGAGGTCGCGCGCTACATCGGCCGCCACGGAACCTCGCGCGTCGCGAAGGCGGTGCTGATCGGCGCGATTCCGCCCCTCATGCTGAAGACGGAGACCAATCCGGGCGGACTGCCTATCGAAGCGTTCGACGGAATTCGAGAAGGCGTCCGGAGCGACCGGTCGCAATTCTTCAAGGATCTTTCGATGGCGTTCTACGGCTACAACCGTCCGGGAGCGAAGATTTCCGAGGGCGTGCGCGAGAGCTTCTGGCTTCAAGGGATGCTGGCCGGAATGCCCGCCGCGTACTTCTGCGTGAAGGCGTTCTCCGAGACCGACCTCACGGAAGATTTAAAGCGGTTCGATGTACCAACCCTGATTCTGCACGGCGAAGACGACCAGATCATGCCCATCGCCG
>CAXUKB010000285.1:0-2355 GCA_964251345.1 uncultured Fimbriimonas sp. | reverse complement strand
GACTCGGCCCTCCTCTCGGCGAAGATCGTGAAGGACGCGAAGCTCATCGTCTATCCCGGCGCCCCGCACGGCATGTGTACGACGGAGAAGGACAAGGTCAACGCCGACCTCCTGGCCTTCATTCAGGGATAAATCCGAAAGGGTCTAACCTTGGCGAAGGGGAAGGCTTCCCCTTCTCGTCGTCTTTGCAACCCGGATGGGCCTTCATCTGCGTAGAATCGGGCATGGCAGACACGATGAAGGCCGTGGTGATCCACGAGGCGGGCGGTCCGGAGGTCTTAAAGATCGAGAACCGGCCGATTCCGGTGCCGAAAGGCGGGGAAGTACTCATTCACGTGAAGGCCTTTGGGCTCAATCGTTCGGAACTGTTCACCCGGCAGGGGCACTCGCCCAACGTCGTGTTTCCGCGCATTCTCGGGATTGAGGCCGTCGGTCTCGTTCGAGACGCTCCGGGAGGCGAGTTCGGGAAGGGCGACGTCGTCGCGACCGCGATGGGCGGAATGGGCCGGGACTTCGACGGTGGCTACGCCGAGTACGTCGTGGTGCCCGCCAAGCAGGTGCAAACGGTCACGACTCCGTTGGGCTGGGAGACGGTCGGCGCGATGCCGGAGATGCTCCAGACCGCGTGGGGCTCCCTATTTAAGTCGCTTCGTCTGGAACAGGGCGAGCGCCTGCTGATTCGCGGCGGAACGACCTCGGTCGGCCTCGCCGCCGCGGCGATTGCGAAGGCTCACGGCGTCCACGTCACCTCCACCACGCGAAATCCCGCGAGCGAAGGGCTGCTACGTGAAAGCGGGGCGGACGAGGTGATCGTCGATTCGGGGTCGATCGCCGGTTCGAGCGGGTCTTTCGACAAGGTGTTGGAGATGATCGGCATCACGACCTTGGAGGACTCCCTCCATTGCGCCAAGGTCGGGGGGCTCGTCTGCATGACGGGCATCGTGGGCAACAAGTGGTCGTTCGACACGTTCAACCCGATGGAAGTCATTCCGACGGGCGTGGGCCTCACCGTCTACGCGGGTGGACCGGACGATTTCGTGGCGACTCCATTGAATGATCTTGCCACCCAGATCGAGGCAGGAACCCTGAAGGTGCCGGTCGTCCGAGTTTTCCATCTCGACGAGATCGTCGAGGCTCACCGCCTGATGGAAAGCAACGGAGCAGGCGGGAAGATCGTGGTCCTGACGTAGGGCAGCAAAAGACGTTCCGGCTTACTTTCGGCTATTCGAGCGAACGCGGTAGAGCCGTTCGGTGAACCCACCCTCTTCTGTGAAGGCCTGCTCAAGCTGGCTGAGTAGACGATCGAGGAGAGAGTTCGTTTGGTGTACGACGCAGACCATGGTGTTGGCGGCGTTGGCGGGACCTTTCTCTTCGATATAGGTCTTATAAGTCGTATAGGACCGATTGGACTTGTAGGAGAGCTTTCGGATAAAGACGGCTTTCTCATGGTCTTTTGGCCCTGCTCGAACTCGTTCTGACGAAGAAAATCGGTGTAGTCGAGGAGAAGCTCTTCGAGGCTCGCACGGGCGACGCCCACGAGTTTGAGATCCATCTTCTTGGAGGTTCCGGAGGCCATGCTGCCCTCAGCGATGTTCTGCTTCTCGCTCCGCGCGGCTTGGACCATCTGGTCGACGGTTCTCGATCTCCTATCGACGTAAAGTCGTGTGAAGGAGATGGTTGCGTCGTGGACGATCTCCGACATCGGGTAGGGGACCAACTATTGGTACCCACCATGATCGGGAATGAGCCGCTCGTCCATAAAAACGCATTATAGGTCCTATAGGTCTTATTCGACCTATAGGACCTAATGAAGAGCGAAGCTTTTGCTTAGTAGTCCATGTCGCCCATGCCACCCATACCAGGCGCACCCGCAGGGGCGGCCGACTTGGGCTGGGGCTTCTCGACGACGAGGGTCTCGGTGGTGAGCACGAGGCCCGCGATTGACGCGGCGTTCTGGACAGTCGAGCGGGTCACCTTGGCGGGGTCGACGACGCCCGCGGCCAGCATGTCCACGATCTCACCGGTGACGGCGTTCAGGCCCATGTTGCCGCCGGCAGCGCGAACGCGCTCGACGATGACCGAACCCTCAAGGCCCGCGTTCTTCGCGATCTGGCGGAGAGGCTCCTCCAGGGCGCGCTTCACGATGAGGACGCCGGTCTTCTCGTCGCCCTGGTAGGCGTCGGCGTTGAGCTCGGTCGCCGCGCGGAGGAGGGTAACGCCGCCACCGGGGACGATGCCCTCTTCGACCGCGGCACGGGTCGCGCTGAGCGCGTCCTCGTAGCGGTGCTTCTTCTCTTTAAGCTCGGTCTCCGTGGAGGCGCCGACCTTGATGACGGCGACGCCTCCCGAGAGCTT
>CAXUKB010000284.1:0-6514 GCA_964251345.1 uncultured Fimbriimonas sp. | reverse complement strand
GATCAACATCGTGGACACCCCCGGCCACGCCGACTTCGGCGGCGAGGTCGAGCGCGTGCTCTCGATGGTCGACGGCGTGCTGCTCATCGTGGACGCGAACGAGGGCCCGATGCCGCAGACGCGGTTCGTGCTCAAGAAGGCGTTCCAGAACGGCCTCAAGCCGATCGTGTTCATCAACAAGATCGACCGCGAGAACGCACGCCCGGCCCACGCCTACGACAAGACCCTCGATCTCTTCATCGACCTCGGGGCGGACGACGACGACCTCTTCTTCCCGCACCTCTACGGTTCGGGCGCGGGCGGCTTCGCACGCGTCTCGGCCGACAGCGACGAGACCGACTTCCGGGCCCTCTTCGAGATGATCGTGAACTCCGTGCCGCCGCCCGCGTCGGACACCGAAGGAACGTTCCTCCTTCAGGTGAACAACCTGGACTACGACCCGTACCTCGGCCGCATGTTCGGCGGCAAGGTGCTGCGCGGCACCCTCAAGGTGGGCGACCGCGTGGAGAAGTTGCGCGACGGCGAGACGAAGAAGGTCGCCTTCAACGTCACCAAGCTCTGGACCTACGAGGGCATCACCCTCAAGGAAGTCGAGTCGATCGGCGCGGGCGAGATCGCGATGATGGCGGGCCAGGACAACGTCCTCATCTCCGACACCATCGCCCACGTGGACACCACCGCGGCGCTGCCCGCGATCCAGGTGGAGCCCTCGACCCTGTCGATGAGCTTCTTCGCGAACTCTTCGCCCCTTGCGAGCAAGGACGGCGGCAAGTTCCTCACCATCCACAAGATCCGCGAGCGGGTGGAAAAGGAGGAGGCGGTCTCCGTGTCGGTGAAGATCGATAAGGACGCCCCGGCCGACACCGTCAAGGTCCAGGCCCGCGGCGAGCTCCAGCTTGCGATCCTTATCGAGACGATGCGCCGCGAGGGCTTCGAGATGCAGATCTCGCGCCCGCAGGTCATCTACAAGCGGAACGAGGCGGGCAAACTCGAAGAGCCCTACGAACTGGCGACCCTGGAGTGCCCCGAAGACGCCGTCGGCTCGGTCATGGAGGATCTCGCGCGGCGCAAGGGCGATCTCGTGGACATGCGTCCGAACGAGAACGGCACGACCTCGCTGGACTACCGAATTCCGACCCGCGGCCTTATCGGCTTCCGGTCGAGCTTCCTCACCATGACCCGCGGACTGGGCCTCATCTCCTCCGTGTTCGAGGGCTACGAAGAGTACAAGGGCGAGATCTCGGGCCGAACCCAAGGCTCGCTCATCTCCAAGGATCCGGGCAAGATGACGCGGTACATGTACGAGGACGTGCAGCAGCGGGGAACCCTCTTCTACCCCGTGGGCACCGAGGTGTACCAGGGCATGATCGTCGGCGCCTGCGCCCGCGACGAGGACATGATCGTCAACTGCACCCGGGAGAAGGCGGCGAACAACATTCGCTCCGCCACTTCGGAGCAGACGGCGGCGCTCGATTCCCACAAGGAGTTCTCGCTCGAACAGGCACTGGCCTGGCTCCGTGACGACGAGTTGCTCGAAGTCACGCCGAAGCAGCTCCGCTTCCGAAAGAAGATCCTCGATCACAGCGAGCGCCGCGTCGCCGAGCGCCGCTCCGAAGTCGTCGGAGTCTAAAGAAACGCATCCTCGGCGTTCGCCGGGGATGCCTTGTGCGGCCAGAACCCGTGTCTCCTCCCACTCTGAGAGGCACGGGTGACGGGGACACGAACATTCCCCTTTTACCCGTGGCACCCCATCTCGGGATGGAATCCACGATGGTTGCGTGGGCGAGGATCTTCTGTCGTACGATAGGAGCGTGGAGGGGGACGTTCCCAGGGCAGCTCCGATCGAATCCGACGAGCGACCGGAGCGGAGACGATCCGCGGGTTGGAACTCCTTCCGACGCGTGGCGGCGATTCTCGCAACGTTCGCGTTCGTCGTACCCTTGGTCCCGCACTTCGTGGGGATCCCGTACGATCCCCATCGAGGACCGGTCGACGACGGACGCGCGGAGTGCATCATGCTGAGCGCCGGGTCGATGGGTGTGGCTTTCGTCGTCGCCTGCTTCGGCGCACGGGGGGCAGACCGGCGAACGTACTGGCCGAACGTCGCAGCGGTTGGTCTTGGGTGGACGATCGCCCTCGCCTGCCTTCCCTTCGGGTGGTAGGAGGGAGATACGACGGCGTGCGGAATCACCTGCGCCGCAGGAGATCGACCCGGCGCGAGAAAGGTTAAACTTCGTTCGATTCCGGAAGGCTCGGCGTTTCGCCGGCGAGCACCCAGTGCAGTTCGTCCGGGCTGAGCGACGCCTCGAAGCCGCCGCCGTCGAGAATCGAGCCGGCGAGTTTGGCTTTCCGATCCTGAAGCTCAAGGATCCGCTCCTCGACGGTCCCCTCCGCGACGAGCTTGAGCACCAGCACCGCCTTCGTTTGGCCGATGCGATGGGCGCGGTCGGTCGCCTGGGCCTCGACGGCGGGGTTCCACCAGGGATCGTAGTGGATCACCGTGTCGGCGGCGGTGAGGTTCAGGCCGGTGCCGCCCGCGCGAAGCGAGACGAGGAAGAGCGGGACCTCTCCCGCCTGAAAGCGGCGAACGGGAGCCTCGCGGTCCTCGGTGCTGCCGTCGAGGCGCACCCAGTTGGGCTGGTTTTCACCGCCCCTCACCCCCGACTCCTCTCCCCCGGAGAGGAGAGGGGAAGCTTTCAATGCCTCCTCGATAAGGTCAAGCATCGAGGTGAACTGCGAAAAGAGAAGGACGCGGCGGCCTTCGGAGAGCGCCTCCGCGAGAAGCTCCATCAGGCGCTCCAGCTTCGCGGAGCCCGACACGCCTTTCGCCGCGTCGAGCTTGACCAGCCGAGGGTCGCAGCAGGCTTGACGCAGCTTGAGCAGGGCGTCGAGAATCTCGATCCGGCCCCGATCCAGCCCCTTCGAGGCGACGAGCTCCCTGACTCGCTTGTCCATCGCGAGGCGCAAGCTTTCGTAGAGGTCGCGCTGCTCGCCCTCGAGCTCCACCCGCTCCACGACGGTGGTCTTCTCGGGCAACTCGGTGGCGACGAGATCTTTCGTGCGACGAAGGACGAACGGCCGAACCCGCCGGGCGAGGCGGTGGGCCGCCTCTTCGTCGCCGTGCCGCTCGACGGGGTTGCGGAACTCCTTCCGGAACCGCGTGATGCCGCCGAGGAAGCCCGGCATAAGGAAGTCGAAGAGGCTCCACAGCTCCTCCAGGCGGTTCTCGACGGGAGTGCCGCTGAGGCAGACCCGGTGGCGGGTGCGGAGCGCCTTCGCGGCCTTAGCGGCGGCGGCGGCGGGGTTCTTGATGTTTTGGGCCTCGTCGAGCACGACGAGGTGAAACTCGTGCTTGGCGAGCTCTTCGCGGTCGCGGGCGAGAAGGGGAAAGCTCGTGAGGATGAGGTCGTGCGTCTCGATCTCGTCGAAGTGGGCGTGGCGGTCGGCTCCCCGCAGCACGAGCACCTTGAGGCTGGGAGCGAATCTCGCGGCCTCCGCACGCCAGTTCGGGAGGGTGCTGGTGGGCGCGACGATGAGGACGGGGCGGTCGAGGCGGCCCGCCTCCTGCTCGACGAGAAGATGGGCGAGGGTCTGGACGGTCTTACCGAGGCCCATGTCGTCGGCGAGGATGCCGCCGAAGCCGAACTCGCGTAGGAACTGCAGCCAGGCGAGACCCTGCCGCTGATAGGGTCGAAGGTCGCCCTGGAGCGACGCCGGCGGGGCGACGGGGCTCAGGCCACCGAAATCTCGTAAGCGGTCCCGTAGCTCTTGAAGCCGCTCCGGGGCGCGCCACTCAAGCCCCGATTCGTCGAAAACGGCCAGCTCGGCGGCGCGGGCGCGCGTCAGCCCGAGGTCGCTCGGCCAGTCGCCCACGCGTCCGAAAAGTTCGACCAGAGCCTTGAGGAGCGGACGAACGCGGGTCGCCGGAAGGGCGAGGGTGCGTCCGTCGGGAAGCGCGTGGTAGACGGAGTCGTCGTCGCGCAGGGTGTTGAGCCCGCCCTTGAGCCCGGCGAGGGCGCTAAGCAGAATGGGGCGCAGAGGGATGCGCTCGCCGTCCACGATGACGCCGAGATCGAGGTCGAACCAGTCGGTCCCCTCATCGCGCAATTCGACGCGCCACTCGACCGGCTCGACCAGATCGACGCCCTCCGCCAGTTCCACACGCCATCCTGCCTCGCGCAGGGCGGGAACGCTCTTTTGGAGAAAGCGGAAAAAGGCGGTTCGGTAACCCTCGGGATGCGCGTCGGACTCCGGCGGAAAAAGGTAATCGTCGGCATGCCCCTTGGGGGGGCGCCAGCCGTGGGCAGAGCGGGCGGTCGTCCAGCCCGCCTCCAGAAGCGGGGTCGCGGCACGGCCCTCTAGTCGCGTACGACGCGGCATTACGACGATGCCGTCGTCCTCCGAGCGGCGGACCTCGCCCCCCGGCGCGCCCTGGCGTACCTCGATGCCGTCGTAGTCGAAGGTCAGGCGTCCCACGGGCAGGCGGTACTCGCCGCCGGGCGAAGGACGCCGCGCCGCGCCGTAGCCCACGTGCTCGCAGGGCAGGACTTCCACGCGAAAGATCGGCACCGGGCGGACCTGCCTACGCTCGATCGGACGCTCGAAGGGAAGCAGATCGGGACGGTTGGGAAATCGCCCGGCGAGCGCCGAGCGCACCGTCGCCACCGACTCCGGCCGGATCGACGGCGCGTCGAGGAGGGTGGCGACGTACGGCGCGGGAAGTCCGAGGTCGAGCTCGCCGACGAGCCGCGCCGCAGGATCGAGGTACCACGGCGGAGCGGTGGGGAAGGGAAGGAGGCCCGCCGCGTCGAGCCGAAGGGTCTGGGCGCCATCGTCTTCGGCGGTCCAAGCGAGAGCCGCCCGCCGATCCGGCCCGCGTTCGAGCGGCGCTTCCGGCGACTCCCAATACAGGCGTCCGGTCGAGACGAGCTCGGGCATGAGCCGCCCGCCGTCCGCCCCAGCAAGCCGGAACTTCGACTCGTAGCCAGTGCGCCCGAAGCCGCGCACGAGCGCCTCGATGAGGCGCATATCGACGGGCAGAACGTAGCGCGGCCAGGTTTTCGAGTAGAGCGGATTGAGGCTGAGGCGGGAGCTCTTGCCGAAGCCGCCGTCGCGCAGGGCACGCGCGGAGACGAGCTCGACGAAGAGCCCTTTCTCGTCGCGCGCCAAGATGTAGAGGACGCGCTGGGCGACGTCGGACGGGTAGGCGTTGGGGTCGGCGAAAAGCTCGTCGAGCGATCCGAGCCACGACGCGATGCGCGGATCGGCCTTCTCGGGCGGAAGCTCCACGACTTCGTCCTGCCCCATGAGGTCCAGAAGGACGGCGGCGACGTGCTTGCAGTTCTCGCCGATAGGGCAGGTGCAGAAGCCGTCGATCGCCTTCCCGTCGAGCCCGATCCGCTGCTCGTAAGGCTTCCATTCGGAGCCCTTCACGAGTCCCCGAATGCGTCCGCTGGACTCGACGTTCGCCTCCAGGACGCGGCCCTTGCGTACGTACTCCAAGCCTCGCTCGAACGCCGCCGAGCCGACCGCGCGGCGCAGGCTCTCCTCGTCGAGCGGGATCATGAAGACGGAAGTTTACTGGATGGCTCCCGCGCCGAGTGCGAGTCGGCAAGGGCCTGCCGCGCGCATCGGAGCAGTTGGGGCAGTTCCCTGGCATCGATCCGGGCGTCGAACGCTTTCCCGCCATCGGAATGTCGAACGCCAAGGGCGTCGCCGAACTCCGTGGGTGCGCCCACAAGGGGGCGTCCCCGCAGCGCGCCCACGATCACGAGGGCGTTGAGAAAGGAACCGCGGAAGTTTGGATGGATGCCGTCGGCGACGGTGAGGTCGGGTGCGGCGGGCGCGGATCGCCAGATCCGCCAAGCCTCGCCGGCGGGGATTACGGGAACGTGAAGCGCCATTCCGACGCGACACGTCGCGTCGGAAAGCGGCCCCTGAGCCCAGGGTTTGGTCTTCTGAGCCCACGTCATGAGGAGCATCGACCGCCCCCCGGCTTGGCGGATCGCGTCGGCGAAGCGCCGAGCGGACGCCTGGAAACGAGCCGGATCCGCGATGGGCAAGGTGCCCTCTTCCTGAAGCACGACGACGTCCGGGCGAGACGCGCGGATTCGAGCGAGGGCGAGTCCGGCGCGCCAATGGCGATCGAGATTCCAACTGCTGTGGGTCACCCGCTCGCACTGAAGCTTTGGGCCGGGCGTCGCGTCGGCGACCGCTTGGACCAGGCGCGGAAGGTTGTTGAAGTAGGTGAAGCTGTCGCCGACGAACAGAACGCGCCGGGTGGTCACGGCGATCGCGAGGGTGACGGCAATCATCGACGTTAGGGACGATAAGGTCGGCCCTTGGGTGCCGGAGCCTGACGTATAGTAAGAACATGGTCGAAGCCGCCTCGTCGTTCGAGCGCCCCCGTAAGCGGTGGTCCGTCGAGGACTACCTTCGTATGGTGGAGGTCGGCATCGTGGGGGAAGACGATCCTTTCGAACTCATCGAGGGCGAGATCGTGGAGGGAGCGGGC
>CAXUKB010000283.1:0-6516 GCA_964251345.1 uncultured Fimbriimonas sp. | reverse complement strand
CATCTCGTCCGCGATGGGGCCGATCTGGAGCAGGTGATTTCCTACACATTGGCGAACCCCGAGAAGGCGGGGATGCGGAATTGGGCCTTTGTCGGCACCGGGACGGTGCCCGATACGCTCGATCGGGACGATCGAGCCACCTACTCTAAAGAGGATTTTCTCCGGGACGACGAGGCGGGCAACTGGGTCGAGATCTGGAACGACGTCTTCATACAGTACGAGTGGCAGGGCCACCCCGACGCGAGCGGCAAGGGCTACGTTAAGGACGCCATGCCCGAGCTCCCCTTCCGCTCGATCGACACCGGCATGGGACTCGACCGCACCGCGTTCGTCCTCGGCGGCAAGAAATCGGTCTACGAGAACGGCGCGTTCGACGGCGTGTTCCGCATCCTGAACGCGCTGACGAATTCGAACATCGACTTTGCGACTTCCGGATCGCCGAAAGGCCAAGCCGCTCGCATCGTCGCCGACCACGTCCGGAACGCCGCCTTCTGCATCGCCGACGGCATTCTCCCCGGCAACACCGGCCGGGGCTACGTCGTGCGTCGCCTCATTCGCCGCGCCGTGCTTAAGGGTCAGCGCGCCCTCGGCCTTTCCGAGCCGTTCCTGTACCAAGCGTTCGAGGGCGTGGTCGAGACGATGGGCGATTTCTATACCGAACTCACCGAGCGCCGCGCGACGATCGTCGAGACGCTGAGGAATGAAGAGGAGGCGTTCCGGCGAACGCTCCGCCAGGGCGAGGTCATGCTTCAGGCGTGGATCGAGAAGGGAATCCAAGCCGACGGCCATGACGGCTACGGTCCAACCGGCCGGTTACCGATCCCCGGCAACGTCGCCTTTATGCTTTACGGCACCTTTGGCTTTCCCCTCGAGGTCACCCAGGAGCTCGCCGCCGAAGCGGGCGTCGAGGTCGACGTCGAGGGCTACGAACGGGCACTGAAAGAGGACCAGGCGCTCTCCCGCGGCGGCCAGGAAAAGAAGGGCGCCTACACCGACGTCAAGAAGGCCGACGAGCTCGCCGTCGACGACGCTCCGGCCACCACGACGTTCACCGGCTACTGCGCGACCGAGGGCTCGGGCCGCGTGGTCAGAATCCGCCCGCTCGAATCCACGATCCTCCTTGCTCTCGACGAGACGCCCTTCTACGCCGAGTCCGGCGGTCAGGTGGGCGATACCGGCACCCTCACGTTCGAGGACGGC
Organism: uncultured Fimbriimonas sp.; assembly: GCA_964251345.1. Classification (GTDB taxonomy): domain Bacteria; phylum Armatimonadota; class Fimbriimonadia; order Fimbriimonadales; family Fimbriimonadaceae; genus Fimbriimonas. Next base: position 5,316 of record CAXUKB010000283.1, on the reverse strand, counting down.
ACCGTGTTTCACGTGGAAGACACGACCAAGTCGAACGGCGTCTTCTGGCACCGAATCCGGGGCGACTTCTCCGACGGCAACCTCTTAAGCGAGGACGCCCTGACCGACGGCGAAGCGACCTCGCGTCACCTGCTCGGGGGCCGGATGGTCGCTCAGGTCGACGAGGACCGGCGGCGGCGCATCCAGCGCAACCACACCGCGACCCACCTCCTCCAGGCCGCGCTTCGGGAGACGCTGGGTTCGCACGTCGCGCAGGCGGGCTCGCGGGTCGATCCGGACCGCCTCCGCTTCGACTTCGCCCACGGCAAAGCCCTCACCTCCGACGAGATCGAGCGGGTCGAGCGGCGGGTGAACGAGCGGATCCTGCGCAACGAGGACGTGGCGACCTACGAGGATCTGCCCATCGCCGAGGCGAAGGCGCGCGGTGCGATGGCGCTTTTCGGCGAGAAGTACGGCGACCGCGTTCGGATGGTCGAGGTCGGCGAATTCAGCCGCGAGCTGTGCGGCGGCATCCACGTCCGCACCGCGGCCGAGATCGGGCAGTTCCGAATCGTCTCGGAGAGCAGCGCGGCGAGCGGCGTCCGCCGCATCGAGGCGGTGACCGGCGAGGCCGCCTACGAGCAGGCCCGAAACGACGCCCACCGGATCCGCGAGGCGGCGGGGCTGCTTAAGGCCGCGCCCGCCGAGCTCGTCGCCGCCGTCGAGCGCGCCCTCGCGCAGGTGCGGGAGGAAAGGGGGAAAAGGGAAAAAGCGGAGCGCGCAGCGCTCAGCGGCTCCGGGAGTGGTGCCTCCATCCCTGGAGGCACCACTCCCGTTACGGAAATTAATGGAATTACGCTTTGGTCCCGAGACTTCGGCGACGTCGATCCTAAGATCGCTACCACCGCGGTCGACGACGCGGCCGCCGGGAAGCCCCTCCAAGTCACCCTCGCCGCCGTCGTGGCGGGCGGGCGGGTGCAGTTCATCGCGAAAGCCGGGGCGGAGGCCGTCGCCAAGGGCGCCCACGCGGGCAACCTGCTGAAGGAGGTCTCCCGCATCGCGGGCGGCGGGGGCGGCGGACGCGCCGAGTTCGCCACCGCGGGCGGGCAAGGCCCCCCCCAAGTGGGCCGAGGGGCCGGCGCCGGCCAGGTCCTTCCTCAATTTCCACTCGGCTAACGCGTCCCCCCCTCTCGTTCCGTCGCGGCGCACAACGCTCGCACCGTAGAAAGCTCGATCGCGAACGGAACGAGAGGGGGCGAACAATCGGTCCGTCTTTGCCCCACCCCACCTCTCTTCGTCCGTTCGCAGGGGGCTGCCGCCGGGAAGGCGGCGCCACGGTGGAGAGGTCGGGCCTTACTTCCCCGATGATTTTCCGGCCCCTCGCGCGATTAAAGGGGTGAGGCCATGATCCCGACCGCCCTCGCCCTCGACGCCGATCCGCCCCCGGAAACCCTTGCGGGCCCGGCGGACCTCCCGCTCCTCCTCGACGAGATCCACCGATTCGTCGCCGCCTTCGTCCGTCCCGCCGCCGATGCGGAGGACGTGACGGCCGAGGCATTCCGGGCGGCGCTCGGCAGGCTGCGGTTCCCCCTTCCTCGCCACGAGGCCCGGGCGTGGCTTCTCAAAGTCGCCCGACGCCGCATCGCCGATCACCGTCGCCGGCGTCGTCACGAACGGCTCGACGAGAACCTGAGCCGCGAGCGCGATCCCAGCCTGGGTCCCGCCGTGCGGGCCGTGCTGGGGGAGCTTCCCGAGGACCAAGCCGCCGCGCTCGTCCTGAAGTACGCCCTCGGCCTGAGCGCCGAGGAGACCGCCCAAACCCTCGGGCGGAGCCTCGCCGCCACCAACTCCCTGCTCCAGCGCGCCCGCGCCGCCTTTGCCCACAAGGGCGCGTCTCTCAACCCCGAGGTGACCGAATGACCGAAGACCGCTTGACCCATCTCCTCACCGAAGCCACCGACCTCACCCCTTCCGCCACCCTCCGCGCCCGCGTCGCCGATTTGAGGCCGCGAAAAGAAACTCCTTGGTTCGCCCTGTCCGGCGCGAGCGCCGCCCTCGCCGTCGCCGCCCTCCTCGCAATGCCTCGTGAGGTTTCCGCCGCCGAGCTTCTAAAGCGCGCCAACGACGCTCTGCGCCTGAATGTCGCATATCGCTTGGAGGTGGAACGTCAGATCGACGGAAAGTGGCGGAAGTCCGACACGTTCTTCCATGAGCAGGATCGAACCCTATCGACTCAGCCGGATGGCTCGTTCACGTTCCGAACGCAACGCAATCTGTATCTGAAATTCGTGCCCGGAGGTCCAATCCTGCGTACACGCAACTCGGTGATCTTGCCTTTCTCGAAGAATATGGTGGACGACCCCCGCCCATCCGCATATGCGCGCTTCTTTCCCCTCCGGGCGACCCGAGGAACGGCGTCGCGTAGCCTACCTATGACAGCAGGGGATCCCCGTGAGGAGGATGGACGTATGGTGCGCGATGTCGTCGTCTTTGCCGAGCCCGGCTTTCGGTTACGCTACGTGATCGACACCGATACTGGTTTGCCCTTGCGCATGGAATCCGAAGCGCGGAAGGACGACGTATGGCGCGGGAAGACGCGTTCCCGATACACCTATCTCGGCGCAGCGCGGGGTGACGAGACCTTCGATGCCGCTCTACGTTCCGCGCCAATTGTCGATGCCGATGCGCTCTGTCGCCGGTGGGAAGCGCGGCTATCTCGAATCCTCCGCACCATCCGTTCGGATGACGGCAAGGTGCTCCAAATTCGTGACCTTCGCACCCTTCCGGACGGCGATGTGCTCATCCTATACACGGGAACGCCACACGTTGGCGCAAGCCTCGAAGGTCCTCATGGCGAGCCGTTCGCCCCATGCTGGTTCCAGCCTAACCTCGCTCTCTTCGGGGACGCGGCGGTTCCTCCTCTCCGACCCTCCGGCAAGCGGCTTTGTGGGCTCTGGTTCGTGCCTCTTCACCGCGACCGACCTGTCTGCGGACCGCTTCGCCTGCGCCTATGGAGTCCTCCGCTCGGCAATCCCAACCGGGCTTATCGAGCCACCGCCGACGTCCAGCTCGACGCCCCTCTTCAGGCCGCCTCCTTCCCACCCTACCGGAATGTGCTCACTGCTCGTCCCTTCGACACGGCGAAAGACCTTTATCGAAGCTCGGCGCGCATCAACGCTCTCGCGGGTCATTGGCTAGACCTGAAGGGTCACTCTCTTCCCGGACCCATTTTGGGGAACGTCGACGCCTATCCAGATCTCACATCGCCTTTCCTCAGGTCACCCGTCGATGCGAAGCGTCACGATCCGCGGGCTGCCGCCGAAGCCGCCCGCCTCCTTCGGGCCTATCTAACCCGATCTCACGACCACTGGGTCTATCTCGACCAGGAACGCGCCGCGCCGATCCTCGCCACGCTCGACGAGTGGGCGAAAGGATCCTGAAGCTTTGGCCGAATCGTTACCGAGTGGTGTCTTCGCGTCTCAATATTGAGGAGTGGAAAAAGGTGCCTCCGGAGCCGGGTGCCACGAGTCGGAGGGATGTCCGTGCCCCGTCACCCGTGCTCCCATCGCTCGAATCGACGCCGAAGCGCTCTCTCGACACAAAGGCGCTTCGTCTTAAAAATGCCCTTGCGTCTTCATGTTTGAAAAACGGCAAAAGCCGAAAGGGATCGGCTCGAAGGGCACGGGCGCCCGCCGTACGGGGCATCGGCCTCGATCCGAGGCACCCAACGTTTTTTCCTCGCGCCCTTACGAGAGCCCAAAAGGAAGCGCTCGCAAAGCGTGGCGGATCGCAATCGGGTAAACCTCCGCAAAGCCCATGGCCCGGTTCGAGATCTCCACCGACTACCTCGTGAGGTTCCTCAAGGACCTGCTCGAAACCCCCAGCCCCACCGGCGACACGGAGTACGCGATCGGGTTCGTCGAGGGCGAGTTCGCCGCGATGGGCGTCGCCACCGAGCGGACCCCCAAAGGCGCGCTCCTCGCCCACCTGCCGGGCCTGCGCGACGACGCCCCGCGCGCCCTCACCGCCCACATCGACACCCTTGGCGCGATGGTCCGCAAGGTCAAGCCCAACGGAAGGCTCCTGCTCACCGCGCTCAACGGCCTCATGTGGCCCACCGTCGAGAGCGAGGGCGTGCAGATCATGACCCGTTCCGGACGCCAGGTGCGCGGCTCGCTCGTGCTCACTAACGGCGCGGGCCACGTGAACAAGAAGGCCGCCACCGAGGAGCGCAACGCCGACACCATGGAGGTTCGCCTCGATGAGCGCACGAACTCCGCCGAGGAGACCCGCCTCCTCGGAATCGAGGTGGGCGACTTCGTCGCCTTCGACCCGCGCGTGGAAACGGGCGAGGCCGGCTTCGTCCGCTCGCGCTTCCTCGACGACAAGGCCTGCGTCGCCTGCGCCGTCGCCGCCGTCAAGGGACTCGTCGACGCCGAGGTGACCGCCGCCCAGGCGACCACCCTCCTGATCTCGAACTTCGAAGAGGTGGGCCACGGCGGTATGGACGGCCTGCCCGCCGATCTCAAGGAGCTCGTCGTGCTCGACATGGCCTGCATCGGCGAAGGGCTCCAAGGCGACGAGTTCCACGTCTCAGTCTGCGTGAAGGACTCGAGCGGCCCCTATAGCAAGCGCCTGAGCGATCGCCTTCGCGACTTGGCCGACCGTCAGGGCATCGACCTCCGCCCCGACGTGTATCCCTTCTACGGCTCCGACGGCTCCGCCTACTGGCGTTCCGGCGGCCGCGCCGAGGTCGCCCTCATCGGCCCCGGGATCGACACGAGCCACGGCTACGAGCGCACCCACCGCGACGCCCTCGCCGACACCGCGCAGCTCGTGGCCGAGTATCTCGTAGGAGAGTAGGTGAAGCCGCCGACCATCGGTCCGGGGTCTTCGGGCGGCTACGAGCCACCCCCACCCCCCGATCCCCTGCCGATGCTCTGGGCCACGGGCGCGATCTTCGGCGTGTCGGGCATCCTCGTCGCCTTGGTCGACCACCCGCTCGTGCCCCTCTCGCACGTGTTCGGGATGCTTCCCCTCGGTTTGGGCGGCGCGATCGGCGCGGCGATCCTGCGCGAGCGTTACGGCCCCCGCGCGAGCGTCGCCTTCGTGCTCGTGATGGTCTACATGGTCTGGCAGGTCGTCTCCAGTCAGACCACGGTCGGCCCCGTTTTCATCGCGGCGGGTCTCTTCAGCCTCACCCGCGCGATCGTCCGAACGGCGGAATGGGAGTTCTGACCGTTTAGGGGTGCCACGGTTAGAGGCGGATGTCCGTGCCGCCGTCGCCCGTGGGGAGCGGTCGCACGGATGACGGCCGCACAAGCCATCGCCCTGCAC
>CAXUKB010000282.1:0-6520 GCA_964251345.1 uncultured Fimbriimonas sp. | reverse complement strand
GGTTTGCGACTTGGAACTCTTATGCCCACCGCCGCATCCAATCGTTACCGCCACACAGGCGGCCAGAAGAAAGGCCTGATTCCTCAAACTCGATTCACCTCAAACGGTGCGCCGGCCGGGGCCGGAGCGTTCGCGCGGTCAGTATAGCGCGTTATCATCGCATCGGGCGACGGGGTGGCGAAACCTTTCCGTTCGACCGCCGTATGGGGTCGGCAGGTAGACTCTCTAGGTCCATGCGCCGGGACGATTTACTCGATTTAAACGATGTGCTCCAGCACCCCGGACGCACCCTCGCGGTGGACGTCTCGACGGAACTTGCCGAAGAAGCCGACCTCGACCTGCTCAGCCCCCTCGAAGGATTCATCGAGGCGGTCTCGACGGGAAACGTGTTGCTCATCACCGGCGAGTTTTCCGTACGCATGGTTTTGGAGTGCGCGCGTTGTACCGGCCCGCTTGAGACGGACGTCAAGTTCGAGATCGACGAACAGTTTCCCGTCGAAGGCACGCCCTCGTCTCTGAGCGCGCAGGACATGGCGAAAGTCGTCGCCGACGAGCCGTTCCCCCTCTTCGAAGGAAACGCCTTGCTCGTCGAAAGCCTCGTGCGACAGGCACTTCTGCTCGCAGTGCCCGTACAACCACTCTGCGGCTATGGCTGGGATGGCCCGTGCCCGCAGGCGGCGGAGCGTGGGCTGTCCGTTCCCGTTTCCGCCCCCGCCCGTGAGGAGTTCGGCGCGTTGCAGAATCTTCTGCGAAGCGACGACGGCCCGGGGTTGGACGGAGCGCGCCGGAATTGAGCATCGCGCTCGATGCGATGGGCGGCGATCACGCTCCGAGTGAAATCGTCCAAGGGGCGTTGCTCGCCGCCCCCGACCTTCGGATTCCTTTGGTGCTCGTCGGCGACCCCGACGCCATCGCGCGCGCCGCCGGCGGACCGCTCCCAAAAAACGTCTCCGTCCGCACCGCATCGCAGCAGGTGGGCATGGAGGAGAAGCCCACGGACGCTTACCGCAAGAAGAAGGACTCCAGCCTCATGGTCGCCGTCCGGATGGTCAAGGAAGGCGAGGCGAAGGCCGTGGTCTCGGCCGGCAACACGGGGGCCGCGAATGCCTTTTGCCTCCTGAGCTGGCGTCAGATCCCGGGCGTCCATAAGCCTGCGATCGCCACGCGGATGCCCAACGCCCACGACGGGTTCGCCCTCCTCGACTCCGGCGCAAGCCCCGACGCCGATCCCGAGCACCTCGTGGAGTTCGCCAAAATCGGCCGCGCCTACGCGCGCACCGTGATGGGTCGCCCCGATCCGAAGGTCCACCTCCTGAACATTGGCGAGGAACCAGGCAAGGGCAACGCGAACGCCAAGCAGGCGTTTGCGCTCCTGAGCGCCTATCCTTGGTTTGCGGGCAACATCGAGGGCAAGGACATGTTTCGCAACCCTTGCGATGTGGTCGTGTGCGACGCCTTTGTGGGCAATGTCGTGCTCAAGTCGTGCGAAGGGATCGCCGAGCTCATCGTCGAGACGATTCGGGCGGGCGTTCCCACGAATCCCCTGACCCGCCCCTTCTATTGGCCCGTTCGCGCCGTGACCGCCCCGCTTCGCCGAAGCATGGATTACGCCGAAGCCGGGGGCGCTCCACTTCTCGGTCTAAACGGCCTTTGCACGATCTGTCATGGGCGCAGCAGCGCCAAGGCGATCAAGAACGCCCTCCTCAACACTCAGACCGCCATTGAGAACGGTCTCGTCGACGCGATCCGCAACGATGTCCAGCCCTAGTTTTACTCGCGCCGTCATTACCGGTACCGGAAGTGCCGTGCCGCCGCGCATCGTCACGAACGACGAGCTCGCTCAGACCGTCGACACGACGGACGAGTGGATCGTCCAGCGTACGGGCATCCGCGAGCGGCGCGTCAGCGGGCCGGAGGAAACCTCCTCCACCCTCGCCACCGAAGCCGCCCGCAAGGCGCTCGCCGCCGCCGGAGTCGAGGGTGCCGAAATCGATCTCGTTATCGTCGCCACAACCTCGCCCGACTCGCCGTGGCCCGCCGTCGCGTGTCTCGTGCAGGACGCGGTCGGCGCGAAAGACGCCGGCGCGTTCGACCTCAGCGCCGCCTGCGCGGGCTTTGCCTACGCTCTCTCCGTCGGCAGCGCGATGATCCGGGGCGGCGACGCACGCAAGGCACTCGTGATCGGGGCCGACACCCTCACTAAGCAGGTGGACTGGTCGGACCGCGGAACGTGCATCCTCTTCGGCGACGGCGCGGGCGCGGTCGTCGTCGAGGCTCAAGCCGGCGGCGACCGCGGCGTGATCGACTCCGTCCTGTTCGCCGATGGCGGCGGAGCGAAGCACCTCGGCGTCGGCCCGAGCGGCACGATTCACATGGCCGGGCGAGAGGTCTATCGCTTTGGCGTCAACGCCATGCCGGATGCCTGCGAACGACTGCTCGCTAAGGCGGGGCTCGTCGCCAACGATATCGACCTTTTCGTTCCTCATCAGGCTAACGTCCGCATCATCGATTCCGCCGCCAAGCACTTGGGCCTTCCACCGGAAAAGGTCTTTGTGAACCTGGAACGGTACGGAAACACGAGCGGAGGATCGATCCCGCTCGCGCTCGACGAGGCGGTCGCCACCAGTCGGCTAAAGTCCGGAATGCTCGTGATGACCGTCGGCTTCGGCGGTGGCCTCGCCTGGGGCGCGAACCTCATTCGCTGGTAAGGTCTTTCGTCCCAAACCTGGGAGTCCCGCCTTATAATGGACATGGCGACGTCCATCTTTTCTTATCCCCCCGGGCTAGAAGAGGCGGAAGAGGTGGCCCGATTGGCGTCGATTCCTTTCGAGCCGGGAAGACAGGGGTTCACGATCCAAAGCCTCGCCCATACTTTGGGCGTCGAACCCTCCGAAGTCGAGCGGCTCTTGCGCCAGATCCGCTTGCATCGGATGGTCGGCACGTCGGCCCCGCGCCGCCGTTTTGCCGATCGCAGTGCGGTTGTGAGCGCCGGGTTAGCCTTGGTCCTCGTCGCGGGTTCGATGGGCGCATGGAGGTTGTGCCCGGGCAAGAAGCCGCAGTTTCCGATTGAGAAGATCGTGGCCCGTGTTCATCGCCCTGCGACGGATCCTTTCGTCGTTCCGCCTCGTCCTGCCCGAATCGGAGTCGATCCGGAGCTTCGCTTCCCGCCTGCCACCCGCCTGCGTCTCAACGCCTTGCGGCAAAACTCGATGCGACACGTTCGGGAAACGCTGGATCAAGCCGAGAACGGCACTTCGCTCGATTACGCGAGAATCGACGCCGAGATGGCACGGTTGCGAGCGGAGCAAGACGCCTTGACCACCCAGATCAGGGCATCTTAGGGATGGACCGCCGAGTCGTCCTCGGCGACAGACCATGAATCCCCTCGACGCCCTTGTGCTTGCTCCCACCCCGGACGGCTTCGACTTTCGGTTAGAGGGCGAACTCCTCGGAAGCTGCGCCCTCGAAGGAACGCGCTTGACTCACTTCGTCGTCGCCTCCGACCAACGTCGGCGGGGTGTCGGCCGCCGCGCGATGGATATGCTTCTTGCGACCCTACCGGAGGGCGCCCGGATCGAAATCGAACTCCCGGCGGGGGACCAAGGCGCGGAGGAGTTTGCGCGAGAGGTAGGGTTCGGCGTCAAAGCGGTGGTTTTCGACCGCCGCGCGAAGCCGAGCGAAGAGCCCGTCACGCTTTTTCGCCCGGTCGGCCAAAAGGAACTCGATTTGATCGAAGCCTCGGGAATGCGCGCCTTTCCACCCCGTCTCCCGGATCAGCCGATCTTCTATCCCATCACGACGATCGATTATGCCCGTCTCATCGCCGCCGACTAGAACGTGCGCGATCCCTTTTCCGGGAACGTGGGTCACTTATTGCGCTTTCGGGTTCGAAAAAATTTCTTGATCGCCACCCAGCCCGCGAGGCGGATGGCCGCGACCTTGTGGAGCACTGGATTCCGGCGGAGGAGCTTACGATCCTCAACGCGGCGATCATTGGGCCGATCGAGCTTGTAGAAACGTTTAGAAGTTAGGTGGGCCGGACCGCGAGCACCTGGTCGGTCGCTCTTAGGCGAGCGACACCGCGAACTCGCGTCCGACTCGAGAACCCTCGAGTTCCATAAGGTGAACGTGTCCCAGATCGGTTTGGGCGGTCAGACGATTGAGGTAACCGCACAGCTCTTCCGCCTCCTCCTGCGTCAGGGTCAGGCACACGTCGTTCAGGTGGCGGCCGGTCTCGAAATCGGTGATTCGCATGGTGGTCTACTCTCCCGGGGTGGTACGGGTGAAGACGTGCGGATCGTGCCGGAGTTTTGTCGATTGGGCGTTAAGTCCCAAAAGGCGGAGACCCTTGCCTTTTTTCGCGGCGTGGGGTTTAATACTCCCTTGTAGGGGGAATTAGCTCAGTTGGGAGAGCGCCTGCATGGCATGCAGGAGGTCAGCGGTTCGACCCCGCTATTCTCCACCACCTTTCGAACCTACAACGCCGCTCCGGAGCCTTCCGGAGCGGCGTTTCTTTTGTCCTTGGTGGCTTTCGTGGTGGCGTTTGCCTTTCAGAACACCGGATCGCTGAGCAAGTTCACGAGGACCGCGATCGGCATGGTGCGCTTGTTTCTGCCCTCGATCTTCGAGAGTAGATTGGCGACTATCGACTCAGCGTAGTCACGCGACACCTCACCCTCCCTTTCGAGCCGATCAGCTATCGTCTCGAACGCTCTCATTCTCGCATTGATCTGATCGGGCGACTCGAGATCCTCTCCCCACGCCACCGCTTCGGCTCCGAGGACCAAGATCATGTCTTCCCTCTTCTTGAATGTGACCCGGCTCATGCCTTCTTCCTGTTGACCATGGCCTGAACGGCCGCGGTCATATCCTCCTGCTCTGCGATGACGTAGACCTTCGCCGTGGTCTCCATCCTACGATGCCCCAGGAGCGTTTGGGCGACCTTCATGTTCGCCCCCGTTTGCGCGATGCGAGTGCCGAACGTTCGACGAAGGTCGTGAATCGTCCAGTGCGCCATCGGCGCCATGCCGGCCTTCTCTCGATTGGCGTTCACGTTGTCGCGCAAACGCTCGACGGAACGTGCGAGATTCCGGGGCCCGATCGGGGTTCCTTCCTCGCTCGCGAATACGAGCCCCCAGTCCTCGTAGCCATCGCCCGCTCTCGCCTCGTAGCCCGCGACGAGCTCACGGTGCGCGTCGATCGCCTCGGCGGCCGCATCGGTGAGCGGTACGGTGCGGATCGTCCTGGCCTTCGTGTAGGGCTTGATCGTCCACCCCTTCCCCGCCTTCGCGAGCTGGGCGGCCACGCGGATCGTCTTCGCCTTCGCGTTCACCTGAACGACTTGCAGACCACACGCCTCGCACTCCCGGAGGCCGGTCTCGAGGAGGAATCGGATAAGGTGCCGGTGACCGTAACCACGGCGGTTCTCCCCCTTACACCCAAGGCTCTCGGTTCGGTAGAGCTCGGCCAGGATCTCGTCCGCCTCCTCGTGACTTAGGACGCGATCGCGCGGCGGAGCGGCCTCGGGCACGACGACCCCGTCGCACGGATCGAAGGAGGGCGAGAGCAGTGGCGGCTTCTGACGCTTGGCGGCGTTCAGCATCCGTTTAGCGATGTCGAGGACATAGATTGCCGTGCGCGCCTTATCATCGTTCTTCGCATCGTCGACCGCAAGTTGGATGTGACCGGTCGTGATTCGATCGAGCCGCACGTTGCCAATCCGAGGCTTCAGCCACGTGCGCCAGGTCGACTCGTAGCTCTCGTAGGTCGTCTGCTCGCGATGGTTCTTGATGGTCGCCAGCCATAGCTCGGCCCACTGCGCGGAAAGCATCGTGCCGGCGCTCGTGGCGGGCGCCCCGTCTTCGACGTCGCGGAGGTACTCGCGAACGAGCTTCTTAAGCTCCTTGACGTCCTTCCGCTTGATGACCTTGTGCCGCTGCTTGCCCGTGACCGGATCCGCGCCTAGATCGAGGGTCCAGCTGTGGTACCCCCTTGAATCGGCTCCCTTGCTGAACGATCCCTCTCCCTTCTTTCTGGCCATGCCGTCTACCTACGTGTCTACTATAGGCGACAAGGAGCGTGGGGTACGTCTGGCGTACCCCACGCTCCTCGATTTCTGGTGATCTTGCTAGGGATCCAGGCCTGCGCATCGGCGAAGGGAGCGACGGCCGATCTTCTTCGATCGGCCCACGGGAAACGCGTGCAGATGTCCCGAGTCGATGAGGTCGTGGATCGTCTTCCGGCTCACGCCAAGGACCACGGTTGCCTCCTCGATGTTGCAGGCCTCGGGCCCGGCGGGGTCTAGAATCTCGTCCTTCGTTCTTCTTCGGGGGGATGGCATTAGGGTTCTCTCCTCGCCTTCGCGGCGCGATGACGGGCGGCGTGCCCGGCGGCACATGCCGCGTGGATCCCGACCTTGGCGGCCGGGCCTGTCCTGTCGATCGGCGTCATGGCTTCGACCTCCGTCCGTTCCACGGCTCCGGCAGGAGCGCGATCTCCGACTGGATGCGTCTCGCGATAG
>CAXUKB010000281.1:3536-6593 GCA_964251345.1 uncultured Fimbriimonas sp. | reverse complement strand
GTGTCGGTGAGCCGTTGAAAGTAGGGCTTCAGCGCCTTCCAAGTCGAGCCGCGGGGTGTGCGCCAATCCTGCCGCTGGAAGACGGGTTCGCACCAAAGCTGGAACGCCACGCGTCCGTCGTCTTTGTAGACCGATGCGCAGGCCTTCCAAAAGTCCGTGGCAAGGGCGAAATCGGAATTGTAAAGATCCTTCGTGCCATCGGAGAGCTGGGTATAGCCGTCGGGCCAGCCGATTGCATGCCAGTCGACGATCACGAACATGCCGTGAGCGAGCGCGGCCGAGGTCTCCCGCTTCAACGCGGCAAGCGCCACCCGCGGCTGCTTGCGCCACGAAAGCGGCGCGACCCCGATCCGAACGCAGTTCGCCTTCCACTCCTCGGCGATCGCTCGGTAGTCGTCGATACGTCGCTCCGGGCGGGAAAGAAGAACGTCGCCCACGCACACGCCCCGGAGGGTCACCGCATGGCCACCGTAGGTGAGGCCGTTGCCCTCGACCCCTAAGTTTGCGGTCATGCCGAGGGTCGCCAGAAGGGGGATCACTCCCCTTCTCTACGCCGTCAGACCTCGCCCGCGAGTCGATCGTAAAGGGCCGCCCTCACCGTTCTGACCGTCTCTCCCGCGAGTCGAACCGCTTTCGGTGCTTCCGTGGCGAAGTCGACGCGCGGCTTGCCGTCCTCGTTCACGTTGTAGACGTCCCACTCGGCCGCTTGGCGCTGGGTCCGGATATCGCCCACCGCATCCGGTAGGGACTTCCCGGCGTTAAGCCAATCGTAGCGGCGGGCAAGGTCGCTATTGTCGCCAAAAAGGCCGTTTGAGGCGTCGATCGTCTCCTGGTGACCGATGGGATCCCATCCTTGAAAGGCGATGTGCTGCGCCCGAAGGGCATGGTGGAGCGCATCGTAAGCGGCCATCAGGGCCTGCCGGTTCGCGGTGTCTTCGTCGCCGGGCTTCGCGTCGAGCACACCTTTCGCAAACGCGACCAGTCGGTCGGCGAAGTCCAGCCGGTCGTGAGCGGTTTGCGCGAGGATCTCGCGAAGCTTCGTCTCGTCGACGTGGGCGACTTCCGGGTGGCGGTTCACCGCGTCGTAGAGGGCATCGCGGTCCTCCTTTTTCAGGCTTTGGTAGCGGATGGGCAGATTCGGATCGAGAGCCACCCCGTACCATACGAAATTCCGACGTTCGTCGGCGTCCAGGCTTTCCCATTTCAAAGGCGAGGTGAGAGACTCCTCGAAGAGTTCCCACGCCCGAAGTCGGCTTCGACACCTCGTCGAGGGTTAAGCTGACCGGATGCTGATCTCGCCTTGGGACGTCACGCCGCGAACGCCGACGGATGCCGCGTTCGCGGCTCCTGCCCCTTCCCGGTTCGGTGCGGACCTCTCGGCGGAGGGCTACTACACGGACGCGAAGCACTCCGTGGTCGACCCCGCGCGTCAGAAGACTTACCTGGATGCGACGGCAAAGGCCCGCCGGGAGGCCGAGGCGATCGTGGCGGCGGCGGACGCTTTCCAAGCGACGGCGAGTCGAGCGGCGGCGCGCTTCGCGATCGAAGGGCTGGCTCACGCGGCGGAGGATCGGTACCTCGCCGGCACGATGAAGGGCCGGCAGGCCGAGTACATCCGCGGTTGGCTCGTGGGGGCGATGGCGATCGCCTACCTCAAGGTTCGTCCAAGCGGGTTCGTGACGGCGGACGAACGCGCTTCGATCGCGGGATGGCTCGTCGGCGTCGCCGTCTCGGAGGAGGCTTTCCTCGGGAAGGCGCAGAACAACCATCGGTATTGGGGCGGGTTAGGCGTGATGGCAGAGGGGATTGCCGGCGATCGGCGCGATCTCTTCGACTGGGGAATCGCTTCGGCTCAGGTGGGTCTCCGGCAAGTCGCCCCCGACGGCACCCTGCCGTTGGAAATGGCTCGTGGCGCGAAGGCGCTCCATTACCACTTCTTCGCGGCGGCTCCCCTGGTCGAAATCGAGGCGCTCGCGCAGCCGAACGGCGTGGACCTTACGGCGAGCGGCGCACTCGACCGCCTCGTTCGGACTACGATCGCGGCGTACAACGATCCGTCCGCCTTCGAGCGGCGCACGGGAGCGCCGCAAGAGTTAGACAAGCCCCCGTCGCTCGGCTGGGCGATTCTCTACGGACGGCATCAGGGCATTCCGCTCGTAAGGCTCCAGACGAGTTCCGTCGAGCCGTACCTCTATATGGGAGGGATGCCCTTCGTTCCCTCAAAATAATCTATGCAACCCCCAAAGGAGTGTCACGTAGACAAAATATGCGTCGTGTTGTGGCGTTGACCTTTTCTTTGCTCTTCGCCTTCGCCGGAGCGCAGAGCGTCGTTGATGCCCTACGAGGCTCGACCAAGAGGCTGAACGTCGCCGATCTGCCCGAGAACTATCGAGCGGTGGTTCTCGATCCGAAGCTGTCGGACGAATCTCGCCTAGTCACCGATCCAAAACTCGCTCTGATCTCAGAGCTACGGGATGCCGTTCTCGTCGATCCCGATGCGTTTTCCGAGCTCCTTGACGGCAAGCGTTCGCGGATTCGAGGCTATGCTGAGACCGCCGACGGGTCCACAGGCCCAACCTTTTCTGAAATATGGATCGAGGGTGGCCACATTACGCGCTGGTCGCCCCGCCCGGAAATAACAAGGGCAGCTCTCCTTCAGGCGTTTCCACCGCCCCCACCCGCAGCGACATCCTCGCAGCAAGCAGCGATCGAAAGCGCTAAGGCGGTAGCCAACGGACTGATTCTGTACTGTCAGGACTACGAAGACCGTTTTCCTGAAGCAGACTCGACCCCCAAGGCGATTGAAATGGCGACCCCTTACCTGTCGATTGTGAAAGGGAATTGGATATCGAAGAACCCGAACGGAGGCAGGCTTCTGTACAACACGGCCTTGGCGGGCGTCGCCGTAGAGACCCTCGCTTCGTCAGGCACAGACGGCGTTACGTCGGAACCGACGCTTCTCCTCTGGGATGAACGTCCTTGGCCGGACGGCGGCCGGATCGTCGCTTACACCGACAGAAACGCGAAGTACCTTCAAAAAGGGGCTTGGGACGCGGC
>CAXUKB010000281.1:0-3526 GCA_964251345.1 uncultured Fimbriimonas sp. | reverse complement strand
CGGCATGGCGTCTCGAAAAGCAGCGGCGAAAGACTCTGAAACGTTAGCGGGCGAGGCTTTCGAGCGCCTCTCCCGCGACCCGGAAGACCGTCCATTCGTCCATCGCGACCGCGCCCTGACGACGATAGAACTCGATGGATGGCTCGTTCCAGTCGAGTACCCACCACTCGAAACGTCCACACCCACGCTCGATAGCGATCTGCGCGAGTCGTTTCAGCAGTCCCTTGCCGACGCCCTTTCCTCGGGATTCCGGCAGGACGAAAAGGTCCTCTAGGTAGAGACCGGGACGGCTGAGAAAGGTCGAGTAGTTGTGAAAGAATAGGGCGAAACCCACCTCTCCGTCGTCTTCGATCGCGAAGACGACCTCGGCGTAAGGCCTCGGGCCGAAAAGCGTCTCGCGTAGCCGCTCTTCCGTCGCTTCGACCTCATGGGCCAAACGCTCGTAATCCGCGAGCGCACGGATAAAGCGGAGGATAATGGGCACGTCCGCGACCGTGCCGAAGCGATAGGAGAGCATTCGCTTAGGATGACTCGCATCGCCGCGCGCATACGCGGACGCGTCTCAGCCCTTGATCGCGAAAGGAGCGTTCGCCGTCGCCGCGTGGCCTTTAGGGTCCCGCACGGTCACGTAGAGCCGGTACGCACCGGGCTCCGAGGGAAGCATGAAGTCGACCGTTGGGGCTTTCAGCGCGTAAACGACGCTCGGCACAAGGCCCGGCTTCTTTTCGCTTTCCCCGGCGTAGCCCGTCTTCGAGATCTCCCGGCGAAGCTCCCAGTCGTAGACCAAGGAATCCCCATCGGGATCCTTCGCGTGGATCTCGGCGTGGCCGGAGGCTCCCGACGCGGTCTCTTTGCCTTCTGCGTCGAAGGCGAAGCTCACCACGGCGAGTGCGCGATTCACGGGGTAGCGGCCCGTCCAGAGATCGCTCATCTCGTCGACCGCCTCCGTCTCTTCGCCCGTCGGGAGGAGCATCGCGTACCAAGTCGGCGTGGCCTCTTGCTTATCGCCCCAGAGGAACGCGTACGAACCCAGGCACTGAGAGCGGTTACCCTCGACGGCGGCAAGGTAACTCGCCCGGTACTGAGCCGCCTTCTCGCTGCTGTTCGCCTCGTACGGGGCGCCCCACGTCGTTTTCTTCGACTCCCAGGAGCCGCGCGGCCCGAACTCGGTCACCACGTAAGGCTTAGTCCAACCGTACTGCTTTAGGCGCTGCGGCAAGGTCGTCGCGCCGCCGTAGGAATTGATTCCAAGCACCTGAAGGCTTGGCGCGTAACGTTTGATGAGGTCGATCTTCTCCTGCGTCACGTCCGCGACGATCGTCATCGCAGGGTGATTGGGATCGACCTCGTGAGCCATCTTATGCAGATCGTCGATCGCCTGCCAAAGGGCGGGCGTGTCGTTGCCCCCTTCTTCCATTTCGTTGCCGAGTGCCCACATGAGGAGAGCGGGATGGTCGCGGTGTTTCAGAATCGTCGCGCGGACCGAATCCAGCTGCTTTTTCACCTTCGCGGCGTTGCCATAGTCGAAATACGATTTGTGCCCAAGCCAGATGCCCATGGTGTAGGTCAGGCCCCTCTTCTGCGCCTCATCGAGTTGGGCGCCGGCATGATCGGCGCCCCAGGTTCGGATTGAGTTTCCACCCGCGGCCACGATACCGTCCAGACTCCCCGAGCCTCCGACGCCTCGCGCAAAGTAAGGCTGTCCATTACGGATCAGCACGGAGCCTTCCGACGAGGTACGAACCTCGACGGTCGGCGTCGCGGCGATGGGAAGCGAGAAGAGAATCATGCGGCTTCAGGAGGAGAGCTTCGACGCTCGGAGTCAAGGTCGCGGCAAGAGGCTCGAACGCAAAATCCCGGCGGGAGTTCACCTCTCGTAACATGGTCCGGCCAAGCAATGTCCAAAAGCGCCTAGCCGTCGAGAATGGCGCAGGCGCACATGACGAGGCGCTCCAGATCCTCCGCGGTCTGCACGTTCGGGCGGCGCACCACGAGACGGCCCCCGATGCGAGTGGCGGTCACGTCGGGCGCGGTGGCGCGCAAGTCGCCGGGCAATGCAAGCGTGAGAAGGTCTCGTTTCGTGCGTCGGGCGAACTCGGCGAGGCGCGGCTTCGCGTCGCCGCCCTCCCGCGGAGTCACGACGACGATCCCCTCGGGGCCGTCGCGATGGGCCACCACGAGCGCGGAGAACACGGCATCGGGTGCCTCCCAACGGACAGCGGACGAGGCCCGGGCGTCGGGCTGAAGAACGCCGCTCCCCACGAGGCCCGCCAGTTCCGCGCCGTCAAGCGGCTCGATGGGCAGTCCCAATTGGGCGGCGAGCGCCTCCGGGGCGCGGGGCAGTTCGCCCTGCCGACGGATGAGGGCCCGGGCCGCGCAAGCGCACGCCAGAAAGCCCGCCGCCGGCACGGCGAGGCCGAGCGCGAGCGTGCCCAACTCGTTGAATGGCGTCATCCTCATCGCAAACGACGCTTCTTAGGCCCCTTAGGGTGCGTCATCGGCCATACTTTCGCCTAGATGACGGCGAGGCCAAGCTGGGACGCCTACTTCATGCAGATCGCGACACTCGTCTCGACGCGCGCCACTTGCCCTCGGCGATCGGTGGGCGCGGTGATCGTTCGGGACAAGCGAATCGTCTGCACGGGCTACAACGGCGCACCTTCGGGCCTTCCCCATTGTCCCGAGGGCGGGCCGACGCACGATTGGCCGGTGGGCTGCCTTCACGCGGGCCACTGCATCCGTTCCCTCCATGCGGAGCAAAACTGTCTTCTTCAGGCGGCTCAGATCGGCGTCGCCTGCGACGGGGCGACGATCTACGTGACCTGTCAGCCCTGCAACGCCTGCGCGAAGATGATCGTCAACGCGGGCATTCGCCGGGTCATCTACGAAGGCGACTACCCCGACGAATTCTCGAAAGAGATTTTCCGATTGGCCGAGCTGGACGTGCTTCGCTACCGCTACGGGCGTCTTGAAGAGGTGGACCTGGGATCATGATGCCCCTCGCCATCGTTCACGACGCACTTCTCAAGGGCTTCCGGTACCCCGCTCTCGCGGCGGTGATCGCCTTAGGGGTTACCTGGCTTCTCACGCCTTGGGTCCGCTCGCTCGCGGTCGCCAAAGGCGCGGTCGATAACCCGAAGATCGACGACCGGCGCATTCACAAGGAGCCGATTCCTCGCTGGGGCGGACTTGCGATCTACGCGGGTCTCGTCGCCTCATTACTCGTCGTCGTGACCCTCGCCTATCGCGATGCGCCCGCCCGGTTTCCGTGGTGGCTCGTTGGCGTGGTCTTAGTCGGCGGCGGCCTCGTCGTGGTCGGGGCCTTCGACGACCTCTATCAGTACAAGGCGAAGATCCAGGCGGGTTTGCTTCTCCTCGCGGGATTCGTCGTGCAGGCCTTCGCGCCCAACGGGGACGTCGGTCCGATCGCGCGGGTGCAGATCGCCACGATCGGCATTCCCTTCCACCCGAACGAGTACTGGCGACTCGCTCCCGTCGTGGCGGCCTGTCTCACCGCGTTCTACAT
>CAXUKB010000280.1:1670-6651 GCA_964251345.1 uncultured Fimbriimonas sp. | reverse complement strand
TCGCCTCGGCGCACGGGTACCAGGAGGACGCGGAGAGCGGCTTCAATCTCCTCCGGCAACGTGTGCGGCAACCCGGGAAGCGTGCGGCTCAACGCACACGTTGCGGACCGTGAAAAAGGCGGAAAGCTCAGCGTTTTCTAAGGCGTGACGTCCGGAGCCTGATCGGCGTCTATAATGGCATCGTGCCGGAGTCGCCCAAAGGGGCGGCGCGGAGGACCTTCCCACAATGATGCGAACCGTCGGTAGCCTCTCCCTCATGGCGTTGGCCGTTGGGGCCGTCGCCCAAGCGAACTTCACCATCGTCCGACCCGTGGACAACTCCCGGGTCCGCGAGAAGGTG
Organism: uncultured Fimbriimonas sp.; assembly: GCA_964251345.1. GTDB lineage: Bacteria > Armatimonadota > Fimbriimonadia > Fimbriimonadales > Fimbriimonadaceae > Fimbriimonas. The sequence continues at coordinate 6,311 of CAXUKB010000280.1, read as the reverse complement.
AAGATCCTGTTTCCCAAGGGCAGCGTTCCCACGGGCGGTTACGTCGGCATCTTCCTCAACGGCCAACTCATCGATTCGATGGTGCCGGAGGCGAACGGCAAGTACCTCCAGTACATCCTCGACACGAAGGGGCGCGGCCTTCCGGACACCGCGTCGGGCAAGCCGGATCGGCTCGAGGCCAAGCTTTACGTCAACTACAACGACCAGCCCCGCATCGTCCGAACCTCTTCGGTCGACCTGAACATCGCGAACGTCGCGAGCATCAGCGTTCCGAACGCGGGTTTCCACCTCCGCTACAAGTACTCGCCCGGGACCGCCCTCGTGTACCGAATGACCCAGCGGGTCGCGATGGACACGATCACCGAACAGCAGAACGCACTCGGTGGCATCGCGGCGGAGCTTCCGCTCGACACGGAGACGATCCGCATGCAGTACGCGGTAGACAACGTCTATCCGAACGGCGACGGTCTCGTCCGCGTTCAGCCGCTGCTCCCCAAGGGTAAGGACTACATCATCCTGACCACCGAGCAGAGCCAAGCGCCGAAGAAGTTTTACGACTCCGACATCCTCTCGGTGTACATGCGGCTCACCTCGACCGGTAAGGAGGTCTTCGGCTCGATTCCGGTGTACTGGCCCCTCGAGGGCACCTCGGCGAGCGGCGGCATCGGAGGCGGACTCCTTGCCATCGAGCCCCTACCGAGCCTGCCGGAGAAGGCGGTTCGCCCGGGCGATTCATGGCAGACTCGCTTCCAAGACGGTAAGTTCGATCCCGAGAAGGCGCACAACCAGACGAGCGTGGTCCGAAGCTTCGGTCCGGCGCGCGGCGAGTTCGTGAACGTCGAGTGGGAGAGCGGCCATCCCTGCGCGAAGATCCACAACACGATCGCCGAGGCCGAGATGTCGAAGGAAGACAAGGATCTCATTAAGAAGGGCGCCAAGTTCGGCGGCGACAAGGTGAAGATCGACGAAACCGTTTGGTTCGCCCTCGACACTCGCCAGGTCATCAAGTCCGTGCGCGACATCACTCTTGAGACCAAGCAGCAGAGGAGCGCGGGCGGTGGCGGAATGATGGGCGCTGGCGGTTATCCCGGTGGAGGCGGCTATCCGGGCGCGCCCGGCGGAGGTCGTCCAGGTGCGCCGGGCGGCGGAGGACGCTCCGATTTCTCCAACCCCACGACATCTACCACGCTCCTTCAGAGGGGTCGTGGAGGCATGAGGCCGGGAGGAATGCAGGGTCCCGGAGGAATGCAACCGGGCGGAATGCGGGGGGGCGGAATGTCGGGTCCGGGCCAAGGTGGAGCGATGTCGGGCGGGGCTTCGGGCGCGAATTACGTCCGTATCCGATTCCAGCAGATCTTCGTGCTGGAAAGCTAAAGGGAGTTCGGGACCACGCTCAAACTCCCGAATAATGGCAACCGGGTCGCCTTCAACGGCGACCCGGACGAGTTTCGGTTGACCCTCGTCGAGCACCTGGAGGAATTACGCACGCGTATCCTCCGGGTGCTCGCCGCCTTGATCGTCGCTTGGATCGTGGGTTGGCAGATCCAAATGCCGCTCTACGACAGTCTGGAAGGTCGGATCGATCGGGCGATCATCCGGACCTTGCCGAAGACCGTCGAGTACAAGCCGGTTTTCCACGACGCGCCGGCGGCTTTCCTGCTCAAGCTAAAGTTGTCGCTCTACATCGCGCTCATCTTCGTTCTTCCGTACATCATCCTCCAGATCTGGGGCTTCGTCGCTCCGGCGCTGAAGGAGAACGAACAGAAGCCGTTCAAGCGGCTGGCCCCTGCCTCCGCGATCCTGTTCCTCATGGGCGCGGGCTTCGCTTACGCGGCGATCCCTGCGATGTTCGCCTGGTTCGCGAGCTACGCGGAAGAGTTTCCCGGCACCTCGATCTTTCAAGAGGCGGGATCGCAGGTTTTCCTCGTCGCGAAGATGATGCTGGCGTTCGGGGTGGCGTTCCAGCTTCCGCTCATTGTCTACGGACTCGGCCTTGCCGGCGTGCTGACCGCCGAGGTGCTCTTAAAGCACTGGCGGCACGGGGCGTCGGCGATTTTTGTGATCGCCGCCGTCGTCACGCCGAGCAACGATCCAATGTCGATGCTCATGATGGCGATCCCACTCACCGGACTCTTCATCGGAAGCGTCTATGCGGTGAAGTTCATGGAGCGCGGGCGAGAGCGGCAAAAGGCGAAAGAAGAGCGACAGCGGGTCGCGACGGAACCGGCGATCGCCCTTCTCGATCGTCCGGAGCCGGCCGTCGAGGTTCAGCCGGTCGTCGAGCAGAACGGCGCGGAACTGAATCCGTTAGAAGAGACGGGGCGTCGCCTCTCGACCGAGGGTGACGACGGCACGGAAGAAACGAATCAGACGTCTACATAGGGGCACGATGCTCGGGAGAGCATCGCCCCAATGACCGACGCCTTCGCCGCCCCCGTTCTCCAGGCCCAAATCGCCCACGTCGAGGAACTGCCCGCCGTCGAGGCGACCTACGGCGAAGTCACCGCTCCGATGCATCCGCTGCTTCGCGAGCGGCTGGAGGCGCACGGCTCGACTCGGCTCTACGCCCACCAGGCCCGCGCTTACGATCTCCATCAGTCGGGCCACGACGTGGTCGTCACAACGGGGACGAACAGCGGTAAGACGCTCTGTTACAACTTGCCCGCGCTTCAGACCTGCCTTACCGAGCCCGCCGCCCGCGCACTCTACCTTTTTCCGACGAAGGCGCTTGCGCAAGACCAGCTTGGCCGTCTTCAGTCGCTCCTGCCGGAGGTGGGCGTCAAAGCCGCGACCTACGACGGAGACACGCCCGTTTCGCAGAGGGCCGCCGTTCGCCGCCTCTCGCATATCCTGCTCACCAATCCCGACATGCTTCACCTGGGCATCCTGCCCGGTCACGAGCACTGGGGCAAGTTTTTTCGGTCCCTACGCCTGATCGTGCTCGACGAAATGCATGTTTACCGGGGTGTCTTTGGATCGAACGTCGGTAACGTTTTGCGCCGCCTCCTGCGTCTGTGCGAGTGGCACCGGGCGAAGCCCCGGATCATCGCCTGCAGCGCCACGATTGGCAACCCTCGCGAGGTGTTCAAGCAGTTGACCGGCCGTGAGGCGGTTCTCGTAGACGAGGATGGATCGCCTCACGGCCGACGGACCTTCGTGTTCTGGAACCCGCCGGAAGTGGGGGAGGGAAGGCGACTCTCCGCGAACGTGGCGACGAGCGAGATTCTCACCACGCTGGCCGAGACGGGGCAGCGCACGCTCGCTTTCTCGCGGGCTCGCGTGTCCGCGGAACTCGTCCTGCGCTACGCTCGTCGCCGTGCGGCCGAGGGAAGCGTCAAGCCGGAGTCCCTCGAGAGCTACCGATCGGGTTACACGCCCAAAGAGCGAAGGGCGATCGAACAAGCGCTCTTCAAAGGCAAGCTCTTGGGGCTGAGCGCGACCAGCGCCATGGAGTTGGGCGTCGACGTGGGGGGGCTCGACGCCGTGGTCATCAACGGCTATCCAGGAACGGGCTCGTCGTTTTGGCAACAGGCGGGACGCGCCGGACGCGGTACTCGCGACGGCCTTGCGGTGTTCGTGGCGCACGAAGATCCGCTCGATCAGTTTCTCGTGCGCCAGCCGCGACTCCTGATGGACGCCCGTAACGAACGCGTGGGCCTGAACCCGCAGAATCCGCAGATCCTTTCCGCGCATCTCCGCTGTGCGGCCCACGAGCGGCCGCTTGCGCCCTCGGAGATGCACCTCTTCGGGGAGGGCGCAGTCGAGGCGGCGGAAGCGATGGACCGGAGCGGCGAGCTCGAGTTTCGGGCGGGGCTGTTCTTCTACCCGTCGATCGATCCCCCCGCGCCGAAAGTCTCGATCCGGGGAGGCGGTGGCGAAGGCGTGCGGCTCATGGTCGGTGGAGACGAGATCGGCACCATGGAGCGCTGGCGTGCGATGACGAACGCCCACGAAGGCGCAGTCTATCTGCACCGCGGGGCGTCGTTCTTGGTGCGATCGCTCGATCTAGAGGCCGGAATTGCACGGATGGAACCGGGAGAGGTCGGCTATTACACCCAGACGATCGTTCGCTCTGTGCTCGAAGCCGCGCCTGCCTTCGCACGCGACGGCGCCTTCGCGCTTTCTGGACTGAACGTCACCGACGTGATCGAGGGTTATCGAAAGCGTTCGCTCGATGGCGATTCCGTCCTCGCGGTGGAAGATCTGGAGATGCCGCCGCAAAGCTACGATACCGTGGGGGTTCGGATCGACTTGCCCGCACTCGATCCGGAAGGGGACGCGATGGCACAGATCGGCGCGGTCCATGGACTGGAGCACGCCCTTCTCGCCGTCGCGCCGTTGCTCGCCGGCTGTGACCGCGGCGATTTGGGATCCGCCTGGTACGCCGCCTTTCCCGACAGCCTGCGACCGGCTGTGTTTGTGTTCGATAAGACACCAGGTGGTGTAGGTCTAAGCGAAAAGTTGTACGAATCGAGGCTCGGCTGGCTTACGGCGGCGCTCGATCTCTTGACCTCGTGCGAATGTGAGGCGGGGTGTCCGGCTTGCCTGCTTTCCGCGCGATGCGAAGCGATGAACGAAACGCTCGCGAAACCGGGCACCGTCGGCATGATCCGGTCGTTAGGTCGTTGAACCGGATCGGTC
>CAXUKB010000280.1:0-1660 GCA_964251345.1 uncultured Fimbriimonas sp. | reverse complement strand
CCTTGCGGTCGGTTCCGACGACGAGAACGTCCTCCGGGCGATGTCAGCTTGCAATTTTGGACTCACCGGGGAAATCGGTGAGGCGGGCTTCGGAGCGACGACGTTAGAACGACACCTCGTCCTTTTCACCCATCCCAATTTCCTCGCCGTTTCTGGACTACCGTCCGGACTCGATGCCGTCGAAGCGACGGCGCGCCAAGCGGCCGAGTACGCCAAGGCCGTCGGGCTCGCCGGTTTCGTGCTCAACCCCGGAACCCACCAGCGCTTCCTGTCCGGGACCGTTGTGGACCGCCTGCAAGCGCCATTGCGTCCGCCCGAACCTCCCTCAGTGCCGAAGCTCGTGCCGTGGCCCGATCCGACGGCGGCGTTCGTCGAGATCGTGCGCGCCGCCGCCGAGAACTCCACGGTCGAAGCCGTTTGGCTCGTGGCGGGACCGGCGGTCGCGACTCGCCCGCATCCGGACGCGGCTTTCGAAGCGGGGCTGCTCGCGCGGGACGTACGAATGCGGTCTTTCGGTGCGGAGCCCGCCTGGAGCCCCATATTCGAGCGCGCGGCGTCCGACCGGACTCCGGTTCGTTTTCGCGTCCTCGCGCAGCCGCTCCCTACCGCCCTCTCCGCCGATCTCGCGGCGGAAGCGAGGCGGAACGGCCTTGCCGAGCTTTGGGCCTTCCAGGCGCAGATCGAAAACGAAGAGCCGACGCTTGCCTTCGCCTACTCGCCTCACCCAAACGATCGGTTTGCGAAGGGCTTCGACGTTCTGCACGCTCGCCATGGGCTTGGGGCCGACTCGCCGCTCCTCGATGCCACGTCCTTCGGCGACCTCTTGCCCCGAATGGGCACGAGATTATTGTAGGTCTAGGAGGCCTTTCCGATCCTTTTGGGAACTCCGGACGTCGGCGGGTTGTCCAGCAATGAGCCCCGATCTCACGAAGTTTTCGTGTGCCTGCCCAGACCCTTGATTCCCACCTCGAAGTGCGTCAGAATAGTAGACGTACGACGACTATGAGACGCGCCACGACCCCCGATCAGAAGGCCCCGGCGCGGGCCGCCTCGACGCTTGAGCTGTACGTTTGCCGCAGCGGCCCACGTCGCGGCGACGCTCAACTCCAAGCCGCCTTCCGGACCCGTCTGGAAGCGGTGGCGTTCCTCGCTAACGTGCATGGGTTGGCGACGGACGAGCAGAAGGCGCTCGCACGCGAGGGCAAGCTGAGCCTCAACTCACGATGGCACGGAAGCGAGACCTGCGCCATCCGCGCCGTGAAGATGCCGCCGCCCGACGCCGCCCGGGCACTGAGCGGTGAGCTCTACTTGTAAGAAAAAGACCGGTAGAGGGTACACTCCTCGATTACCGCAAGGCCTCCTGCTCCCCCTTCTCGTTATGAGAAGAGGAGCCGCCAGTCCAAAGGACGGCCCCGAAGAAACCAGACCGCATGGCCACCAAGAAGTACGAAGCCCTCTACATCGTCCGTCCCGACCTTTCCGATGCCGACGTGCAGAAGATCGCCGACCGCTATAAGGGCGTGGTCGAGACTAATGGCGGAACCGTGGAGTCCGCCGCCAAGTGGGATAAACGCAAGCTCGCCTATGAAATCGAAGGCCTGAAGGAAGGCAACTACATCCTCATGCACTTTGAGGCCGGGCCGAAGGTGCCTGCCGAGCT
>CAXUKB010000279.1:0-6653 GCA_964251345.1 uncultured Fimbriimonas sp. | reverse complement strand
TCGAGAAGATCGACAGGGCCAAGCTCACGAACGCGGCGCAGCTGTATTACTTGACCCTGATGAAGGTAGCCAACGACCCCGCGCCGCCGAGGAAGGACGTCCCGCAGGGTGGCTAGGGTCAACCGCTCTAGATACAATGCCGGACATGGTCGTCATTCCTGAAGAACTCCAGCAGGCACTTTGGGTCGATCTTGAGCGGATGAGTGGCGCGGTGTGCTTTAGAGGCACACGCGTCCCCGTTCAGGCGCTTCTCGATACGCTTTATCAAGGTCTGACCGTCGAAAACTTCCTGGACGGCTTCGAGGGAATTACCCTGGAACAGGCGATGGCCGTCGTCCGATGGGAGCAGATGGAAGCTCGCCGGATGTTCGGCATTCCCGTGCCCGGCTGATGCGCGTCTCGCCTGATCGAAGGGCACGACGTGACGACGGCGAGGCCGATGGGGTGGGACGGTTTGAAGAACGGTGCTCTGGTCGCGGCCGCAGAGTCGGGCGACTTTGAGGTCTTGGTGACGATCGATAAGAACCTTCGCTACCGGCAGAGCCTCGTAGGGCGACGACTCGCGATCATCACGCTGGATGCACTCTTCGCAACCCTTCCAGGACTCACGCCGCTCCTCCCTAAGTTGCTCGACACCTTAGGCGACATCGAACCAGGCGCGTTCATCGTCATCGGTCCAAAAGGCTAAACTATTCCCGATGAAGCGCGTCGTGGTCCTTGGCTCCACCGGAAGCATCGGGACCCAGACGCTCGACATCGCCGCCCGCCATCCGGACGAGATTCGGATCGTCGGCCTCGCTGCCGGGCGGGACCGCGCCGCGCTCGACGCCCAAGCCGCTCGCTTCGGCGTCGCGAAGACCGCCGTCTACGCCGAGTCCGGCATCGATGCCCTTATGGATCTCGCGACGGGGGACGACGTGGACACGGTTGTGGTCGCCGTCGCGGGCGTGATCGGTCTGCTGCCGACCCTCGCCGCCATTCGAGCGGGGAAGACGATCGCGCTTGCGAGCAAAGAGGTGCTCGTCGCGGCGGGCGAGATCGTGATGCCGTTGGCGCGCGAGCACGGCGTCGACCTCGTGCCGATCGACAGCGAACACTCCGCGATTTTTCAGTGCCTGCGGGGTTACCGCTCCGACCAGGTCTCGCGCCTCATCATCACCGCCAGCGGCGGCCCGTTCCGGGGGCGAACCCGAGAAAGCCTCGAAGGCGTCACCGTCGAGCAGGCCTTGAATCACCCGACGTGGCGGATGGGCGGCAAGATCACCATCGACTCCGCGACCCTGATGAACAAGGGGCTGGAGGCGATCGAAGCCCAATGGCTTTTCGGTGTGCCGATGGACCGCGTCGACGTCGTGGTTCATCCTCAGAGCGTCGTCCATTCGATGGTGGAGCTGGCCGACGGTTCCGTGCTTGGCCAGCTCGGCTGGCCCGACATGCGCCTTCCCATCCACATCGCCCTCACCCATCCGGAACGGGTTCCGTCCGGTCTCAAACGCTGGAGTCCGGTCGAGACGCCGAACCTCACCTTTGAGCCCGTGGACGAGGCGACCTTCCCCGCGATCGGCCTCGCACGTGCCGCCGCTCGGGTCGGCGGCACCCTCCCCTGCGCCCTCAATGCCGCGAACGAAGAGGCCGCGAACGCGTTTCTACGGGGCGAAGTCCCGTTCCTCCAGATCGCCGAGATCGTCGAACGCACGATGGCCGCGCACGAGACGGAAACTCCGACCTTAGAAAACTTGTTGGAAACCGACAGAGCGGCTCGCCAGTTCGCACGTAAGCTAATGGTGGGCTAACCCCGCATGACGTATCTCTCCCAAATTCCTTATGTCCTGTTCGTCGGACTTACCTACGTCACCATGCTGATGGTGTTAGTGGCAGCCCACGAATACGGCCACTACGTCTTTGCGCGATTGTTCGGTATGGGAGCGGAAGAGTTCTCGATCGGCATGTTTGGAAGGAAGCCGATCGCGATTCTCGGGCGGCGAACCTACGCAATGCCCGTTCGCCCGGGCGAAGACGTGGAGTTGACTGGAGATCAGCCCAATGTTCTCGAGGGCGGCGGCGCGACGGTTCCTCCGATCGTGGAAAAAACGACGGACGGCCGCACCATCCTTCGGGAGACGACGCTTTTTACCGTTCGGCCATGGCCCGTGGGTGGCTTCGTGCGGATCAAAGGCATGATGCCTCAAGAAGACGGTGGGGAGGTTCGAATCCCGGGTGGCTTCTTTAGCAAGGCGCCTTGGAAGCGACTCGTTGTGCTTGCCGCCGGTCCCGCGTTCTCCGTACTCGCGGGCATTGTGCTTCTAATTCCCTATCTAATGTTCTACGGTGAGCCCAAACCGACGACGATGATCGGCGAAGCCCCGAAGAACGGAGCTGCGTTCAAGGCGGGTTTACGGGCGGGTGATCGGGTGGTCAGCATCGACGGCGATCCGGTATCGAGCTGGTACGGCATGATCATGCGCGTTCGCGACCACGGTGATCGCCCGATCGCCGTGGTCGTTGATCGAAAAGGGAAAAGCTTCGCAACGACCTTTCGGGGAGACTTAGACAAGACGCCGAAACCTGTCGTGGATTCTGACGGATTTCCGACGGGCAAACTACGGCGGCAGGTGCGTCTCGGAGTCACGATTCAGATGGACGACGTGCCTGTCCCCTTCACACAAGCTGCATCCACTGCTATTAAGATTCCCGTCTTCGCGGCCGTCGATTTCGTCGATCGCATCGTCCACCCCTCGACGCTTGTGGAGAGCGTCGGCGGTCCGGGGTCGATGATTAAGGCAACTTCGGACAGCATCCGAGAGGGCTTCTGGCCCGTCATTCGCCTAGCCGCTTTGCTCTCGATTTCGGTAGGCATCTTCAATCTTATGCCCATTCCTCCGCTTGACGGGGGGCAGATGTGGATTGCATTCGTCGAAATGCTACGGCGTGGCCGTCGACTTTCGATGCAGACGCAGGTCCGCGTTCTCAACGTCGGCCTCGCGATGGTAGGCGTCCTCATCGCGGGAGTCCTCGCGATTGATTTCACACGATTAACCGGGATTACCCCATCGCCTAAGGTTGCGAACGAGAAACGATAAAAGAGTAGAGAAAATAGGGGGATCAGGAGCTTAAGGCAGGCAATCCTCTTCTGCCTTAACTCCCTTCGGCTTTCGCCATCGCTCGCTTTGCCTCGCCGAGGTCGAGGCGGGCGGAGGTCAGCGCGTCCTCGCCACCGTCGGCGAGGAAAGCCCGCAGGTCCGCCGCGACGAGAGCCATAAGACGGTGGGCGAGGGCCCAGGCGTCGTGCCGGGCTGCCGGTCCTTCGGTCGGGAGCGCCGCGAAAGCCGCCGCGCGAGCTTGGGCTTGGCGTTGCGCCTCGTCCAATTCGTCGCGCACCGCACCGGACTTAGGTTGGGCCGCCGCCCGTTGGAGAAGGGGCAAGATGCCGTTCGCCGCTCGCTCGGCCATCGCGCCGAGCGAGCGCTCGGCGAAAGCGTAGCCATCGGCCTTCGCGGAGCCTTCCGGAGTCGCGGTGGCCCAAACTTTGAGGTCGGCCGCCGCGCCTTCCGCCCCGCCCAGTTGGGCGCGAGCCACTCCACGCAGGAGTCGGGCTTCCGGGTCCTCCCCGACTTTGAGCAGGCTCTCCATCTCCCGCGCCGCCGTTGCCGCGTCGCCAAGCGAAAGCGCCACTTCGGCGCTCAGACGTCGCGCACCGGGATCGTCGGGGCGGCGCGCTCGCAGTTCGTTCGCCTGTTCTTGGGCGTCCTTCGTTCGACCGATCGCAAGCAGGCGGCGCGCCGCGTCGGTGCGTAGCGCGGGCTGGTCCGGCATGAGGTCGGCCGCGCGTCGCGCCTCTTCGGCGGCGCCCGCCGAATCGCCTTGGGCGGCGAGAAGTCGCACGAGCGCCGTCCGGGGGCCGGGGGACAGAGGATCCGCGTCCACGGCGTCGCGGGCGAGGGCGCGGGCCGCTTCCGGCTTGCCCTGCTTGAGCAGCGTGTCGAGCCGAGCGTCCAGATCGTCGAGATTCGTCGTCGGACGCACGACGGGGTTTATTTTGGGTGGCGGGGGCGTGACGACGATCGGCTTCTGACCCGGCGTCGGCGCGGGGGTCGACGGGGTCTTCTTCGGGGTCAGCGACTTCAAGGGGCCGTCTTTGGTCGTGAGGAGCTGCACCCAAGTTCGGGCGATGGACGCGACGGTGTCGTCGTCGCTCTGCGCGTTGCCGAGCTTGACGTTCATGCTCTTCTGGTCGCGCCACACCGTGCGGCCGTCCTGCAGAAGCTCGGCGGAAGCGTCGAGATTGCCGTTCTTGCGCTCGGAGCGGTAGAGCAGCACGTAATTCGCGCCTAAACGCCGCGCGACGCCGATCGCCTGTTCGCGCGTGGGGAGGTTGGGCACCTCGCCCAGCTTGCCTTCGAGGGCCTGCGGTCGGAAGACTGGATCGGAGAGCCCCCAAACGATCGGGAACGTCCGCCCGTCGTCGTCGAGAAGCTCGGCGAAGTGGTTGCCGAGTCCCGGGCTCGGTACCGGACCATCCTTCTTGGTGGGCACGAGGGGCGCGACGAGAAGACGGGGAGGCGTCTGCGGTGCGAAAGTCAGAAAGAGGAGGGTCGGGAGGGGCATGGGGGAAGAGAGAGGGGGACGAGGGAAGGGGCAAAAGGAGAGTGGACGACGAGCGACCCTCTCCCTTCTCCTCTCTCCTCTATCCTCCCTTGACGGTGCGAAGACCCGCGTCGGCGGCGTCGCGAGCGGCTTGGAGCCGCTCCTTGTCGCCCTTGCCGCTCGCAAGGGCGGCGTCGGCCGCGGACCGGCACCGCTCGTAAGCCGCCGCTGCCTCGCTGTTACGGCCAAGGCGGCTATAGGCCTGCGCCAAGCGGCGGTTCAGCTCGACCGCGTCGCCGCCGCTCGCCACCGCCTTCTCAAGGTTCGCGGCGGCGCCGGAGTAGTCGCCGAGTTCGAACCGCTCGGTGCCCACCCGGGCGTAGGCCGTCGCGCCGTTTGTGTGGGTATCGGGGATCATCGTTCCTCCACCCATCCGACGTGAGCCACGGCTCACCTGAATCTCGATCTGTCCCGGGTCGTCCTTCGTCTCGCCCGTCTGCGGCAACGCGGTAGGAGACGGATCGCCCCCCGATTTCATCGACGGCTTAGGGACGTTCGTCGTGACCGTCGTCAACGTCGGCTTCGCAGGGGGCAAGGAAATCTGTGAACCCGGATCGATGGGGCCGCCAAGGTCGGAAGCGCCGCTCGCCGGAGGGAGTCCCGTCCCGGTGTAAGCCGTCGCTGGGCTACCCGCATCGCGAGACTCCGTGCCGCCAGTCGCGCGCTCCGGCGTTCCGCCGAGGGAAGCGACGTTCCCGGTTCCGGTGGCCGGCGGGGACACGACGGGAACGTTGCCCGCTTGCTGCGGCGGTGAGGAGACCGGGGGGTCCATCACGGGCGCGGCGGGACTGTTCGAGGCGACCGCCGGGGCCGGCGCGGGGCGGCGCGCCACCAAGACGCCCGCGCACGCCACGAGCACCATGGCCGCCGCCGCCGCCGCGAAGGCGACCCGACGGTCGGGCTGGGTGGGGGCGGAGACATTCAGGAGCGAGTTTCGCAAGCCGTTGCGCTTGATGCGATCCAACTCGCTGTCGGGATTCAGTTCGACGATACGGTCGGCGCTCTCCAGAGCGTCCGCAATCTCGCCTCGCCGCTCGTGGGCCGCCGACTTCAGGTGCAGCGCGCCGAGGTGCGTCGGATCGGTGGCGATCGCCGATCCGGCGATCGCGAGCGCCTCGGAGGTTCGACCTTCGTTCAGGGCGGCCAGGCCCTCATCGACAAGCTTGTCGAGCTGGAGCGTTGCCTCGCGCCGCTGATCGGCGGGCACCGCGGTGCCGCACTTCTTGCAGAAGGTCGAGTCGAGGCTGTTCGGCGTCGAGCAGTGTTTGCAAACGAGCATGGGCGAATCCACCCTGCCGAAAAGGCAGGTTCCTTGGCGATCCATTGTACCAAAGGTTCCAACGCCCGTCCGACGTCTCACTTTGGATCGAACGAACCCCACGACATCGGCGGGACGAAGGACGAGAAACGTTCGATGCGGCATGCGCGAACGCCGCTGGAGAAGCGTTATCGCCGATCGAATCACAAAATCGCCCGCCCTACCTTAAACTCTTTCGACCGAAAGGCGCATCGTTCTCGCTTTTCCGCACGCATCGAATGTTCACCCTTCAGCCGTGTCCAAACTGCGCCTCGCCGACGAGGCTCTGCGCCTTTCGAGTCTAGGGAGCCTAAAGGCGAAAGACACTCCCTGCAGGGGGACATGTCCTCGTGGGCGCGGAACGGCCAAACCCCTCGGTTTGCCGCGTCCGGCATCGACCGAGAGCCTCGATCGATGCCTTGGACGTTGCGCGGGCCGATCGGAGACCCATCTTTGGGGACATGCCTAAGGACGGACTCCCCTAAATGTGGAGCCCACGCCCGCCGACAACACTAGATAGGCGGCGAGAATGCCGTGGAGATCCGGATTGGCCTACGGCAACAACGCACAGGAATACCGCAAGAACGCCGTACTCGGCGCCTCTCCCGCGCAGCTTATCGTCATGTTGTACGATGGCGCGCTTCGGTTTATCGAGGGTGGGCGGCTGGCGATGCATGCCCGAGACCTGTCCCGTCAAAACGCCGCGTTGGTG
>CAXUKB010000278.1:0-6682 GCA_964251345.1 uncultured Fimbriimonas sp. | reverse complement strand
CTTTGAGGGTGATCCAAACGGCGCTCCGACGGAGCGTGTCTTCGCCAAACTCGCGCTCGATTTCAGCCCATCGTTCTGGAACGCCGAACCGGTCGGCGGAATCTGTCCCTTCGGTGCGGACCACCAAAGGGCAAAACATTCGACTCCCCAGAAGGTTGTCGCGAATGCGCCAACGAGGAACGTCACGTCGCGTTCCGACAAGGTAGCGACGGGGGTCGAGGGCTTCGACATATCCACCGTTCGTCACGCCGGCGAAGTCCAGCCTCTCCCTGGTGAACCACTCATAGAAGAAGCCCGCTCTCCGGGCGTACATGCTCGTAGGGCGGGCGCGAATCCACGCCACGATCTCCTCTCCGGAAATACGCTCGAAGAGCCGGGAAAAGAGTTCGAGATGAACCCGTTCGTGCTTGAGCATAAATTCGAGATGGTCGGCGAAGTGAGAAGCGGGGCGGGTGATCTCCTGGTAATGTCGCGTCTCGATTCCGTTCTGGTGGACGCTCGAGCGAGTCGGTGCGATGCCGCTCTGAATCCGCAGCGGCTGTACGAGATCGATCCCGTACGACCGAACGAGCCACGCGCCTCCAATCGGGTCCTCGAGTCGCTCTTGTCGTTTAATTTTTCTCCTCAATCGACTCATTTCCGTAACTATGCCACCAGATTCGTAACATCGAGCTGTACCAAGTCCAAAGTCATAATTAGCGACGGAAACGCTGATGAGCGGCGGCGGATCGTTTGTCGAGATTCTATGCGTAGAGAGGCTTGATGTACGGTGTGGTCGGAACGGACGGGGTGGTCTATGGGCCGGTGCCTGTCGCCGCCCTCTTCGAGTGGGTCGCGCAGGGCAGGATCGTGCCCGGAACGATCCTGATCGACTGGCAGGGACGCCACGTCCCCGCCTCGGCGCTCCCCGAGCTTCAGGGCGTCTTTCCCACTCAGGTTTCGCCGTACGCGGCTCCGTTCGCCGCGCCCATGCCGTTCGCGGTTCCCTCCAAGCGGAAATCGGTCGCCCTGCTGCTCGCGTTCCTTTTGGGGTTCCTAGGCGCGCACCGCTTCTACCTGGGTCACACCCGGACCGGTTTCGCGATGCTCGTGTTGAACATCGCCGCCTTCGCCTTCGTGACGAACGTCGGGATGGCGATCCTTATCGAGATCGTCGCGACGGTGTGGCTGATCGTCGATATGGGACTCATCGGGGCCGGCCGCCTCGTGGGAATCGACGGGCGGCCTCTGGGCTAAGCGGGGCGATCGTTCGCCCTTTCCCGCAACCGTCGGCGCGCCTCCTGTGATAGTCTGGAGCGACGATGTACAGCGTCGTCGGCAGCGACGGGCAGGTCTACGGGCCGGTGGACATGGCGACCCTCTCGCAGTGGATCGCCGAAGGCCGGGTCACGCCGACCACGAACCTCATCGATCCTCTCGATGGCCGCGTGATTCAGGCAGGCCACGCCCCGGCGTTGATGGGGAACTTCCCCAACATCCCACCCCAGAGCCCGCCGATGCCCGCTCCCCAGAGGCCGACCAATCCGTACGACGGAGGACTAGGGCCGTCGCCGTTCGAGGCCAATCCCCACCAACCGCTGAGCCCGTATCCGCAAGGAGGAATGCTCGTCTCGGGACCGCCGAAATCGAAGGCCGCCGCGGCCGTGCTCGCCTTCTTCTTGGGGTTCCTCGGCATTCACCGCTTCTACTTGGGGCACACGAGCACCGCGATCGCGATGCTCGCGACGTTCATCTTCGGTTTCATCCTTTGCGGAATCCCTTCGCTCGTCGTGAGCGTCTGGGCGCTCGTCGACTTCGTCCTGATTCTCACCGGCGGTCTTCGAGAGGCGAACGGCCGGGCGCTGGTGTGAGGCAGCGCTTACCGCTACGAGCCCCGGCCGACCATCGTCTGCGCCATCAATAGCCCCCGGAGCCCGCCTTTCCCGCCAGGATCGCCGCCGTCGAACCGGTGCCTAGGCGGGTCGCGCCGAGCTCGATCATCCGGATCGCCGTCGCGAAGTCGCGAATGCCCCCGCTTGCCTTCACGCCGACGGTCGGCGGGCAGGCCTCGCGCATGAGGATCACGTCGTGCTCGGTCGCTCCCGTCGCCCGCAGGCCGTCGCCCGATTTCACCGTTCCGAAGCCCGTCGAGGTCTTCACGAAATCGACCCCAAGGTCGGAGCAGAGTTCGCACAGCCACCGCTTGGTCGCGTCGTCGTGGATGCCGGTCTCTAAGATCACCTTGAGGAGCGCCCCGCCCGCACGGCACTCCTCAAACACACCCTCGATGTCGCGCCGCACGTACGCTTCGTCGCGCTCGACCGCCTTGCCAGGGTTCGCCACCATGTCGATCTCCCGCGCCCCGCCGCCGATCGCCTCGCGCGCCTCGAACGCTTTGGTCGCCGCGGTGGGCGAGCCGTGGGGAAAGCCGACGACGGTCGAAACCACGATGGACGTCCCTTCGAGCAGCCGCCCCGCGAGCTCCACCATCGGCGGCTTGACGCAGACGCTAGCGATCGCGTACGTCCGGACGGATTCGATCTCACGGCGCAAGTCGTCGTCCGTCATCGTCGGTTGCAGTACGGCGTGATCGATAGTCGCGGCCACGTCTTCGAGGGTCATGGAACGAGCTTACCGTCGCTCACGATGGCCGACGGTCGCGTACCGTGGCCAAGCGCCTTTACGGCTGCAGCCCCGCCGGCACGCCCTGCGGAAACTCGCGCTGAATCTCGTCCTTGATGAGCGGAATGCGGTTCTGCGGCGCGGGATGGGTCTGGAGGAAGTCGGGGCCGCGGGGGCTGCCGCTGGAGGCCTGGTCGAGAATCTCCATCACGCCGACCATGGCCCGCGGATCGTAACCCGCTTCGCTCATAAATCGGACACCGAGCTTGTCCGCCTCCTTCTCGTCGTCGCGCGTGTATTTGAGGTTGAGCAATCCGGTGACCGCCGAGGCCTCCGCCGCGTGCTGGTAGTAGTTGTTCGAGTCGCTCGTTCCCACCACCGCCGCTCCCGCGACGCCCGCGGTGAGTTTCTGCTTCGCAAGCTGCTGGGCGGTGTGGCGCGCCGCGACGTGGCCCGTCTCGTGGCCCAGCACGCCCGCGAGTTGGCCCCGCGTTTGGAGCTTGTCGAACAGCGCGCGGGTGATGAACACCGGTCCGCCCGGAAGGGCGAAGGCGTTGATCGTCTGGTGGTCCGCGAGAAGGAAGTACTGGATGTGGTAGGGCGACTTGGCCGCGTCGCTGTGTGCTTGGATCCCCGTGCCGACGTCGCTCACCACTTTTTGCGCCGCGGTGTCTGGGTCGAGGCCGCCGAACTGTTGGGCCATCTGCGGCGCCTCCTGAAGTCCGAGCTGTTGCTCCTGTTGCTGGGAGATCGCGATGTGCTGCTTCTGACCCGTTACCGTGTTGGTCTGGGTCGAGAAGAGGTAAGTGACGATCGAAAACAGCGCGATCACCCCCGCGATTACGATCCGTGCCCCGCCGCCCCCACCGTTTTGCATCGAGCGTGTTCGACGCCCCTCGTAAGGAGTGGGTTCTTGCGGACGGTTACAATCGCCCATCGGTAATCCAAAATCATCGACTCTCTCCGTTCGCGTGACGCCCCGTGCTTCCCGCGACCGGATCGAGACGGACGGACCCGCTGTCCGTGTGTGGACCACCGCCGCGCCGACGGACGGCCAGGCGAACGAGGCCGTGCGTCGGCTTCTCGCCAAGCGCCTCGGCGTGGCCCTTTCACGCCTGTCGATCGTCCGCGGGGAGGCGTCCCGCGACAAGCTCTTCGAAGTCGAGGGGCTGGACGAGTCAGCCCTGCGGACGCGGCTGGCCCAAGCGTAAGGGCCGGCCGTGGTGCCGATCAGAAGTTGCCGATGCGCACGTTTGCGACGATGTACTCGAAGTACGAACTGGCGATGTCCTTCGGCACCCCCGTCTGGTTCGTTCCCGGCGGGACCGAACCCGCGTACCAGTCGCTCACGATCTGGGCCTGCTGCTCAAGATTCTGGCCTTTATAGTCGAGCGGAGCCGGAGCATAGACGTAGGGATCCTTGCCCGTGACTTCGCATGCCTTGGCCGAGAGCGCCTCGGCGATCAGGGACAGGTCGGAGCTGTGCTCGATCTGGCAGGAGTGAACCAGCTCGTGAATGAACGTTTGACCGTAGTTTCCGTGCGGGTACTTCCGGGGGTCGTTCATCCCGGCTGCGCCCATGTTGACGTCGATCTTTCCGTCGAAGGTAGGGAAGGTGAACGCCCGGTCGTCGGGGCCGATGGTGTCGGTGAGACGTAGCTTGTCCTTTGGCGGCAGCGCGCCCTTGAACACCTCGTTGTTCGCCCAGTCGTACTCCTCCTGGGTGAGTTCGCGCGAGTTGCTGCCGACCCGAGCGATTCCCGCCGCCGCCAGGGCATAGAGCGTGTTCGCGGGACCGGCCAGCCACAGGACCCCTTCGATGACCCGCGCGCCGGGAACGAGCGAGCCCGTCGCAAGAAGCGAGCCGGCCTCGACGCCAAGGAAGATCACCAAGCCCGCCGAGCCCGTCACCGTGCCGATCACCGCCTTCACCGCGAAGGAGAGCAGGCTTTCGGCCAGCGACGCGAAGTCGCTGGAGTAGTTCAGATTCGTGTCCATCGTCGCGTCATTCAGCGCCAAGAGACCGTTTCGAATGGAGGTGGAGGCAGGCGAGGGCTCGTTCCAGTCGTGGTTGCGTGAGCCGGAGGTGAACGTGCCGCCGACGCTGCCCTGGTGGGCGACCGCGATGGCGACCCCCGCGGGGCTACGGACCACCGCGCTGATCCCAAAGTCGTAGCCGTCTGCGCCGCTGTCGTGAGCGTGCCCCTGCCAGACGGTGGAGCCGTCGAGGTTCACCGTGATCGAGAAGTTGCCGCCCAGGGCGGCGAGGCCGCCGGAAACGATGTCGGCCCGGAACACCAGGGGGTCGCACAACGCGCCACCCTCGGGAGACCACACGATGCGGCCGTTCTGAAAAGGCTGCTCGCGGCCCGGCGCGTCGCCGCGGTCGTGCTCCGCATCGACGGGATAGCCGAGGGGCCCGCGCTCCCATCCCCGTCCCGCCCAGCGGTCCCGAATGCCGCCGTAGACCTCGTGGGCGCCGGTGCCCGGCGCCCAGTAGATCGAAGAATCGGGATGACCGGGGAGCTGCATCGCGCGAAAGTGGTTAAACCGTCCGGTGCCATCGGGGGCGGTCGTTTCGTCCGTCACCGGGTAGCCGAACTGCTCGCCGCCAAGCTCACGCCAACGGGCGCAGATCAGACCGAGGGTCGAGAACGCCCCGATCTCCGGGTGCCATGAGAAGGCGCCGCCCTGAAAGGCTTGGGAACGCCCCACGCCGTCGAACGTCGGGCCTTCAGGAGAGACGGGATAGGCGAGCGGTCCACGCTCCCAGCCCAAGGCCGCCCACCGGGCGCGGATCGCCCCGATAACCTCGTGCGCGCCGGTGTCGGGCTTCCAAAAGATCGAGGAGTCGGGCCGTCCGGCGAGCTGCATCGCCCGAAAATGGCTGAACCGTCCGACCCCGTCGGCGGAGGCCGTCTCGTCGGTGACGTCGTCGCCGCGCCGCTCGCCGCCGAGCTCGCGCCACCGGGCGCAGATTAGGCCCTGCACCATGAAGGGACCTAGCTCCGGGTGCCAGGAGATCGCGCCGCCCTGGAACGCTTGGGAGCGGCCGACGCCGTCGAAGGTCGGTCCCTCGGGCGAGACCGGATAGCCCATGGGACCGTTTTCCCAACCACTTTTCGACCAGCGATCGCGGATCGCGCCATACACCTCGTGCGCGCCGGTGTCCGGGGACCAGTAGATGGAGGCCTCGGGATGGCCCGCGAGCTGCATGGCGCGGAACGTGTTGTAGCGTCCCGGGCCGTGGGCGGCGGGCGACTCATCGACGGTCGGATAGCCGAACCGCTCGCTTCCGAGTTCGCGCCAGCGGGCGCAGATCGAGCCCATCGTGAAGAAGGCCCCGATCTCGGGGTGCCACGAGACGACGCCGCCGTGAAAGGTCTGAAAGCGCCCCACGCCGTCGAAGGTGGGCGTCTCGTTGGAGGTCGGAAGCCCGAGGACACCTCCTTGAGCGCCTGCGGCGAGCCATTTCCCTTCGATGGCTCCGAAGATCGTGAATCCGTTGAGGTTGGTCGGCATTGCGAATCTCACACCCTCGAAACATCCATTCAGTTTCAAGGAACTCCTAGTTAGGCGTTCCCGGATTATACAGATACTGAGCCGTCCGTAAGGCTTCGCGACTTACATTGCCAGACATTCTATGCAACGGAAACGAAGAGGCGCGTGGAACTACCCCGGAGGCCAGCCAAAGGGGCGTCCGCCGAGAAGGTGGGCATGAAGGTGGGGCACGGTCTGTCCCCCATCCGCGCCCTGGTTGATCACGAGCCGGTAGCCGTTCGTCAGCCCCTCCTGCGCGGCGATCTTTTTGGCGGCGTTGAGGATGCCCAGGTGATCGCCGTCGTCGGGGAGATCGGCGAGGCCGGGGATCTCGGCGCGGGTCACGATGACGATGTGCGTGGGGGCTTCGGGGTTGATGTCGCGAAAGGCGACCACGCGCTCGTCCTCGTAGACGATGTCGCCGGGAATCTCACGATTGACGATCCGGGTGAAGAGGGTGGCCATAGGAAAGAGGATACAGGGAAGAGGGAAGAGGGAAGAGGGAAGAGGGAAGAGGGAAGAGGGAAGAGGGAAGAGGGAA
>CAXUKB010000277.1:6317-6730 GCA_964251345.1 uncultured Fimbriimonas sp. | reverse complement strand
GGTACACGGTTCCGGCGAGGGCTAAGCCCCAAAAGGCGAAGACGTATAGAAACCAAAGGTGGTGAGGGTTCGTGAAGAAGTTGATTGCGGCCATCGTGAGCACGACGCCGACTACTTCACCACCTCGCTCCGGACCTGCGAATTGAGAATCCGCTCGAACTCTGCGACGGTCCGCTCCTCGCGGACCTCGGCTTCGGCGCGGGCGATCGATTCATCCGAGATACCAAGCTCAGCTGCGCTCCGTCTATGCTCGTCCGAGGTGTACTCTTCGAGCGGCCCGCGAGCCGCTCGCTTAAGAATTTTTTTAGCCTCCTCTTCGGTGAAACGCTGCATCCCGTTCCATTATTCGCAGAAACGGAAAGCACCGGACGCCATTCGCCCTACGAGCCTTCTTTCGGTAGAGGACCCCGGAA
>CAXUKB010000277.1:2389-6307 GCA_964251345.1 uncultured Fimbriimonas sp. | reverse complement strand
CTCGGGCAGCTTGATCGTCTTCCCATCCCGTGCGGAGCGGTAGATGGCCTCCATGAGGACGTGGTCCTGAACGCCTTCCTCGCCCGGCGTGAAAGGTCGAAGATCTTCCATGACGCACCGCGCAAAGTGGTCCATCTCGAGCGCGAACTGGTCCTTTTCGCCCTTCGACGGGTTTTGACGGTATTCGATCGGGCCATCGGAGTACGAGACTTCCATCCTTAGTCCCTCATAGGCAAAGGCCGGATCGAGACCGTACCAACCGGTCTCCGCCACCACGCGGTAGCGACGGGCCTGGTGGCCGCCGTAGCAGCACGAGCAGTTCGCGAGCGCCCCGCTCGGAAACCGCATTTGCCAGAGGCAGCTCTCCTCGACCTCTCGAAAGCGGTCGTCACCCGGGGTACTGAAGGTCGTCGCGGTGATCTCGATCGGCTCTTCACCGAGAATGTAACGCGTTGTGTTCAGATTGTAGAGGCCGATGTCGGGAAGCGACCCGCCGCCCGCGAGCTTAATCTTGTGACGCCACTGGTCGTTGTGCGCCTGGTTCTGGCCGTTGTACGACTCGATGAGCTTGACCTTGCCGTACTTCGCTTCCCGGGTCCAGTTCCGCACGAGGCGGTTGTGCGGTTCGTACTGGATCCGGTAAGCGATCATGAGCTTGCGATTGGCGGCTTTGCAAGCCTCCACCATTCGCCGTGCTTCGGCGCTCGATGCCGCCATCGGCTTTTCACACAGGACATGCTTGCCCGCCTTGGCGGCGCGAGTGACGTACTCCTCGTGCAAGGCATTCGGCAAAACGACGTAGACGGCCTGAACGTCGGCGTTGTCTCGGATTCGATCGTACTCGGCGTAAGTGTAGACGCTGCTCTCAGGCACGCCATACTGCCGAGCGACTTCCTGACCTTTCGCCCGATCGCCGGTGACGAGGGCCGTGACTTTACAGCGCTCCGTCTTCGCGATCGCGGGCAGGATCTGGTCGAGGGTGAGATGGCCGAGACCGACGACGGCGAAACCCACGCGTCCGCGCGGGGGGAACGGCGTTGGGGTCGGGGCGGGTGTCTGCTCCGTCTTGGCGTCGAGCTCGTAAAGCTCGATCCGTTGCGGCGGTGACACGGGCGGCGGATTCTGGGCGGCTTGCCCGCTCGCCAGCGGTCCGAGGGCGGCGGTCGCCGCGCCGACGCTCGCCGTCCGGAGGACGGCGCGGCGTGACAGGAGGTCGTTTTCGGTCATGCAGCCAAAGACCGTCGACTTACGAGGAATGTTGCCGCCGAACGGCCCATTTAGTGCGAATCAACCGTGCCCCACGCTCGATGAGAACGCCGGCACCCACGCCGATCGCCCACCCGAAAAGAACCTGCGAAGGAAAGTGTGCGCCCACGTAGACGCGCGAGACGCCGACTAGGAGTGCGATGACGATCCAGGGCAATCCCCAGCGCCAGCCGGCGGCCAGGGTGATCACCGTCGCGACGGCCGCGAGATTTCCCGCGTGCGACGAGGCGGTGCCCATCGAGTCGGAAAATCCGACGCGCATCGTGACGTGCGGCAAGATTTGAAAGGGCCGCATCGCGGGAGCGACGTGCTTCGCGGCGTTGCACAGCGCGTCCGCCAAGGGAAAGGCGACGAGCGACAGGAGGGCGGCGCGGCCCTTTCCAAGAACGATGAGAGCAAGAACGACGGCGACCATACTGAGCCGAAAATAGGGCCAGTCGTGGGCCACGCTGAAGTTCGTGAGGCCTGGATTGAGCGATTCGGACCAGCCGTTGATGGTTCGGAAGAGGAGGCGGTCGAGCCCGACCATGCGTTGGAAGGCTACCCCGGGGTACCAAAAGCGGTGCAACGGTGGGCAGACTGGATCGCGCGACGGCTTTGGTGGGCCTCGCTGTGGCTCATGCGCCGCCGTTGGATGCGGCGACTCCAAACCGCCTCGATGCGCTGGATGTCACCCTCTCGGGCCGAGCGGGCGCGGCTTGGCTTGAACCGGCAAAACGCCTTCGCGCGCCGGATCGGTTTGCGGCTGCTTCGTTTCGTCGTTCTTCTCGTAATGGCAAGCCTGGCGATTCAGCTCGTCGCCTCGGTGGCGCTGAGCCTCGTGCAGTCGGGCGTGCTCGCTCCCCGACGGCAACAGAACTCATCGCCCTAGCCCGCGTCGGTCGTCGGCTTCAACGCAGCCGCTCGACCGAAAATCGGGCGAGTTCACGCAGAAAATCGGTGTCTCCGGGAAGCGCGTCCAACCGAGCCGTACCGGCGTCCGCGAGGGCGAGGGCGCGCGCTCGTGAAGCCTCCAGCCCAAGCAGCGAAGGGTAGGTCGCTTTGCCTCGGGCACGGTCGGATCCGGCCGCCTTGCCGAGCTGCTCCGGCGTGCTGGTCTCGTTGAGCACGTCGTCGGCGATCTGGAAGGCAAGGCCGACGTGGTGGCCGTACTCGCCGAGCGCGGCAATCGCGTCCGCATCTGCCCCTCCGGCGAGGGCTCCCATTCGTGCGCTCGCGGCGATCAACACGCCGGTTTTGCGGACATGGATCGACTCTAAGGCCGCGGCATCGATCGAGCGACCTTCGGCCAGGATGTCTGCCGTCTCTCCGGCGACGACGCCCTCGACGCCGACTGCGCGGCTCATCTCGACCACGAGCCCCGCCGCGATGGCCGGACCGGGAACGACGCCAACGCCGGGCGCGACGAGGGTGGAGAAGGCGTGCGCGAAAAGGGCATCTCCGGCGAGAATCGCGACCGCCTCTCCGAAGGCGCGGTGGGTGGTGGGTCGGCCCCGGCGCAGATCGTCGTCGTCGATCGCCGGAAGGTCGTCGTGGACTAAGGAGAAGGCATGCACCATTTCGAGGGCGCAGGCGGGGTTCAATGCGGCTTCGTCGTCTCCGCCCGCCGCGATGCATGCGGCGAGGCAGAGCGCGGGCCGCAGGCGTTTGCCGGGACCCAGTGCGGCGTAGCGCATCGCCTCGAAAAGAGGGCTGGGGTCGAGATCGATCGAAGGGAGAAGGGCGTCCAGGCGGGCGTCGATGCGCTCCGCGTAGGACTTTAGCTGGAGTTCGACCCGCACGTGGTGTCGATTTTACCGTCGTGCCGCAAGGCGGGGGTAATCTCCGACGCCATGGCGCGACTGCGGCCGTTCCGAGGACTTCGCTACACGCTTCAGGCCGGCGCGTTGGACTCGCTCCTTTCGCCGCCTTCGCTCGTTCTGACGCCCGCGGAACGCGAGCGGTACGCCGCTCGCAGTCCTTACAGCGCCGTGGCGCTGGCGCAACCGGAAGGCCACGGCGACGACCGCAGCAAGTTCGTCCGATATGCCCGAGCCGCGGCGCACCTCGCGGAGTGGCGGCGGAACGGTTTCCTTGCGGTCGAAGATCATCCCGCCTTCTATCGCCTGGTCCAGCGATTCGGCCCGGATCCCACCGTCCGCACCACCCTTCTCGCCGTAGCCGATCCACACGAAGGCATCGTTGCGATCGAAGCGGGCAATGCCGCATTCCGCGAAAACCGGCTCCGCCTTCTCGAGGCCACCCGAACCGAGTTCGAGCCGACCGTCGCCCTTTTCGAAGATCCAAGTGGAGCCGTCCTGAGAGCCGTGCGGGCGGCGCCCGCGGCAGGCGAGGCGGCGGGGGGGCTCGACGGACTTCTTACGACCCTCGAGACGATCGACGACCCGGACGCGATCGCCTCGATCGTCCAGGCCTTCGAAGGCGTCACCGCGCTTCTGGCCGATAACGTCGAGGGATACGAAGCGGCCGTCGCGTTTCCCGGCGGCAACGGGGCGTTCCTCGCTCTGACCTCGCTCGACGATGCTTCGTACGTTCGGCTGTCCGTACACCGGGTATTGCGCCGCATCGCAGGTCCTCGCGAGGATACTTTGGCTCGCCTTCCAGAACTTTTCGAAATCGAACAGCATCACAATCGCAATCTCCTTCTTTACA
>CAXUKB010000277.1:0-2379 GCA_964251345.1 uncultured Fimbriimonas sp. | reverse complement strand
GGCGTCGGACGAGGATCGCACGGCGTTCGGGATGGCGACGGAGGGCGGCCGCGGTTACCTGCTGACCCCACGGCACGGCATCGAAGGGTCGGCGGCGGCGTGGCTTCAGTCCCACGTCTACGGACCCATCTTCGGAATGGGCGAAAACGACCCGACACTGGCCTTTACCGATCCCGTGCAGGCCGTTCGGACTGCGGACGAAGGCGCGGCGGCGGCGTTTATTATGCCTCGTCCCTCAAAGACCGAAGTTCAGGACGCCGCGCGTCTCGGAGTTCCTCTTCCCGCGCGGTCCGCCCAAACTTATCCTGCGGTCCCAACCGGCCTCGTGTTCTGGCCGATGGGAGACGACGCTTGACCCTACGCCTCCTCGGCACCGGCGCCGCGGACGGCATTCCTTCCCTATTCGGCGACGATCCCGTTTCGGACTGGGCGCGGGCACACGGCGGCCCGGATGTGCGGACTCGCGCCGCCGCGATCGTGGACGACGGGCTCAAGATCGACGTTCCACCCGAAAACTCGACCCAGCTTCTAAGAAACGGCCTGCGGGCCCTCGACTGGGATCTGCTGCTATTTACCCACAGCGACGACGACCACTTGGCGGTCGACGAGCTACAGTACGCGCTCTATCCGTTTACCGATCGGCACGAGATGCCGTTCCCGATCTTTGGGAACACGACCGTTCTTCGGCTTATCCGCGAGCGGTATCCCGAATGGCCTATGGAGCTGATCGAAATTCATGCGTTCGTGCCGTTCGAATCGGCAGGCTATCGGATCACTCCCCTCCGTGCACGACACACTCCTGGCGAAGAGTGCCTCAACTTCTTGGTCGAGCGCGAGGGACGACGACTCGTCTACGCGACGGACACCGGGGTTTGGCCGGAGGAGACTTTCGCCTTCCTCGCCGATCGCCCTCTCGACCTTTTTATCGTCGAATGCACGAATACGTTTCGTCCTTCTTCGTACATGGGTCACCTCGATCTCGACGGACTAGGCTACATGCTCGGCCGTCTGCGAAACGGCGGATCCCTCGTCTCGTCCACGAGGATCGTCACGACGCACCACGCGGCCATCGGCGGTGCGCGCCACTGTGATCTTCGGACCGCGCTCGCTCCGCTCGGTGCGGAACCCGGTTTCGACGGCATGCTTCTCGAAGTGTAATCCGATTACCGAGGAACGACCGACCTTCGCCGTTCGTCCTTTAGGTACGCACGATACGAAGACGTACCGCCTGCGAGATGGGCGAGACCATGTCACTTTTCGGTCGTTGGTTCGGTCTGGATGCGGAAGCAAGCTGCGACGAAGGCTTGTCGGCGCTTGACCGACGCGACTATGAGTTGGCGGCGAGGGCATTCAAGGTCTGCGCGGAGGGCAGCCGCCGTGCTTCGACGGTCCGATTGGCGCGATTTCATCTCGCCGAGTGCCACACGCAGATCGCCCTTTCCGCGTGGGCGCGCGGCGAGGCGGCTCAGGCGCGCGATGAAATCGAAGTCGCCCTCGCCTACACTCAGCCGACAGCCGAGCGGCACTTTATCGCTGCGCAAATCGCTCGCCGTCTCGGGGCCCGCGCGGAAGCGGCTCATCACGTCGACGCCGCGCTGGCGTACGTTCCCGACCACGAACCGGCCCTCGCGTTGCGGGCGCTCCATCTCTACGAGGATGGACGGGTCGATGAAGCGGTTGAGCACGCCCGGACCTTGCCCGGCGTCGATGGAAGGCTCCGGCGGTTTCGCGAGGCGCATGCGCGCGGAGACCACGCGGCAGCGGAAACTCACCTCGCGGCGGTGGCGGCGGGCTATCCGGAAAGCCTGATCTAGAGGCCGCTGACCGTCGCTTTGGAGATTCGATCGCCTTTCTCGATGCGTCGAACGACGTCCATCCCATCCGTGATCTGACCAAAGACGGTGTAGTTGCCGTCGAGAAACCGTTGGGGCGCCAACAAGATATAAAACTGGCTGTCGCCGGAATCGCGATCTTGCCCCAGGCGGGCGAGGCCCACCGCGCCCGCAAGATTCGGAAGACCCGAATCTTCGAACGAGACCTTGACGCCCGTGCCGTGGGTTCCCATGTCGGCGGCGTCGAGGCCGCCCGCCCGGCTTTGGGGATCGCCGACCTGTACGAGGTAGGGGCGGGGCGTTCGGTCGGCCCGATGGAAACGGAGCCCGTCGTAGAAACCTTCCTTAGCCAGCTTGACGATGTGCGCGACGGCCTTCGGCGCTTTATCCGGATAGAGTCGGATGACGACGGCGCCCTTGCCCTCGATCTCTAAACGTAGGCTGGGTCCGGTCTGCGCCGAGGCACAGACGGCGAGAATGAAGACGAAGAGGAGGGCGAATAGGCGACGCATGGGGAATCGATCTCTTGAGACGGGCGGGCGAACCG
>CAXUKB010000276.1:0-6769 GCA_964251345.1 uncultured Fimbriimonas sp. | reverse complement strand
TCCGCCGCTTCACGCCGTGAACCTCGTAGCCTTTCGAAAGGAGAAGCTCGGAGAGGTACGCGCCGTCCTGGCCCGTGATGCCGGTGATGAGAGCCTTCTTCATAATGGATATCCGAGTGATCGTCACGGAGTCGACATCGACGCGTACGAGGGAGCAGGCTGAAGATACCTAATCTTGCGTTGCTCTCCGCGCGTCAAATTGCCGGACTCATGGGGTTGTCGGACATGTCCCGCAAAACTGCAGGCTCGATTTGAGCGTCTCAGAAGCTCTCGCCGCGCTCCGCCCGCTTCAGGTCGGCTTCGACCATCATGCGCACCAGCGAGTCGAATTCGACCTCGGGACGCCAGCCGAGGCGTTCGGCCGCCTTCGCGGGGTTTCCGAGCAGCATCCTCGCTTCCGTCGGGCGATAGAACGTCTCGTCGACGCCGACGAGAAGGCGGCCGGTCCCGCGCTCGCGACCGGTCTCGCTCATCCCCTCGCCCTCCCAGTCGAGCGCATAGCCCACCGCATCCGCGGCCGCCTCGACCATCTGGCGAACCGAATGCGGTTTGCCCGTCGCCAGCACGTATTCGCCGCCTTCGTCTTGCTGGAGCATGAGCCACATTCCGCGCACGTAGTCGCCCGCAAAGCCCCAGTCGCGGGTCGCGTCGAGGTTGCCGAGCATCAGCGGCTCGGTTCGGCCCAGCTTGATCTGCGCGAGCGTTCGCGTGATCTTGCGCGTCACGAACTCCGCCCCCCGGAGCGGCGACTCATGGTTGTAGAGGATGCCGGACGAGGCGTGCATCCCGAACGCCTCGCGATGGTTCACCGTAGACCAATGGCCGAACAGTTTGGCCACCCCATAGGGGCTGCGAGGATGGAACCGCGTCGTTTCCGACTGCGGTACCGCCTCGGCGCTTCCAAACATCTCCGAACTGGACGCCTGATAAAAGCGAATCTCGGGGTCGACCGTCCGGATCCGCACTACGCCCATGCCATCGATCTCCGCCGTCAGAGCCGGGGCGTTGAAGGACGTCGCCACGAACGAGTGCGCGCCGAGGTTGTAGACCTCGGTCGGACGCACCTCCTCGAGCGAACGGATCGCGCCCGCCACGTCGGCCATGTCGAACGGCACCATGCGCACCCGTTCCTCGACCCCAAGCGAGCGTAATCGCCAAGGATCGACCGAGCTGAGACGCCGCTGGGCACCATACACTTCGTAACCCTCGCGCAGCAGGAGTTCCGAGAGGTACGCCCCATCTTGGCCGTTAATGCCGGTAATCAGCGCGCGCTTTCTACTCATGTTCGTTCGATTTCGCGGCGGGGCGCCCTTCGGCCCAAAAGAGTACCAAGATGGCGGCAAAAAGGACATTGAGAGGAGCGCACGGAATCCTCTACCCCGGGATCATCCATCGACGACGCGTTCCGGAAGCCGCTGTCGAGAACGGAAGAACGGCTCCTCGAACGCCTTCAGGGCAAGGAACCCGCGAAGCCCGTCAATATTCGCGACACGGCTCTACGCCTCTTATGGAAGGCAGAAACGCCTCAAAATGCCGGGCCCGGGGCGCGAGCGAGCACGGAACGAGGCAAAACCTCGTCGCCGCGAAGGCGAGGAGGGCATCTCGCAAGCCAAGGCTTTCCTCCGAGATACGGTACTGGCCCGGGCGCCGCCTCCGCTTACCGGCTCCAAACCGACGATAGAAGCCGAACGAACGAGGGAACCAGCACGTCGTCTCCGTGGCTGCTCAGGTGGTCGCCATCGAAGAACAGCGGCCGCCCTCCGGCGTCGAGGGCCGAGCACACGGACGAAGGACACAGCGCGTCCAGCGGATCCCACACCATGAGCTTAGGGTGCCGCCGCCGCAACTCTTCGAGCGCGGACATCGCGGGCCTCCGCCACTCCTCGAAGAAGCGGCGCGAGACGGTCGTTCCGTCACGGCAGACCGGATTGTCCCGGTCGTACCAATCTGCGCAGCGAAACGCCGGCGCCGGGAACACGGGCGGAGGCGCATCCATCACGACCGTCACCCCCGCCTTCTCCAAGCGGTCCAAGACCCGGCCGGTCTCCTCGACTCCCGCCGGGCCAACCACCCACGCCGCGCCTTTCTGCAGGCCCGTCCGGTCGGCTTCGGTGTTTTCCGCCCACTGTTCGCTCAGACGGGCGACCCGCAAGGCGGGCAAAAACACCACATCCCCCGGCTGTGCGTCCTTGACGACTTCGCCGAACGATTCGGAGATAAAATCGCGGCACACCGGGTCGGCATTCGGCATCGCCTCCTGGGGAACCGCACATCCTCCTTTGGAGAATAGGCGCACATGTGGCCCGTACGACTCGTTTAAACGGATGAAGATCCCGCTGTAGGCGTAGGCGTGCGAATCGCCCAAAACGTAGATGCTGTGCCTTCCCCATACCTTCGCCGGGCTTGCCGCCAGTCCCTCGGGCGGAATTCCATCGACGTGCCAGTCGCTGCCCTGGGTCACGCTTAGCGAGTGGCGTGGCAGACGGCTCGTGGCCGATCGGTAGACCCTTTGGCATGTGTACACGACGACGAGGCTAAGGGCCAGCGCCACGCCCGGACGCGCGCTTCGGCGGAACGCCCGCTTCAGCGGCGTCTCCACCACCCGGTAGGAGAGCGCCGCCAAACCCAGCGTTCCCAGCGCTACCACCGCGTACGACGCGCCTTGCAGCCCGTACGTCCACCGCGCCAGCACGATCAGCGGCCAGTGCCAAAGGTAGAGCGAGTACGAAATCAGTCCCACGAACACCACCGGCGGACTCGCGAAGAACCGCAGCACCGGCGTCCTCGTCTCCCCCAAGTCCGCCGGGACGGCGGCCGCCGAGATGAACAGCGCCGTCCCCGCCACCGCCGGAATCGCCCAGGGAAAAGGGAACACGTGGGGATCCGCGAAGACGACGCTCAGGACCAGCAAGGCCATGCCCCCCAATGCGCAACGCCCCTGCGCCGCCACCGTGCGCGGGAGCAGGCGACCGCTTGTGTGCGCCTGCAACAGCAGTGCCCCCGCCCCTAACTCCCAGAACCGGCTTGGGAGATAGTAGTACGCCGTGACGGAGTGGCTCAGGCTTGCCCAGATCGAGTAGCCCAGCGAGGCGAGGCACAGCGCGGGAAGGATCGAGTTGGCCCAACGGGTCCGCACGCTCGCCAACGACCGAAGTGCCAAGAACGCGATGGGCGAGAACACGAGGTAGAACTGCTCCTCCACCGCCAAAGACCAAGTGTGCGTGAAAGGATTGAAGTCCGTGGTCGGCGAGAAGTAGTTGTCGCCCAGGTTCACCAGCCCCCAATTGCTCAACCCCCAGAACGCCAACGACCCGGTCGCATCGTTCGCGTCGGTCATCACGGCCCGTGGGAGGAAAAGGGCAGAGACGACTCCGATCGTCAGGAGCATGACGAGCAGCGCGGGATAGATGCGCGCCGTCCGCCGGAGATAGAACGCGCTCAGGAAGGTCCCGAGTCGCTCCGCCGTGTGGCCCATCAGCGCCAGGCTCACCACGTAGCCCGAGATCGTGAAGAACACGTCGACCCCGGTGAAGCCTCCCGGCAGGATGGAGTTCCTCAAGTGGAACGCCAGCACCGTCAGCACCGCGAAGGCACGCAGACCGTCCACCGCGTTCAGGTGGCGCGCTCCCTTGCCGACAGACGAAGGCCCGCCGCTCGCCACGGTCAACATTCTGCCGCTACTCTACCGCATCTACCGGAGGGCTGCCGATCGTTCGTCGGACGATGACCCCTTTTCCCAGAATGCCTCCGCGCAAGACGCGCGGGTAACCCAACCTGCAGTCTTCGGCGGGATCGGCGCGAGGCCCAACGTGCGATCCTTTGAGCTGTCTCGCGAAAATGCTCGAAATCGGTTTAGGCGAGCGAAGCATGCATGGCGGCGGTCACAATCGCAACTATGCCAGATGCCCTCGCCGCGACAACTGCATCTGGGCAAGGAGGGGACGTTCCAAAGGGGGAGAGACCGCACGTCGCCGTCTTCGATGGTCTTCGCGGGTTGGCGATCCTTATGGTCGTTGCTACGCACGCCTGGGGTCTCCATCCGAGCTTTGGGCTAATCGGAGGACTGTTTCGGGCCGGTGGGTACGGCGTGCAAATCTTCTTTGTGGTGAGCGCAACCACGCTTATGCTTGCGTCTTCTCGTCGAAGAGAACTCGACCTCGGACCATTTGCGATTCGACGAATCGCTCGAATCGCGCCCCTCTACTACTCCGGGCTTCTATTTTACATTCTGGTGCATGTCATGGACGATCAGCGAAGAGCTCCGCTGGGCATTGCGTTGAACATGCTGTTCATTCATGGCTTTTTTAAAAACTTCCAAAACACCGTCGTTCCTGGCGGGTGGTCGATAGGATGCGAAATGGCGTTCTACGCTGCATTCCCTATTCTGTTTCAGAGGATCACTTCCACGAAACGCGCCCTTTACTTACTAGGCGGAAGTGTTGTGTTGGACATCGCCTTGCTGGCTTTAGATCGAAGCCAAGGGTGGAAATGGCAGACGCTAGAGTGGAATCTCTACCTTTTCCCGGTTTATCAACTGCCGGTATTTGCTGCTGGGATTGCGGCTTACCACGCCAGTAAAGGCCGCCCGATTGCCGAAGGTACGCGCCGAGTACAATTGCACGTCGTCGCGATCCTGTCGTTCTGCGGCCTTATCGCAGTAGCGATCAAGGCAAGTCGCATGGATCACCAGAATTGGCAGGCGCTTCCGGTGGCGCCGCTGGCGGGCCTACTGGTTTACTCCTGCGTTTCAGCGCCACCAAAATTTCTGACGAGCGCCCTGATGGTTCGCCTTGGTCTTGTTAGCTATTCAATCTATATCTGGCACTTTGCCGTTATGTTTGGAGTTTTTGAAAGGCTTGCTCCCGCTTTCGTCGGTCGCAGCGCAGTCCTGATTATGGTGGCCGAGTTCCTTGCTACCTTCGTGGTTACGTGGGGCATCGCGGAGCTTTCTCGTCGATGGATCGAAGTTCCCGGTATCGAGATCGGTCGGATTCTCATCAGGAAACTGGGAAATCAAAAGATTTACACTGCGCCTTCTTGACGGTCAAGCCTTGTAGCCTGCTTCTGCTTTGTGGAAAAGATCTATCGCGCCCCTAGCGATCTCCGCTGCCGCTCCTGTTTTTGTGAATCTTGCCGATAAGTCGCCAAGGTATGCTCTTCGCAGTCGGCCTTCGATGGCGGGGCCGCCGTTTCCTGTTTAACCATGGATACTCCTACGCCTCTGCCCGAAGCCGTCGCGACGCGGATCATCCGCCGCAAAACCGGGCTTGCCTCCTTGGAGCTTCCGCAGATGTGGGAGTATCGGGATCTGCTGATGTCGATGTCGTCGCGGGACATTCAGCTCCGCTATCGCCAGACAGCCCTAGGTCCGATCTGGGTCGTGCTTCAACCGCTCATGGCGGCGGGCGTTTTCTCTTTCATCTTCACCAGCTTGGCTGGATTCCCGACCCACGGCGTGCCGCCCATGGTGTTCACCTACGCGGGCATCCTAGCCTGGGGCGTGTTCAACGGGTTCTTTGGGAAGGCCTCGGGGGCGATCGTGGGCAATATGGGGCTTGTGACGAAAGTCTACTTTCCTCGGCTGATCCTTCCGTTAACCGGCGTCTTGTCCACGCTGCTTGACTTTCTAATCGGATTCGCGGTGCTGATCGTCCTGATGATCGTGAACCGCTTCGCGCCGCCGTTTGCTATCGTCGCGCTTCCGGTGATCCTTCTCGGCCTCCTTGCGACGGCGCTGGGTCTGAGCCTGTTCGTCTCCGCGGTTCAGGTGAAGTACCGGGACATTTCCTACGTGGTTCCGGTGATGATGAATCTTCTGTTCTATCTGAGCCCCGTCGGTTACGCGCTTTCCGAGGTGGGGAAGAAGATTCCGCCCGCCGCGCAGGGGATCTACAACCTCAATCCATTCGTCGCCTATCTTGAGATGGCACGCTGGTCGATGCTGGGCACTGCCTTCCCGAGTTGGGGTCTTGTCCTTTACTCTTCGATTTTCACGCTCGTCGTTCTCGTGGGCGGCGCGCTCTTCTTCAAGACACAGGAGCGAGGCTTTGCCGATGTCATCTAAGAACCTTTCGGTCGAGGTCGATGGGCTTTCGAAACGGTACGTGATTTCGCATCAGGAGCAACACCGTTATCTGAGCACGGCGCTTATGGATCGGCTTCGTCGCCCCTTTGCGAAGCCGGAGGTAGAGGAATTCTGGGCGGTCAAGGATGTATCGTTCGAAGTCGAGGCGGGAGAGGTTCTGGCGGTCATCGGCCGTAACGGAGCGGGCAAGTCGACCATGCTCAAGCTCCTGAGCCAAATCACCGAACCAACGGAGGGCGAGATCCGAATGCATGGGCGGGTCGCCTCGCTTCTCGAGGTGGGAACGGGGTTCCATCCTGAACTGACCGGAAGGGAAAACGTGTTCCTTAACGGCACGATCCTCGGCATGCGAAAGCGTGAGGTTCAGGCGCGATTCGATGAGATCGTCGACTTTGCCGAGATCGAAAGGTTTATCGACACGCCGGTTAAGCGCTACAGCTCGGGCATGTACGTACGCCTCGCTTTCGCGGTCGCCGCTCATCTGCAACCGGAGATCCTGATCGTCGACGAGGTGCTCGCTGTCGGCGACGCCCAATTTCAGGCCAAGTGCCTGGGCAAGATGCAGGACATCGCGCAAGGTCATGGCCGTACCATTCTTTTCGTCAGCCATAACATGGCGGCGGTAAGGAATCTTTGTACGAAAGCGGCAATGCTGAAGGGCGGTCGCCTTGAGTACTTCGGAGG
>CAXUKB010000275.1:6464-6779 GCA_964251345.1 uncultured Fimbriimonas sp. | reverse complement strand
TTAAAGCATTCACGAGGCCCCGGTCCAGAACATGGACCGGGGCCTTCGTGCGTTTCTACAGCATCGCCGCGCCGAACACGCCCGCGCTGTCGCCCAGCAAAGGACGCAGTACCACCGGATGGTAGGCATCGTGGAACACGGACCTCTTTAACGCCTCGGCGCCATCCGAGTAGAGACGGTCGATGTTCGACACCCCTCCTCCGAGCACGATCGCGTCCGGGTCGAAGATGTTCACTACGACGCTGATCGCACGGCCGAATGAATCCACGAGATGATCGATCGTTGGCCCATTCTCCTCAGCGAGTTCTTTCAATC
>CAXUKB010000275.1:0-6454 GCA_964251345.1 uncultured Fimbriimonas sp. | reverse complement strand
GCCCGTGCGTCGTTCCGCCCACCGCTCAAGAAACGGGCCGCTCAGAACGGTCTCGACGCACCCGCGCTTTCCGCAATAGCACGGAAGGCCGCCAGGCTCCAAGACGTTGTGGCCCCACTCACCCGCGATGCCACTCGCGCCGTCCAAGACCTTCCCATCCACGACGAGACCGCCGCCGACGCCGGTGCCCAGAATCACCCCGAACACTGTCCGGTAGCCTTTCGCCGCTCCCAGCGTCGCCTCGGCGAGCGCGAAGCAGTTCGCGTCGTTGGCTACCCTAACCGCGATACCGAGCTTCCGCTGAAGATCGGCGGGCAGCGGCTTCCCAATCAGAGCCGTCGTGTTCGCGTTTCGCATCAACCCCGTGCGCGGATCCGCGCTGCCCGGCGTTCCTATTCCCACCGCAAGCGCCTTCTTGCCCACTTCGACGGCCGTCTCCTCGAGCACCCGCTCGATCTGCCCCAGAATGTGATCGTAGCCCCGATCCGCCTCCGTAGGAATTCGCCGTCGGGCTACCGCGCGTCCGTTGTCCAGCACGGCGCACTCGATCTTTGTGCCGCCCAGGTCGATGCCCCACTTGAGGTCCATCCCGAGAGCGTACTAGCCTCGCCATCGTGACCGCACAGGTCCGAGTCGTAAAGGTATCGTCACGCGGTGCCCCTCGCTCCCGGTACCCAAGCGCCCGATTTCACGCTTCCGACGAAAACCGCCGACGGCATCGAGAAGGTGACCTTGTCGAAACACCGGGGCGAAGACGTCGTCGTGCTTCTCTTCTTCCCGGCGGTAAACACGCCGGTTTGTACCCAAGAGATGTGCCACGCGAAGGACGAGATCCCGAACTTGGAGGACGCGGTGGTGTACGGCATCTCCGTCGATCTCCCTTTCGCTCAGGAAATGTGGGCCTTGGCGAACGACATCGCCATGCCCATCCTGAGCGACCATGACCTCACCGTCACCCGGGCTTACGACGCGGTCTGGCCCGACTTCGCCGGCTTTCCCGTTGCTGCCCGCGCTTCGTTCGTCATCGATCGCCGGGGCATCGTAACCTACTCCGAACAAACCGCGAGCTTAGGCGACCTTCCCGATTACACCCTTCTCCAACTTGCCGTCGAATCGGCCGTCGTTGGAAAGGTCTGACGCCCCGAGCGATCTACAGCTAGCCTACGTCGACGCTCCGTTCCTTAACCGCCGCGATATGGGCCAACATCGCGGCGATGCTCTCCTCGGCCTCTAACTCTTCATCGAAAGACTCCGGCGACGAAGTGCGCAGTTCGCGGCGCATTGTGGCCGTCGTCAACAGCCGCGCCGGGAAGCGAACAGGCCAGGACTCCGGCAAGTAGACGGTCGCTTCGCGTTGAACGACGTGCTTTAGCGCCCTCAAAGCGGCATCGAGTCGACCGAGGTCCGTCTCGGCCGCCGTCCATGCCCGCTGATCGAGCGCGGCAAGCGCATAGTCCGCCGCTTCCGCCGCCTCGGCGAAGAGCCGTTCGATCTCCCGCCGGGTGTCGCGGGAGACCGGGCCAACCCGATAGGCCCGCCGTAACCGAGAGGGGGCGGCCATTCCCCGGACGGCCTGGGTGAGCCTCTGCCTCCGAACGTCGGAATCACGTCTCGCCTTTCTTGCCCAAGCGATCTCCCGCAGCGCGACGTCCATCCTTCGCCACGTGGTGACCGCACGGCTTGCCTGCTTGTCGAAGAACCGGTTGTGCAGTGCGTCAGCCACGGCGCTCCGCCTCCAGACGGAGGGGTGTCGGACCGGCGAGGGGCCAACGAGGGCCTCGGTCCGCTCTAGGATGCCGACGATCCGGTCAAGTTCGACGGCGGACGCGTCCCAGGCCTTTACGTCTAGCGACGCCTGAAGGTACTCCTCCGTCTCCTCAAACTCTCGCTTCAATCCCACGAGCCGGTTGGATTCGATGCCCGCCTTTTGCAACGCCTCTAAGGTATCCGGCACGCTCCCGAGAGAAGGCCAGAGTCGATCGCGCATGTAGGCGGGACGCCGGTCGAACTCACGGCGAAAGGATCGGAGCCATGCGAGGCTCGCACTCACGCCTTCCCGTCGACTCGCCATGTCT
Source organism: uncultured Fimbriimonas sp. (assembly GCA_964251345.1). Classification (GTDB taxonomy): domain Bacteria; phylum Armatimonadota; class Fimbriimonadia; order Fimbriimonadales; family Fimbriimonadaceae; genus Fimbriimonas. The sequence continues at coordinate 4,379 of CAXUKB010000275.1, read as the reverse complement.
TTTCGACGGGCGAGGAGCGGCATGGGATTCACGCCGCCCACGGTATCCTCCCGACTAGACCCATGAAGATCGGCATCTTTACCGCCCTGTTCGGAGACAAGTCGCGCACTGAAGCGCTCGACACGATCGCCGCCGAGGGCATCCAAGCCGTCGAGTTCGGCGCCGGAGCCTATCCGGGATCGCCTCACCTGGGAGGCACCAACGAGGCGGTCGCTGCGCTCATCGAGGACGAAGGCAAGATCCGTGAGCTGAAGCACGACGTCGAGAGCCGCGGCCTGATGATCTCCGCGATCTCTTGCCACGGCAACCCGATTCACCCGAACCCCGAGATCGCAAAGGATCACCAAGACGCCTTCGTGAACAGCGTCAAGTTGTCGGCGAAGCTCGGCATCGGCATCGTTAACGGCTTCTCCGGCTGCCCGGGCGACGGACCCGATGCCGTCAATCCAAACTGGGTGACGTGCGCCTGGCCTGACGAGTACCGCGACGTTCTCGAGTGGCAGTGGAAGGAACGAGTGATTCCTTACTGGAGCGAGCAGAACAAGCTGCTCGAAGAGTACGACGTGAACTTTGCGATCGAAATGCACCCGGGCTTCGTCTGCTACGCGAACGACACGCTCCTCAAGCTTCGAGCTGCGGCCGGCTCGAGAATCGGCGCGAACTTCGATCCTTCCCACCTCTGGTGGCAGGGCATCGATCCTATCGCCGCCGTCCGCGAACTGGCAAGGGCGGGCGCCTTGTTCCACGTCCATGCCAAAGACACCCGCATCGATCCTCTGAATTCGGGTCGCAACGGCAACCTGGACACCAAGAGCTACAGCGACATCAAAGAGCGCTCATGGGTGTTCCGCTCGGTGGGTTATGGTCACACCCTCGGATGGTGGAAGGACTTCTGCTCCGTCCTGCGGACCGAAGGGTACGACCACGTTCTGAGCATCGAGCACGAGGACGGTCTCATGAGCCCCTTGGAGGGGCTACGAAAGGCGCTCAGCGTTCTCAAGGAGGCCGTTATTTTCGAGTCGGCGGGCGAGATGTTCTGGGCGAAGGACTGACGGATCCTCCAAACTCGACGCCCTAACTGGAGCGAGAGGCCGGGCGCGTCGCCGGCCTCTTCCCCCTAACGTAAATAGAGGCCGGGATGGCGAACCGGGAATTGCAAAGGCGAAGGGATCCCCCGACGTTTATCAGGTGGGGTTTGCCGAGAATTGACCGAACTTAAAGGGTCCATGCACTCCAGCCTCCGATTGACCCTCGATAGTCTCAAGCGATGTCCTCTCTGCGAGGCGGTCGTCGCCGAGTCGAGCGAAGCCTGCTTCGTGTGTGGCTGGGCGGGCGCGTTTGGGCGGGATGCGGACGATCTTCGATCTTCCGTCGATGCCTTGGTCGCGCGGTGCCCGGAACTCGCTGAACTTCGCCCGAAGCCTCGTCCGTCCTCCCGATGGAAGACGCGCTTGCGCCAAATCTTCCGACCATGGCCCTCGTTTCGAGGTCCCGCCTCTCGAAGAGACGACCGGTAACCCTAGGTGCAGTGAGAGCAGGCGCGGAACGCAAGGGCCGCGCCATCCCGCAGTGCGCCCTTAAATCCCGTTGCGGGAAGGTCCGCATTAGACGAAGGACGGGGCCGAAAAGTCTCGGAAATCGGCCCATAATGGATGTCCCCATGGCCGTCGGTTTCGATGAGTCCGTCCCCCTGTACAGCGTTGAAGCCGAGATGAGCACCCTCGGCGCGATGCTCCTCTCCGAGCGTGCCGCCGAGGAGATCGTCACGATCCTCGGCGAAGACGATTTCTACCGTCCCGCTCACCGTCTCATCTTCCGGGCGATGAAGGCGCTGATCGCCGCCCACAAGCCTATCGACCTCGTGACCCTCGTCGAGGAGCTCAAAGCGCGGGGCGACCTCGCTAACATTGGCGGCCTCGACTATCTAACGGAGATCGACCTCTTCGTGCCCAGTGCCGCGAACAGCGCCTCGTATGCCCAGATCGTGCTCGATAAGGCCACGATGCGCCGTCTAGAGAACACCGGACGCGAGATCATCGGCGTCGTTCACGACGCCGAGATGCCCCACGTCCAAGAAAAGGTCGACCGCGCCGAGCAGCTGATCTTCGAAGTAGGGCGCAAGCAGCTCGGCAAGTACTTCGAGCCCGTCTCGAAGCTCGCCAAGGAGTTCTTCGTCGACGTGGACACGATTCTCGAGACGGGCGTGCCGATGCAGGGCCTGAAGGTCGGCTTCCACGATCTCGACGAGATGACGTCCGGTTTCTATCCCGGAGACTTCATCGTCTGCGGCGCGCGCCCCGCGATGGGAAAGACCTCCCTGATCTTGGAGATGGCGCTGAACGTCGCGACGAACCACTATCGCCAGGGTACGCGCGGGTCGGTCGCCATCTTCTCCCTCGAAATGTCGAGCATCCAGCTCGTGCGGCGCCTCGTCTCGATGCAGAGCAAGGTCCCTAACTCCGTCCTCAAGAAGGGCAAGATCTCGCCCAGCGACTACCGCGAGCTCGCGGACGCCTGCGACATGCTCTACTCGATGCCGATCTTCATCGACGACGCTTCCGACGTGTCGCCGCTCGAGATGCGCGGAAAGTGCCGGCGTCTAAAGGCCGAGCACGGACTCTCGCTCGTGATGATCGACTACCTCCAGCTTATGCGTGGCTCCCGCCGTACGGAGAATCGGGTCCAGGAGATTTCCGAGATCGCCCGTTCCTGCAAGTCGATGGCGAAGGAACTGGAGATTCCGGTGGTCGCCCTCTCGCAACTATCGCGCGCCGTCGAAAGCCGTGAGGACAAGCGGCCTCAACTTTCCGACATCCGTGAGTCAGGCTCCATCGAGGCCGAGGCCGACATGGTCATGATGCTCTACCGCGACTCGTACTACAAGAAAAAAGAGGAGCACAAACCGCAGTACGACAGCGCAAACGACGTGGAGGAAGCGGAAATCATTATCGCCAAGCACCGAAACGGCCCCGTCGGCACGGTCAAGATGGCGTTCCAGCCCGCACTCTCCCGCTGGCGAAACGCCGCCCACCGAGACTACGACGACGAGTAGGACGCTACACATCGTCGAAGAAGGGGCGTTTCAAAGAGATTGGAAGTCTCATTCGGTAGGCGGCGTGCCGCCGGAGGCGAGCGAAGGTCACCGTGAACGAGCCCAGACCCGCGCCGAGCATCAGCGCGTACGCGGGGGTCGCAACGCCCGGCGCCGCAGAGTGAATGAGCATAACGAAGCCGAAGGTCGCAAGGGCCGACCCGGCACCGTCCAAAACGATCGTGCGGTAGGCCGACGATCGGCGCAGGCCCCAACTCGGCGGCAGAATTGGAACGCCCTCGCCATCTTCGCCGTCGAGCCAGCGGTCGAGGGCGATCTCGAAACGGTTGCGAAGTGAGTCGCGCCGCTCGCCTCCTACGGCGGGGGTGTCGTAGGGGCGAAGTTCGATGCGGCCGTCGTCCTCCCGAAGGAAGAGGTCGCATCCATTGCCGCGGGAGTGCAGAATGTGTGCGTCGCCAGGACACAGGCTGAATGAACCGCGGAGCCCTTCCACCGTCATCCAACCATCCCCGAACGACACCATCGCCTCGTCTTCGTCCACGAAATCGATCTCGCGGTGGTAGGGTCACCCGAACCGAAAAGGTGCCCGGCGCTAGGGGCCAGGGCGCGGACAGACGCAGGGTCTCAGTGGGAAGAGGTTGCCATCGGGGACGGCGGGGAGAGAAGATGAGGAGGCTTCCAAACAGACCGACGAGGGCCCCGGCGAAGTCGCTCCTCGACCCGAGGAGCGTCACGCCGGGAATCCCCACAACGATGAGCAGGGCGATCCGTGCCGCCCAAGCTCGTCGCCCGTCACCCAGGCGTGGCCGCCAATCCGCGCGACGGATCATCCCTCTTATAGTGGCCCTGCGCGAGGTTACAGGCAAAGCGAGTGCCGTGGATAGAGGCGGAGGCATCGTACCGCCGTCACCCGTACCTCTGGCGAATTCCGACTACATGGGTGACGCCCGCACAAACCATCGGCCTCTACCCGTTGCGCCCCGTCTTTCAAACCTTCATCGTTCCGAGGCGGCGATGCTCTTCGCTTCGTCCGAAGAGAGAGCCTCACGGCGCAGGGCTTTGAGGCGTCGTACGTTCTGCATGGCCCTGCTTCCGTTGTTCACGGCCATCGTTCCTATCACGCCGAGCGGGAAGAGCCCGTCGATCCAACCGGGATTCAGGACTCAAATGGCGACGACGCTGGCCAAAAAGAAGGCCACCCCGAGCACCGAGAGGATCAGCGTCGTCAAGGGCCGCACGACGGCCGAAGGATGAATCTCCAGCGGCGGCAGGTGCGGTTCGCCCGGCGGTGGCGGGCTCATCGCGACGCGGCGGGCGTCCGCGCTTC
>CAXUKB010000274.1:0-6784 GCA_964251345.1 uncultured Fimbriimonas sp. | reverse complement strand
CGTGGAAGTGCAGCGCCACCACCTGGCCGGAAACGCGCGGACGCACCTCGACCGACTGGCTGGGCCGGGTCGTGGAGGCGATCGACGGCCACTCAGAGTACGGCAACACGGTCCGCTCAGGCGAGGTCGGCTTCGTGGCTCATGAGGGCCGGCGCCAGGTCGGCGCTGGCGAGCGTTTCGTGCTGGTGTCGTTCCAGGACGGAGGGTTCATCGAGCCCGCTGAGTGCCGCGTCCGGAAGGTCGATCCGAAGCGATTGGAGATGTCGAGCAAGCGCGCGATCGCGACCGCTCGAGCGGCCCTGACGAAGTTCGAGACCGGCATCGCCGAGGCGTTCGCCGACGTGCCGGAGCACAAGGACCTCCCGGATGTCCACCCCCTTCTCAACATGGCCCACCAGGCCCTCGACGACGCGGCAAATGCCGCCGGGCTCGCCGCCCGTCATCGCGCTGCGAAGGCGAGGAGAGAACCGTAATGCCCCAGCCCCGAAGAAGAACGAACGAAGAGATCCTCGCCCCGAACGCGAGCCTCCTGTGCTCCATACCGGAGGCCGCTCAGGTGCTCGGAATCGACGAAGAGTCGACGCGCAAGCTGGTTGACGACGGCACGCTGCACCACACGCTCGTCGGCCGATACCGCAAGGTCGGGGTCGCCTCCCTTCGCCGGCTGGCGGGCGACGCTGTTACCTAGCAAGATCACCGGAAATGTAGAGGCAAGGGGTACGCCGGGCGTACCCCTTGGCTTCTTCGCGCATAGTAGACACGAAGGTAGACGGCATGGCGAGAAAGAAGGGCGAGGGGTCGTTCAGCAAGAACCCCGACAAGAACGGCTATCACAGTTGGACGATCGACCTCGGCGTCGATCACTCGACCGGAAAGATGCGACGCAAGGTCGTTAAGCGAAAGAGCGTTAAGGTGCTCAAGGACGACGTCCGGAAGTACCTTCGCGACCGCGAGGATGGGGTGCCCTCCACGCAGGGGAACGCGATCACCGGAGACGCCTGGGCCGAGATGTGGCTTGAGAACGTGCGGCTCAACCGAGAGCGACGGACGCACAAAAGCTACGCCGACACCTGGCGGCTTTGGCTCCAGCCCCGGCTCGGCAAGGCGGTGCTGGAGAAGATCGGGACCGCTCATGTCCAGGCGGCCGTCAACGACGCCCGCGCAAAGGGACTCGACACCACGGCGCGTTACATCCTCGTCGTCGCGAAGGCGATGCTCAACGCCGCGCGGCACCACGAGCCCCCTTACGTCAAGCACGATCCCTGCAAGGGCGTCATCGTGCCGGACGCCCCGGCGCCTCGCGAGCGGATCCTCTCGCACGACGAAGCGGACGAGGTGCTCGCGGAGCTCTACCGCTGGGAGCCTTACAAGACCAAGGAGGGCGGCGACTTCGTCTACGGCCACCGCCACGTCGTCCGCTTCATGCTCGAGACCGGCCTGCGCGAATCGGAGGCGCTGGGGCTTCAGACCTTCCAACTCGATCTCAGGGCGACCCCGCCGAAGTGCCGCGTCGTCGCGCAGCTGGACCTTGACAAGGACGGGAAGCCGTACGTGAAGCCCCACACAAAGGGCAAGAACGCTCGCACGGTCGCTCTCTCGCCCGCCGCGGTGGAGGCGATCCAGGAGCACTCAAAGCTCGTCGCCGCCTACCGAGCCCGCGCGAAAGAAGCCTACGACGAATGGGCGCTCGTCTTCCCTTCCGAGGCCGGGACGCCGATCGGGTGGCGCAACCTCATACGCACGGTCGACCTCATCCGGGCCGCGGTAAACGCCCGGCGAGAAGCGAATGGGGAATCGCCGATGCAGCACTGGATTCCTCACGACCTCCGTCGCACCTTCGGAACGCGCATCGCCCAAACGGGTGTGAACATGAAGGTGACGCAGAAGCTGCTCGGGCACGCCGACGCGTCGACCACGGCTAGGATCTACGTCGTCGCGGAGCAAGACGAGATGGACGGGGCGGTGGCGGCGATGAAGAACCGGAGGAAGGCATGAGCTATAACCCAGGAGGGACCAGCGGGGAGCACGACGACGATCCTGGCGTAATGCGGTTTGGGCCGGACTGGACGCCCCCCGCGACCCCGGGCACCGCGAGCGAATACCGTTCGCTTCTTCACAGCCTCCTGAAGGTCTTAGCGTGGAACGCCGGCTCTTTCTCCGACTATCCTGAGGAGCAGCGCCGGGCGGCTAAGATCAGCCTTTCGGAGTGGACGCACGGCATCTACGACTCGCCCGAGAGCCGGGACGTGCTTGCCGACGTCGAGAACCTCCTCAGGATCAACGGCATCGCCGAAAGTCTGGACGAGCTTTGGTCTTGGTACGACGATCCCAACACGTGAACCCATGAGCACCATCGAAAAGATTAAGGACCTTGACGGATTGTCCCTGCGGGACGTCCTTCGCCTGCTGGACGCCATGGGCAAGACTGGCGAATACGACGGAATCCCTGGACGCGAGATCGAGGCCCGAAACGCCGATCGCCTCCCCCTCAGCCGAGAGGCCGACGATCCGAAGACGCCGATCGCCCGCAAACGCGAGCTTTGGCCTCAGATTGAGGCGAAGTGGACCGAGCCCAACCACATCAAGGAAAGCAAGCGTCATGCCTGGGAGCTTTACAGAGGGCGCTCTCAGGCCGCGTACGCCTCACACCCCCCGCTCGCGATCGACCACACGCGCGTGTGGAGTCGGGGGCGTTTCCTGTGCGTCACCACCGAGCCCTATCACCTAGAGCGCGGGAAGCTTGAGCGCGCCGTGGCGTTGTGCGAAGCGAAGAACCTCGCGGGCTACGTTCACTACGCGGCCGAGGTCCACAACCCGGACGACTGCATCGGGATCGTGTTCGTGAAGGCGGGGGATGAGGAGAAGCTACCGACGCTCGCGGGGGCGATCGCCGCGCGGGCCGCGAAAACCTAAAGGCAACCACAAAGGCAACCAAACAAGAGAACGGCCCCTCGCGGAAGGCTTTCCGGAGTGGCCGTTTAGGTTCCTTAAACCTGATATTTGGTGGACCGTGAAGGGCTCGAACCTTCGACCCGCTGATTAAGAGTCAGCTGCTCTGCCAACTGAGCTAACGATCCAGGCCCTAAGATATTACCCTCGGGGCCGGGCGGTGTCAAGCGCGGTACCTTTTTCCGCGTGATCTTGCCTTGGTCAGAGCGGTGGGCGGAAGGAGCGATCGAGACGATTCGCGCGGTGTACGAGGAGTACGGCTTTACCTGGGAGCCGGAGGGATACCACGCGGACCTCTATGACGTGCGGGGGCAGTACTTGGCCGATGGGCACCGTTTTTGGGTGTACGTCGAGGGCGACGAGGTTCTCGGTACGGCGGCGCTCGAGACCTATCCCCGCCTGCCGGGTCAAGTGGGCACGACGGTGATCGCCGACGGCAAAGTGCGGGTGGCGGCGACGGACGGCTCGGTGGAGCGAGTTTACGTCCATCCTTCGGTGAGGCGGCAAGGCATCGCGCGTGCCCTCATGGCGACGGTCGTTGAGACGGCACGGCTGGACGGACTCACAGCGCTCGAAGTGTGGTCGGACAAGCGGGTCCAAGCGGCCCACCGGTTGTACGAAGGACTCGGAGCGACGGTCGTCGGAGAGCGCATCTGCGACGACCCCGACGTCTCCCCCGAGTGGGGACTGGTTTTACAGTTTCGAAACGAAGACGCCAAAGACCAGTCGTAAGGCGCGGCGATTCGAAGACCCGACTCGACCGTGCCGAACACGCGATGCAGAATCTCTACCGAACAATCCATAGGCCGAAAATCGCCGCGGGTTGATCGCCCGAGACGAGCGCCGCGCGGATGGTTGCGAAGGCGGCCTCGGCGGGAGGGGGCCGAAGCACGACGTGTACCGAGTTGCTACCCGCTACGTTCCGTCGTAGGCTCGGCATAGCGCCAGGTCGGCGCGCCGTCTCGTGATAGGGGCGCGCTCGTCAGCGAGGCGCGAATGAGATCGACCGGGATCTCCCCTTCGTGCAAAATCGCGTCGTCGTAGGCCTTGCGCGTCATCTTTCCCGAGTCGACGAGCTCGCGCCCGAGGGACCGAAACTCCAAGCCGCCCATGAGGTAAGCAATCTGATAGAGCGGCCCATAGTCGCCCGAGAACGATCGCCGGACTTCGGCCGCCGCCGTGCCCCGCTCGTGGCCGACTTCATCGACCAGCAGATCGACGCATTGGGTGGGGGTGAGCCGTCCAAGGTGGAAGCCCAAGCTGAACTGCACCCGCGCGCACCGGTGCATCCGCCAGAAAAGCGCGCCGATCCGTTGCTCCGGCGTGTGGGTGAAGCCCTTGTCCCACAGCAGCATTTCCCAATAGAGGGAGTTCCCTTCCCAAAAGAACGGGGTTCCGAAGGCGCTCCGATACGGCCGGTAGCGCGTTGCGGAGTACTGCTGAAGCCAGTGGCCGGGAATGAGTTCGTGGAAGACCGTCGCCCGCGCGAAGGCCGGGGTGTTGCCGCGCAAGCTCGTGAGCTTCTGCTCCTCGGTCATCGTGTCGGTCGGGTAGCTCACCAGGATGTCCTCGCCGCCCAGAAAGAAAGGGCTCTGGAGCTGCCGATCCGGGGAGAGCATCTCCATGCGCCACGTTTCCTTAGCGAGCGGCGGCACGGTCACCAAATCCTCCTTCTCCACGTAGTTCTCCGCCTCGCGCGCGAGGTCGCGGATGAGGTCGGGCTGTTTGCCGGGCTCGACGTAAGTCTCGCGGACCTTTGCCAACGCCTTCTTCCAATCGTCGCCACAGCCGAGATCCCGAGACGCCCGCTTCATCTCTCCCAGGCACCAGGCATACTCCCGGTCAGCAATCGCGAGCAGCTCTTCGGGCGTGTAGGCGATTCTCTCCGCCCGCAACTCGGTAAGAAGCGCCTCGCGACCGATGGGAAAGCCGACGATGGTGGTCTTGTCGTCCGCCGCGATGCCCACCAATCGCTCGCGCACGAACGCGGTGTGCCGATCGAGAGCGGCGGCGACGGCGGCGTAAGGCGCTTTGCACCACCAGGAGAAGAGAGGATCGTAGCCGTTGTAAAAGCCGTACCAGCGGTCGAGTCGTCGCTCCAGATCGGTGAGCGACCGAACGGCCCGGTTGGCGGTGGCGCGGGTGACCGCCGTCTCCGATCCCGCGGGTTTTGGCGCGACCCCGTCGGTGACCGCCAACCGCTTGTCGGCAAGCCGTTTCATGAGGTCCGTCGTCGAAGCGTCGATGGCTTTAGCGAGCGCGTCGAGCCGCTCTGCGGCCACCTTCGGATCGACCGTCGCCATGCGCAGCCGCTGCTCCTCGAAAGCGCGTGCGTCGTCGACAAAAGGCAGAAGCGGCGCCGTACCGCGGTCGTAAGCGGCCTCTTGGTCGAGCGCGCGTGTGCGGCGACGCAGATCGTCCTCCATCAGCACGACGTCGATCTGATCTTCCCTCGGCAAGCGGTCGAAGGGCAGCGCGTCGACGACCTTCTGGGTCTCCGCGAAAAAGGCGCGAAGCCGCACCGTCCGCGACGAGGATCCCGGAACTGGATACGCCCGTTCGATCAGCTCACGGTCTTCGCTGTAGCGCGACACCAGGGTCGGCAGATCCGGCCCCGGCGCCAGCAGAGCGAGGAGAGCGAGCGGTGACATGGCGCGGAGTTTAGCCCAAGGAGGTGCAGAACTCGGCCGGTAGACGCCCAGGTCTGCCCGAGAGCGGCCTTGTGAGAAGAAGGTGTGTAAAAACTAACACTCAATTCGAAAGCGTGCTCGCTTCCCCTCCAGCCTTCGATCGGCGCCGTTACGGATGCTCAAAGGGACATCGTCCAGTTGGTCGGCCTCGCGGAAGGCGGCCGGGCTTGGAAGCCGGATGGCACTCCGGCTTCCAAGCCCAGCGCGCCCACATTCGGCTTGGGCTTCCATCCTCAGTGGCGACAACTCGCAGCGGCGCTACGCGTGCCTCGGCAGGGAAGCGCGATGCAGTACGTTCGGGCGACGACCTGGTCCCAATACGCCTACCCCTCGCAAGACGGCGTCTTCGAGGAGACGACCGGCGGCGCGCGGATTGCCTGGTGCCGGCTAGAGATTCGATCGGACGGGACGACGGCCAAGGTCGACGTCGACGTCGACGTCGACGTGGAGGCAGAGCCCGTATCGGTCGTCGCAGACGCCAAGGTCGGTATCGGCGCGGGCGAAGCGACGGTAAAAAGCAGGTGCTCTGGCACGGCTCGGACGGACGGACGTGTGAGGCAGGGCTACGCCATCACCCTCAACGGCATCGTCCCGCCCGGACGCGACCACCTTCTAAACCTAAGCGTTTACGGCGCCGAAGGCAGACCCTACTTGGAATACTCGGGCGCACTCGCCTTCGGTCCCGAAGGGAGCTACCTCGTCACGATCCCGTCCGACAAAACGATCGGCCGAGTCGTCCTGACCTCCTACTCCGTTCAACACGCGCGCTTCGACGGCGTTCACCTCTGGCCAAATCCGTAGAACCGTGGTGCGTCCCGTTCCGCTTCAGATCACCGAAGGTCAAGAGTCCGTTTGGGACTACCCTCGCCCGCCGCGCCTCGAAAGGTTGGAGAAACCCATCGAGGCGTGGTTCGGTGGCGAGAGGATTCTCTCGACCACCGCCGCTTACCGGGTTCTCGAAACGAGTCACCCGCCGGTCTACTACTTTCCTCCCGCCGATGTCCGGATGAGTCTGTTCCGCCCCGCTGGCGGAAGCTCCTACTGCGAATGGAAAGGTTCGGCCGAATACCTCGATCTCGTCGTCGGCGATCGGATCGCGTCGAAGATCGCTTGGCGCTATCCGCGTCCGACGGAAGCGTTCCTGC
>CAXUKB010000273.1:0-6802 GCA_964251345.1 uncultured Fimbriimonas sp. | reverse complement strand
TCGGCGTCGCCGCCGGGCGTGGAGGGATCGACCCGCACGCCGTTCGCGAACGCGATGAGGTCGAGGCGTGCGTCGGCGTCGTCCATGGTGCGGTCGTAGTACCGCCTTAGCGGGAGCGCTTGCCCGGCTCTCCCGCAGCCCCGGACCTCACGAGCTTCGCGAGGTCGGCGGCGGTCGTCTCCAAGGACCGGTCGCCGTCGACTTCGTACAGCTTGAGGTTCGTCGTGTACTCGTCGAGCTCGTCGACCTCCGCGATCGTGAAGGCGACCCTCTCGCCCCACTGCTCGTCGTAGACCCAGAGCGGGGCTCCGACTTCGTATTGGTTCACAGGTCAGCTTAGCCGTAAAGAGACGTACGCTCTTGAGGCAGAGAAACGGCATCTCACCAAAATCCGGACCAAAGGGTGCGGGGTTTCACGCGAGCGGCTTCCTCCTTTGAGTGAACGCGAGCGCAAACGATGGCACTCACGGGTGAGACGACAGGCAAGAGTGCCGCACGAGCCAGAAGCGTCTTCGCCGAGCGCTCCAGCAAACCGGTGTGAGCTCTGAGTAGGCCGACAAATGCCCAATCGGGCGAGACAACCGCCAGCGGTTTGCGAGCGCTCGGCACAAACCAGGTGTAATGCGAACGTGTAAGTACTAAGGTAATAAATCTGAAAAATACATGAGAACCTGTTTTTGCTCAGTTTTTAGCACTCCAGAAAAATGACCCAAGTGATGCAAAAAATTGCGGACGTTAACCTTATGTTGAGGGGCAAGGAACGCGGTATTTCGCGCCACCTCGATGAGGACCACCACTCTTTCCGACGTCTGCCGCCTGTCCGCGGGCGCCCTCCTGTTCCAAGCCGTCGCGCCGGCCTTCGCGGGCGGATTAGGGCGAACGGCTTCTCCCGCGAACCCACGCCAGCCCCCGCTGATGCGGGTGCCGCCGCTGCCTCACCGCCCGGAGACGAAGGTTCACCGACCGGCGGCTCGCCCAATGAAGATCATCCCGGACGGAGCGCCGAGGGCGAAGCCGTTCGTGAGCCCGACCCTGCTCGACGAGCGCGGCTACCTGCGCTGCGGCGCGACGGGCTACGACGCCGAAGGCTGGCGTCACGAGCTTCTGGATCATCCCTCGAACGCTCGCCAGGCACGCCTGCGAATCCAGATCGGCGAGTTCGAGCTCGGTCGCCGCGAGCCGGTCCGGGCCGAACGCTACTTCCGCGAGGCGGTTCGCCTCGCGGCTCCCACGAGCCCGGATCGCGGGCTCGCCGCCTACGACGCGGCCCTCAGCCTTTTCCTGCAGGGCCGCTTCCCCGAGTCGCGGCACGAGTTCCGTGCCGCGTACCGCTCGAACCTGACCGGCTTCAACCGCAAGAACGCGTCGATGTACGCGGCACACGCCTCGGCCTGCGCCTCCTACCACGCCTCGCACCGCGCCCTCGGCATTCCCGAGCCGACTCGGCTCGATCCGCTCTGCGGCGCGACGAGCCTCGCCGTCGCCCTGAGGCAATTCGGACTGCCCTACGCCGAGAGCGTCGTGCTGCCGCAGGTGAAGCGCACGGGGGAGGGGAGCAGCTTCGACGACCTTCTGGCCGCCCTGCCGAAGCTGGGCCTTTCCGGCCGGGCGGTGACGATGGACGAGCGAGGGCTGCGCGCGATCAAGACGCCGCTCGTGGCCTTCGTCGAGCGGGACCACTTCGTGGCCGTCACCGGAGCGGACGCCTCGGGCGTGACCTACTACTGCTCGGACTGCGGCTGCTGGCCAGGCGGCAAGATCCACCTCACCTGGAAGCAGTGGCGGGCGATGGACGCCGGCACCTATCTCGCCCTCGCCAAGGCGGGAAGCCCCAAGGCGATCGCGCTCGCCCACCTTCCGGAGCGGATGGGGGCGAAGGCGGGCCGAATCGCCCTCGCCGATCGAGGGACCGCGGGCCTGGCCGGCGTCGTCGCGGCCCAGCGGGCGCTCACCGCCATGGCGGGGCACGTCGCGCTTCTGACTCCGAGCAACCCTTACAACCACAGCCATCCGGTGTTCTGCGGGATGCGGGGCCGGCGATCCGGTTAACCTCGCGACCGGCGAAGAGGAGTACGCGCCTGATCCCGACCTCACCGTCTACAACCCGCAGGGGCCGTCCATCGTCTGGAGTCGAACCTACAACAGCCTCGCGAGCACCGCTCCCACGGGCTTCGGCTCGGGCTGGTCGCACCCCTACAGCGGACGCATCGTGCGGACGCCCTCGGGCAGTTCGTTCATGACCCAGATGATCGCGCCAAACGGCACCTTGCTCACCCTGACGCCCGACGCGGGCGAGGCCGACCCGCCCACGAGCGGGAGCCCCACCAAGGCCGCCCACTTCGGACCCGGCGTGCCCATGAAGGCCGTCTGGGCCTACAACTCGACGTTCGGCCGACACTATCGAATCACCCTCAAGGACCAGACCACCTGGATCTACCAAGAAACGTACGCGGGCGCGAACCAGAGCATTCTTGGACCGACGAGCTCTTACTTCTACATCTACTACCCGACCGCGATCTTGGACCGGTTCGGCAACGAACTCGACCTAACCTGGGCGCCCGTGACGTTCGCCGACCCGGATCCCGTCAGCGGTCAGACCACGATGCCCGCGCTCACCGGGTTCTACAACTCGTCTGGGGTGATTATGACGATCACGTACACCTCGACCGGGCGCATCGACCACGTCACTCAGATTCCTCCGAAGCCGAGCGAAGTCGGGCGGGCCATTTATTACAAGGTCGAGACGATGAACACGGGCAACGTGCCGGCCGGCACGCCGGGCAATCCATCGCCGTTTCCCCAGCACCTTGACATCCTTACGAAGGTGTCCTTTCCAAGGGCGGTCACCACGGACGCGCACGGCAACCTCACCATCGATTCGTGGAGCCCGGGCTCGGACGAGCGGTACGACTACGGCTACATGGATTTCAACAACGGGGAGATCGGGCAGGACGGGATGACCTCGGAGACCGTGCCCTACCTCCACACGATCTCGGTTCCGTCCGGCTACACTACGCAGGACGCCAGCGCTTGGAACGGCGGCTGGAACGGGGCGCGGGCCGTAACGACCCTTAACTACGGCAGCGACGGCTCCGTCGCTTCGGTCACGGACCAAAACGGCTACGTGGCGTCCTTCTCGCCCGTGCTCAACAACGACGGCAACGCCGTGGCGACCCGAGTCATCGTCGCCGATGGGAACGGCGTGATGGCGAGCGCCTATTACGCGTACTTCAACGCCCAGATGGAGTCCCTGCAGAATGTCGGGGTGGTTTCGAATTACGGAAGCACGAGCGAGGTCGACTTCGCGCCGGTGTCTTCGACTTCCTACGCCTCCGCTTCGGACCCCTACGGGCCGTCCTCGATCACGGACGCCAACGGGCGGACCTTGAACATGACGTGGGACGGCTACGGCAACCTCGTGTCGTCGACCTCGCCGAAGGGCGTGGTGAGCACGACCCAGTACGATCCCACCTTCTTCGGCCAGGAGACCAACGTGGCGGTCGGTAGCTTGACGCCCACGCAAACGCACTACAACACGGGGACTGGAACGGTGTCGGAGATCGACGCCCCCATTCCCTACCAGAACGGCGTCGGCTCGGGAAGCACGCAGGCCACGACCTTCGACGCCTACACCGCGCTGGGCAATCCCCAGGGCGTGATTGAGCCCGGCAATTCGACCGCGGCGAGTCGGCACACCACGCTCGGCTACGGCACGGACGGCTTTACCGAACGACTGGGCTTGCCCACGGTGATCACCGACGCGGCCGGACACTACGAGTCCTATTCCTACGATTCGCGCGGCAATCGCACGATCGTCACGGACCGCGACCTCAATGAGACGCAGTACACCTACAACCTTGCCAACCAGGTGACGCGCGTCGACTGGCCCGCCACGGGGCAGAACGGAGCCAGCCACGCCTACACGCTGAACACCTATCTCTATCCCGGCGGCCCGCTCACGGTCTCGGTGACCTACCCGGAGTCGGGTGCCAACCCCGCGAGCAAGCACGTGACGATGCTCGGCCTGGAGAACGAGGCGATCACGGAGATCGGCACGAGTGAGTACCAGACGGTCTTTTACGACGCGTCGTACCGGCCGGTCTCGGTTCACTCGGGAACGCCGACGAACTTGCCCTCGACTTCCTCACCGGGAACGCAGTTCGTCTACGACCTTTCCGGGCGCGTGATTCGGATGAAAGGCCCCAACGCGAGCGCGGACACCGGAGGCTCCGTCACGAAGAACTACCGCTACGACGCGGTGGGCAACGTTCTCACCGCCCTCGACGGCCGGGGCTTCCAGAAGAACTACACCTACGGCGACGCCGACGGCCTGTTGACGCACGTCGCCTATACCTATCAGGGCACTCTGTACCACGATCCGTCGGGCGCGTTTTCCATGGGCAACGGCTCGGTGGCGACGAACGCCACGACGGGCGAGCCGTACGACGTCTCGATGTCGTACGACAGCTACGACCGGGTGCACGAGGTCGCGGACGGGGTGGGCGATGCGACGTGGACCTACGACGACCTCGGCGACGTGCTTCTGGAGAGCCGCACGCTCAGCGACCTTTCCGGCCCCTCGTACTCCGTGGGCCATCAGTACAACGCGGACGGCAGCCCGTACTCCAAGGCGATCGGCGGCTCCGCGCCGGGAATGGGGTCCTGGAGCTACAACTGGACCTACCACTACGACGCGCTCGGACGTTTCTCCTCCATGGACTCGCCCGCGGGGACGAGTCAGGCGCAGTACACCGCCGGGGGCAACCTGCTTCAGACGACGCTCCCGAACGGGCTGGCCTCGCGATTCGGATTCAAGTTCTACGCGAACGACGGAAGCAACTACCACGGCGCCGTCGCGGCGATGGTGAACTACGGCGTGGGCTCGAGCGGACTGAACAGCACGTTCGGCGGCATGAACTACAACGACCAGAACGCCCTCGGGAGCGTGACGGCGACCGACTACACGGGCGCGGGACTCTCGGGCACGCAGATCTTCGGCTACAACACGCCCACGAACGGCGATCCTTATAAACTGACCTCGGAGACGAACCGGCTGGGGGCGTCCTTCTCGCACTTGTACGACTCGGGCCTCAATCCCACGACGCTGCGCGGGGTGACTCAGCCGTCGCCCTACTCGGCGGACGACCGGCCCACGGGCACCGGCGCGCCCGCCTACGACGCGGACGGGAACTACAACGCGAACGGCGTGTTCCACGACGCGGAGAACCGGCTCTACAAGGCGACGGCGGCGACGTTCTCGGCCGGTTACCGGGCCGACGGGTTGCGAGCGTGGAAGCAGGCAAACGGATCGCGTACCTACTTCCTCTACGACCAGGGCGGCGAGCCCGAGGTGGAGCTGAACGGCATGGGCCTGCCCTCGGCGATCAACGTGTTCGACCCCGAGGGGCTGGTGGCGCGGGTGGACGTGGCGACGTCCACGGGCAAGTACTACCAGTTCGACCCGCAGGGGAACGTGTCGCACACGCTCTCGGCGTCGGGGGCGGTGCTCGACACGCGGGCGTACGACGCCTACGGCAAGGAGCTGGCGGTGCGCAACGCCCTGGGCCTGCCCGTCATGGCCACCGACCCCTTCGGGTTCAACGCGCGGAGCGGCTACTACTTCGACCGGGAGCTCGGGACGTACTACTGCCAGAACCGCACGTACGACCCGGGCACCGCGAGGTGGCTCGAGCGCGACCCCATCGGATTCGACGGTGGGATAAATCAATACAGCTACTGCGGCGCGAGTCCGGTGGGGAACGTCGATCCCGAAGGATTGATGATTAGGATTAGCGATGATTACACGGCGGCAGAAAAGAAAGCGGTTCGTTATTGGTTAGAACAATTGAAAAATGCAGATTGCTCGACTCGGCAACTGATATACAGCTTAATCAATGACAAAGCCGACCATCTCATCGCGCCTCCACGAACAGACCCCCTTGTCGATCCGGATGGAACCGTACACAAGACGGGAGGACCCCACGAAGATCCAGACCAAGATTGGGTGAGGTTCGATCCTTTTCATGGCAAAGCGGGTAAAGGCAAAGGCCCTCATGGCACGGATGCTCCGGCATCGCCCGACATCATTCTCATCCACCAACTCGGCCACCTGCATGGAGATCGCCGGCTGGCTCCGCGCGATGCAAGACGAGCGGCTCGCCCCCGTCCTCCGGTCGATGCACGCGGAGCCGGGACGCGCGTGGAAGCTGACCGAGCTCGCGAAGATCGCCGGGATGTCGCGCACGAGCTTCGCGGTGCGTTTCCGCGTCGTCGCCGGCGTCGCGCCGCTCACGTACCTCGCGGAATGGCGGATGCGCCTCGCCCGCCGGGCCCTTCGCGACGGCAGCTCCTCCGTCTCCTCGCTCGCGGAGTCGCTCGGCTATGCGAGCGAGAGCGCATTCTCGAGCGCGTTCAAGCGGATCACGGGCTCTCCGCCGCGCACGTACCGGACCGCGGCCCGGGCGGAGTGAGGCTTCAGCTCGCCGCCGCCGGCCATGCCTCGAGCGCGAGCGATGCGACGCGACGGAGCTGGTCGCGCGTTGCGCCGTCGGCGGCCTGGATCGCGAGGCCGTAGCAGACCGTCCAGACGAACCGCGCGAGATCGGCCGGCCGACCGTCCTTTCCGAGGTCGCCCTCGCGCCGCGCGCGCTCGAGCCGCTTCGTGAGCGCTTCCATGCCGAAATGACGCTTCTCCGCGAGGCACGCGCGCACGGCCTGGCTCTCATCGCTCCCGACGAGCGCCCCCTGTACGAGGAGGCAGCCGCGCGGGAGGCCTTCCCGTCCGCTGGCGTCGGCGTAAAAC
>CAXUKB010000272.1:262-6845 GCA_964251345.1 uncultured Fimbriimonas sp. | reverse complement strand
GAAGAACGTCCTGTATAGGAAACGAACTTTCGGCATTCTTAAATGAGAGAAGAACGAGAGATCCAACTGTGGGGCGGACTCGAATGTACGGTCAATCGAGTCGGCGACCGCTACCACGACCAGTTCGAAAAGAGCGGCCACCTGGGGCGGCCGGAAGACCTTGAACGGGTGGCCGACCTGGGAATCCGAACGCTCCGATACCCGATTCTCTGGGAGCGTACGGCGCCCGACTCCCCCGATCGCCTCGACTGGAGCTTCGCCGACGAGCGTCTCCAACGACTTCGCCAGAGGAACGTCGCCCCCATCGCAGGCCTCGTCCATCACGGAAGCGGCCCCCGCTATACGAACCTGCTCGATGACGGATTCGCCACGGGGCTCGCGAAACATGCCCTTGCCGTCGCCGAACGTTACCCTTGGATCGACGCATACACGCCGGTAAACGAACCGCTCACGACCGCGCGGTTCAGCGCGCTTTACGGCCATTGGTATCCCCATGCGACGGATCCTCTCAGCTTCGCCAAGGCCCTCTTGAATCAAGTCAAGGCCACGGTCTTGAGCATGGAGGCGATTCGGAGGGTGAATCCTCGGGCGCAACTCGTGCAGACCGACGATCTCGGCAAGACGCACACGACAAGGCCGCTTTCCTACCAAGCGGATTTCGACAACGAGCGACGTTGGCTTACCTGGGACCTCCTCGGTGGCCGTGTCGATCGATTCCATCCGATGTGGGACGAACTCGTCGGTTCCGGCATTGGGGAGCATGAGCTTGGCTGGTTTCTCGACCACGTCTGCCCTCCCGACGTCGTCGGAGTCAACTATTACTTGACGAGCGAGAGGTTCCTCGATCATCGGATCGACCGCTACCCGGCGGAAACCCACGGAACGAACGACTTCGATCAGTTCGCGGACGTCGAAGCCATCCGTGTTCTGGCGGATGGAATCGACGGGCCTTCGGCCTTGCTCAACGAGGCATGGAATCGTTATCGTCTACCGATCGCGGTCACGGAGTGCCACCTCGGTTGCACCCGTGAAGAGCAGGTTCGTTGGCTTCGTTACGTCTGGACCGAGGCCCAGCGATCCCGCGACGAAGGCGTCGACGTCCGCGCCGTCACCGTTTGGTCGATGTTTGGCGCTCACGACTGGTGCAGCCTTCTAACGTGCGACCGAAACCGCTACGAGCCGGGAGTGTTTGACCTTCGCTCGCCCCAACCCCGACCCACCGCGTTGGCCAACGCCGTCGCCGCGCTGGCCTCGGGGCAAACGCTGCCGACGGAGGGCGAAGGTTGGTGGGAGCGTCCAATTCGCCTGATCTATCCGCCAGTCCTGACGGGCAAAGGAATCGGCACCGAATCCGCAAAGGGCAACGAGGTTAAACGACGCCCCTTGTTGATCGTTGGGGGACAGAACGGCCTGGAAAAGACCTTCGCCGCCCTTTGCGAGCTTCGAGGCCTAGGGTCCGTGCTCCTCGAGCAAGGAGACATCGACCTCTGGGATACCGCGTCCGTGCGGCAAGCGCTTGAGGGTCTTCAGCCGTGGGCTGTGGTGTGTACACAGTCGAACGCCGATCGGCAAGGGGACCGCTCCGTCACCGCGATGGCGGCGTTGGCCGCCGAATGCGCGAAAGTAGGAGCGAAGCTAGTCGTTTTCTCGAGTCCGAGCGTCTTCGACGGACGGAAGTCCACGCCCTACGTGGAGAGCGATTCGGCCACTCCTTTCGACGACCAGGGCCGCGCCGATCTCCTTCTCGAAGAAGTCGTTCTAAACGGTGGGCCGTCGACGATGGTCGTTCGAATGGGCGCACTCTTCGGATCGGACGATCGATCCGGACACGTTCAGCGGCATCTGCGTGCCCTGCTCCGGGGAAAGCCGTTCATGGCGGCGTCCGACGTGGTGTTCTCCCCGACGTCCATGTCCGATCTCGTTAACGCGACCTTGGACCTGCTGCTCGACGGCGTCGAAGGCCTCATTCACCTGGCGAACGTGCGCAAAATCAGCGTTGCCGACTTCGTTCGGTCGGTCGCCGAACATGCCGGACTCGATGGCAGTCTGGTCGTCGAGGCCCCGCACGTCCATCTCTCTCCAAAACACGCCCGCTCTCTCAACACCGCCTTGGCGAGTGAGCGAGCTTGGGTCATGCCCCTCCTCGAAGACGCCCTCGTGCGGTCACTCCCTCCGATGTTGATGGACGTCAACGCAGAGCGTGCCCCTTACCTCTCGTAGGAACGGAGGCGGCGTGGCGCTAACTTTTTTGATCGCCGGTTGGCGGAAGGCCCGCTCGACGGCGTCGTTGATGTCCGTCGAGACGGGGCCGTCGCGCCAAAGCCAGCGCATCATGTCAGGGAACACAACCTTGCCGTAGCTCTGACCATGGTTGTTCATGCCCCAGGCGTAGTTCACGTCGTAGCCTTTCTTCGACAGCGCCTTCATGAGGCGCACGTTCTGGTAGAACCAATCGCGTCGCGGATCGTACACGCCGTCGCGGACGCCACGGTTGTCGTTTCGGCCGTCGCAGAGAAAGACGCGAAGCGGCTTCTTGCCCGTGGCGAGCACCCGCTCGGGATAAACGTCGCCGCCCCGGAGGTTCACGAAGGAGCCCACGATGCTGAACACCTTTCGGAAGGCGTCCGGCCGCTCCCAAGCGACCTTGAAGGCGGCGATCGCGCCGGAACTAGAACCGCCGATGCCCCGCATCTCCGGGTCTTTGGAGACGTTGTAATCCTTCTCTAAGGCGGGGAGAAGCTCTTCGGTCACGACCTTGGCGTACTTGTCGTCGGGGCGGTTGTACTCCTCGGGCCGATTCGTGGCGCGGTCGCCCCAGTCGCTGGGTGAAGGCTCGGGTTGCTCCGGCGTTCGGCCGGGGTTGATGAAGACGCCAAGCATCACCGGGATCTCGCGTCGGTAGATAAGGTTGTCCATGACGTTCGGCGCTCGCATCTCGCCGTTCATGTCCTTGAACGCCTGGCCGTCTTGATAGACCATCAGCGCCGTCGGAGTCGCGGGATCGTACTGCGCGGGAACGTACACCCAGTAGGTGTGCTGGGTCCCAGGGTAGACCTTGCTCGGCAACGTGAACGGTCCGCGCACTTCGCCCTTGGGCACCCCTTCCTGCGCCATCGAGTCGGGACCGAGTCGGTACTGCGAATCGGGATTCGGCGCCTGCCCCCCGAACCGCGCCGAGGCGGTGACCACCGCCAATCCAAGAACGACGAACGCCGATTTCCTCATCGAAGCCATGCCGTCCGGACGTTACCCCGACCCCGCGCCCTGGGCCGCGTGGGGACGGGAGGGCTATAGTTGGAGACCCGCATGAAGAACCTCTCTTTCGTCTCCCCTTCTTCGCGCCGGGCGCTCTCCGTCGGCGCGCTCGCGCTTGCCGCCGCTCTTATGGCCGGCGGATCGACGAACTCGTCCGGATCCGCAACGCCCAAAGGGCAGGAGCGGTTCGTCCGCGAGACGGCGATCGCGCGTGCCCTGGTGGCGCGTATGACGCTAGAGGAGAAGGTCGGCCAGATGATGCAGGTCGATCAGGCGAATCTTAAGGATCCGCAGGACGTGGCAAAGTACGCCTTGGGCTCCCTCTTGAGCGGTGGCGGATCGGGGCCTAAGCGCAAGGAGGACTACAACCTCAAGGGCTGGAGCGATCTTCTCGCCAACTACCAGCGCATTGCCCGGAGCACCCGCCTCGGCATCCCACTTCTCTACGGAATCGACTCCGTTCACGGGAACAACAACATTCCGGGCGCGACGATCTACCCACACAACATTGGCCTCGGGGCGACCCGCGACGCGAGCCTCGTGCGCCGAATCGCCCGGGTGACGGCCGAAGAGACGCGGGCGATCGGCGCCAACTGGGCCTTCGCCCCGTGCGTGACCGTGCCGCAAGACGTGCGTTGGGGCCGGACTTACGAGGGATTCTCGGAAGATCCCGCTCTCGTTCGGCGGCTGGGGGTGGCGGCGGTCGAAGGGCTGCAGGGCGATAGCTTGGCCGACTCAGGCACCGTTCTCGCGTGCGCCAAGCACTTCGTGGGGGACGGCGGGACGACGTTTGGCACCGGCGGAAGGGATCGTCGGAGCGGCTTGGATCAAGGCGACACGCGGATCGACGAGGCGACCCTGCGCCGCATCCACCTTCAGGGCTATCTTGGCGCGATCCCCGCCGGCGTGGGTTCCGTGATGCCGTCCTACAGCTCTTGGAACGGACTCAAGTGCTCGGCGAACCGTCACCTGTTGACCGACGTTCTGAAGCGTGAGCTTGGCTTCCAGGGCATCGTCATCTCCGACTACGACGCCATCGACCAGATCGGCCCCGACTACAAAGAGGACATCGCCACCTCGGTGAACGCGGGCATGGACATGGTCATGATGACCCGCCAATACGCGACCTTCGCGAAGGATCTGGTCGAACTGGTGCACGAGGGCAAGGTCCCGATGTCGCGAATCGACGACGCGGTCACCCGGATTCTGCGGGTGAAGGCCGCTGCCGGGCTTCTCGGACCGAAATCCAACGTAGCGCCGAACCCGAAATTCCAGGCGGAGTTCGGCTCTCCGGCGCACCGCGCGCTCGCGAGAACGGCGGTGCGCGAGTCGCTGGTGCTGCTGAAGAACGACCGGAGAACGCTGCCCCTTCGTAAGGACGTCGCCCGAATCCACGTCTGCGGCCGCGGCGCGGACAACATCGGCATGCAGTGCGGCGGCTGGACCACAAGCTGGCAGGGAAGCCTCGCGAACGACGTGCCGGGAAGCACGACCATCTTGGCGGCGATTCGGGCAACCGTCTCGCAGCGCACGGCCGTGACCTACTCCGAAGACGGACATGGCGTGGAAGGTGCGGACGTCGCTGTGGTCGTCGTAGGCGAGAGGCCGTACGCGGAGATGCGGGGCGACACTGCCGATCCTTCGCTCTCGAAGGACGATCTCCAACTGATCGCAAGTTTGAAGCGGGCGCGGGTGCCGACCGTCGTGGTGACCCTTTCCGGCCGCCCTCTCGTCTTGGGCGACGCGCTGGGCGACGCCGATGCGCTTGTTTCCGCCTGGCTTCCCGGCTCCGAGGGGCAGGGCGTCGCCGACGTTCTGTTCGGCGATGCGCGGCCGACCGGCAAGCTCGCTTTCCCCTGGCCGCGCACCGTCGCGCAACTGCCACTCAAGCTGAACGGCGACGATCCGCAGTTCCCCTACGGTTTCGGCCTGACCTATGGCCGCTAGGAGTTCCACGATGCCCGAAACGATCCCGGTTCTCTTCGATACCGACATCGGCAGCGATATCGACGACGCGGTGGCGCTCGCCTATCTGCTGCGCCAGCCTCGTTGCGAACTGCTCGGGATCACGACCGTGACCGGCGACGTTCAGAGGCGGGCGGCCCTCGCGGAAGTTCTCTGCCGGACGGCGGGGAAGGAGGACATTCCGATCCATTGCGGAAGACGCGAACCGCTCGCCTACGGCCCGGGTCAGCCGCACGTGCCTCAGTACGAAACCATCGCAAAAGAGCCGCATCGCCTGGACCGGCCGGAGGACACGGCGGTCGAGTTTCTTCGGGACACGATCCGCAAGCGACCCGGAGAGATCGTTCTGCTCACCGTCGGTCCTCTTGGGAACGTCGCGACTCTGTTCGCGCTGGATCCCGGTCTTCCCCGTCTCCTCAAAGGGATCGTTTCGATGGCGGGCGTCTTCTTCCAGCCGGGGCGACGCGAGTGGAACGTCCTCGTCGACCCGGAGGCGGCGGCCATCGTCTACGCCGCCGATCGCCCCGAGCACCGATCGTTCGGCCTGGACGTCACCGAAGGGTGCCGCATGAAAGCCGACGAGGCAAAGATTCGCTTCAAGGGCGAACTGCTCGCGGCCGTGTTTCGCCTCGCCGAGCACTGGTTCACCCAAACCGACACCCTAACCTTTCACGACCCTCTCGCGGCAGCGGCCATCTTTCATCCCGGCCTTTGTTCGGAGAAGCCGGGCCGCGTTCGCGTTCTTCTCGACCGGGACCCGGCCAAGTCGGGTGAGGTCCTCTTCGCGGAGGGAGAAGGTTCCGATCGTGTCGCCCACACCGTGGATTCGACCGCGTTCTTCGAGGACTACTTTTCCGTGGCCGGACGTGAAGTCTAGGCTTGCGGCTCGAAGCGGAGTGCCTCGCCGTTCATGCAGTACCGACGTCCGCCCGCATCGCGAGGACCGTCGTCGAAGACGTGACCCAGATGGCTGTCGCACCGCGCGCAGTTGACCTCCGTACGTCGCATCCCGTACCCGGCGTCGAGCTTGTACCAAACGGCGTCGGGCGTCGCAGGCTGGAAGAACGAAGGCCAGCCGGTACCCGAATCGAACTTCGCGTTCGTCTCGAATACAGGCAGGTCGCAGGCGGCGCAGAAGTAGGTGCCATCGCCTTTGCCCTTATTCAGAGGCGAGCAAAACGCTGCTTCCGTGCCGTGGCCGCGCAGAATTCGATACTGCTCCGGCGTGAGTCGCGCTTGCCACTCCGTGTCGGACAGGACGAGTTTGTCGGAGCGATCCGGTCCTTCGGTCGTAAGCGGGAGCCCGGGCGTCGGATTACGGGGATCGTCGGCGGCCACCACCTGCGCCGCGCCGCCAAAGATG
>CAXUKB010000272.1:0-252 GCA_964251345.1 uncultured Fimbriimonas sp. | reverse complement strand
CCGGTGAAGGCGATTAAGGTTTCCCGCCCACCCGCCCGATCTTGCCTTTACGTGACGAATGCTTCGTGCCTTCTAAGCGACCGCGCCGCGCCATCGGCGTAACCTTAAGGTTGACGGGCTTCGAGGCTCGTCGAGGCCCGACTTGAAGACGATCGACCGACCGGCCCCGCGCCCGCCCATATCGGGCGACGAATACGCGGTCGAGATCGTTTCGAACTTCGACGACTTGGTGGCGGTCGGGGCAGAGTGGGA
>CAXUKB010000271.1:0-6852 GCA_964251345.1 uncultured Fimbriimonas sp. | reverse complement strand
CGGTAAACAGTTGGCGGTTGGCAGTTCGAAAACCGCCAACCGCCAACATCCAACTGCGAGCCTTACTGTCCGTACTGCTTCATCAGCAGGTTGGCTTCGATCTGGCGCATCGTCTCGAGGGCGACGCTGACCATAATGAGGAGCGAGGTGCCGCCGAGCGCGCTAAGGAACGTACCCGAGGGAAGCCGCGCGATGACTGGCGCGACGTACTGCAGAAGCGCGACGCAAGCGATGAAGCCCGCACCGACCACGGTGATCCGCGAGATCACGCCGTCGAGAAAGTCCTTCGTCTGCTTGCCCGGGCGGATGCCCGGAATAAAGGAGCCGCCCCGCTTGAGGTTCTGGCTGATGTCCTCCACGTTGTACTGAATCGCAGTCCAGAAGTAGGTGAACGCGAAGATCAGCACGAGGTAGAGCAGCGATCCTACGACGCCGCGTTGAATCGGCAGCCAAGGCGCCACCGCGTGGTTGTTCAGCGGCTGCATGAACTCGCCGAAGCTGATGAGCGCGTGACCGAGCGGCGTCTTCTCGCCTCCGAGCATCGACCCGAACTGCGACGGCAAGTAGAGGAACGTGCTGGCGAAGATGATGGGCATGACGCCCGCCATGTTCACGGAGAGAGGGAGGTAGCTCGTCGCGCCGCCCATCACCTTCGTGCCCACTTGGCGCCGCATGTGCTGGATCGGAATCCGGCGTTGCGCGATCGTGAAGTACACGATGAACCAGGTGGCGACGAGGAAGATGACCGCGATCGCGACCAGGCTAAAGGCGCTGACGGTGTGCTCCACCGCGAAGCCGTTCCAAAGCGACTTGAACTGGTTCGGCAGCGAGAGCACGATGCCCGCGAAGATCATCAGCGACGTGCCGTTACCGATTCCCTTTTCGGAGATCTGCTCGCCGAGCCAGAGCATGAACATCGCACCGGCGGTCCAGAACAGGAGGACGAGAGCCTTGTCGAACAGAGTGACGTCCGGAATCGCCGGGGACATCTGGTTGAGCGTGGCGAATCCCTGCGCGAAGCAGAGGACGACCGCGAGGCCGCGGGTCCGCTTGTTCTGCTGCTTCCGGGCGTACTCGCCGCCTTCCTGAAGCTCCTTCTTCCACTGCGGAAACGCGGTGGTCAGAACCTGAATGATGATCGACGCCGTGATGTACGGCTGAAGCCCGAGCGCCAAGATCGACACGCGCCGAAGCGCGCCGCCGCCGAAGGCGTCGAGAAATTGGGAGTAGGGCAGGGGCGGGAGCTTGTTATAGATCTCCTCGCTGTTGTGGCCGCGGATCGGCACGGGGATGTGGGTGCCCAGGGTGAACACCGCGAACATCGCGAGCACGAAAAGGATCCGGGCCTTCAGGTCCGGATCCTCCCAGGCGCGGCGGAACGTTTCCGCCAGCGGAAGGCTCAGTCCCTTGTCGCCCCGTCCGGGCGCGCGACCGAAGTCGCCCGCGCCGCCGAAGCCCGAGGGCATACCGATAGCGGGCGGGGTGCCGCCCCCGCCCCGGCTGCCGCCCGGGAGGCTCACGCCGCCTCCGTCGTCTCGGCGGCCTGGGCCGCGAGCTCCTTCTTGCTCGGCAGAACGGTGGCCGTTCCGCCTTTGGCTTCGATCGCCGCGACCGCTGCCTTGGAGAACTTGTGCGCCGAGATGGTGAGCTTCTTGTCGAGCTCGCCGAAGGCCAAGACCTTCACGCCGTCCTTACCGGCCGAGATGATGCCCGACTTGATGAGCGTCTCGGGCGTGATCTCCGCACCCTCCTCAAAAAGGTTGTGCAGGTCGTCGAGGTTGACGATCGCGTACTCCTTGTGGTTGATGTTGCGGAAGCCCTTCTTGACGGGAAGGCGTCGCTGGATGGGCGACTGGCCGCCCTCGAAGTTCGGGTGGATCTGGCGCCGCGCCGACTGGCCCTTGCCGCCGCGCGTCGCCTGCTTGCCCATGCCCGAGCCGATGCCGCGACCGACGCGGCGACGGGCCTTGGTCGCCCCAACGGGCGGGTGGAAGTTGTTAAGGCTCACTGGTCAGCTCCTCTCTTTTCCGAAGGCTTGCGGCCCTTCCGGGTCGCCTTCTTGCGCACCTTGGTGCCGTCGTGGATCAGCGTCTCGCCGTCCCACGCCTGAACCATGTGGTGGATCGCGTGGACCATGCCGCGGATCGAAGGGGTGTCTTCCTTCTCCAGCGTCTGGCCGATCTTGGTGAATCCGAGCGCCTGGGTGGTCGCCCGGTTTTTGGGGTTCTGCCCAATGGGGCTCTTGACGAGCTTAATGCGCAGCATCCGCTTCCTCCTTTCGTGCCTTGGTGATCCAAGGGGTAAGTTCGGCCGCGTTCAGGCCGCGCCGCTCGGCGATCTGCTCGGGCGAGCTCAGCGCCTTGAACGCTTCGATCGTCGCGTAGCTCATGTTGATCGCGTTGCGCGAGCCGAGGGACTTCGCGAGGACGTCGTGGATTCCGCAGGCCTCGAGGACCGCGCGGACCGCGCCGCCGGCCTTGACGCCCGTTCCGGGCGCCGCCGGGCGGAGCATGACTTGCGACGTGCCCGACACCGCGGTGATCGCGTGCGGAATCGTCGTGCCGATCATCTCGACTTTAAACATGTTTTTCCGCGCGGCCTCTTCGGCCTTGCGGATGGCGTCCGGGATGCCGCGGGCCTTGCCCAGGCCGACGCCCACGCTGCCCTTGTTGTCGCCGACGACCACGAGGATCGACCACGAGGCCGTCTTACCGCCCTTGTGGGTCTTGAACACCTTGTTCGTCCGCACGACGCGAACGTCGAGCTGCGGCCCTTCGGTGTTGCGGCTCTCGCGCTTGCCGCTGAGCCGGTTCATCATTCTCATTAGAAGTTCAAGCCTCCGTCGCGGGCGCCTTCGGCGAGCGCCTGCACTCGGCCGTGGTAGGCGAAGCCTCCGCGGTCGAACACGACGGACTCGATGCCCGCCGCTTTGGCCTTCTCGGCCAGCCGTGCGCCGACGGCCTTCGCGCCCTCGGCGTTGCCGCCGCCGGCGTGCCCTTCGTCCTGCGACGACGCGGAAGCCAGCGTGTGGCCCTTCGTGTCGTCGATGATCTGAGCGTAGACGTGCTTGAGGCTGCGGAACACCGCGAGCCTCGGCCGCTCGGCCGTGCCGGACACCTTCTTGCGGAGCCGGTCGTGGCGCGAGACGCGCAATTCGGTTCGTGTTTTGGTCGGCATGCTCCTTTACTTCTTCGCCGAGGCCCTCTTACCCGCCTTCAGCTTGATCACTTCGCCCGCGTAGCGGACGCCCTTGCCCTTGTACGGCTCCGGCTTGCGCACCTTGCGCACGTCCGCCGCGATCTGGCCGACCTGCTGCTTGTCCGCGCCCGACACCACGATGGTCTGCGCGCGCGTCTTCTCGTCCGCCTTGACCTCGAACGTGATGCCCTCCGGCGCCGCGACCGTGACCGGGTGCGAGTAGCCCATGTTCATGAGCAGATCGCGGCCCTGAACCGACACGCGGTAGCCGACGCCGATGACCTGGAGGGTCTTCGCGTGGCCTGCGCTCACGCCCTGGACCATGTTCGCCAAAAGCGTGCGGGCGAGACCGTGCTGGGAGCGCGCCTCGCGCAGGTCGTTCGCGCGCTTGATCTGCAGGTGGCCGTCCTCCTGAGACAGGGTGAGCAACCGCGACACGGGCTGCGTGAGGGTGCCCTTCGGACCCTTCACGGTGACGACGTTGGTGGCCTCATCCACGCTGACCGTGACGGCGGCGGGGACGGGAATGGCTTGAAATCCGATTCGTGACATTAATAGACCTCGCAGATGACCTCGCCGCCCATGCGCTTCTTTCGCGCATCGCGGTCGGTCATCAGTCCGGCACTCGTCGAGACGATCCGCGTGGTGAGACCCGAGCGGAGCGGCTTCATATCGCTCACCGGCTTGTAGACTCGAAGGCCGGGTTTGCTAACGCGTGCGATGTGGTTGAGCATGGGCTTCCGCTTCGAATCGTATCGAACCGTAACCCGGATGACGGGGAACTTGGTCTCGTTCACCACTTCGTGGCCCGAGAGGAAACCCTCGGCCTCGAGGATCTTGACGATCTCGACCTTGATCTTGGAGTGGGGAATGTCGACGGTGGTGAGCCGGGCCTGCGCGCCGTTGCGGATGCGCGTCAGCAGGTCGGCGATAGGATCGCTGTGCATGTTAAGTTCAGCTTCTCCTTTACCAGCTCGACTTCTTCACGCCGGGTAGCTCGCCACGGTGCGCCATCTCGCGGAACTGCTGGCGGCAGAGTCCGAAGTAGCCGATGTAGCCGCGAGCGCGGCCCGTGATCGCGCAGCGGTGGTACTGCCGCGCCTGGAACTGACGGTTCTTGATGCGCTTCGCTTCGAAGGCCGCTAAGGCCTCCTCGCGCTTGTCCGCCGGCAGCGTCTCGATCTGCTTCTTCTCCTCCTGGAGCTTCTGCCACATCAAGGCGTGCTTCTTCTGCTTTTCGATAAGGCACTGTTTCGCCATGGTTCTTTCTTCACCGTTGTCGGGCCGGTCCGCTCCGTCTCCGGCGAAGGAAACGCGCGCTCAGCCCGTGGTCAGGTTGTGGGGTTCACGCCCCCTGTGTCATTCGACACAAAGCCGTGAATCTGAAAGGATACCCGAATCGAAAGGGCCACGGCAATCGTCCGTCCGGCGCCACACCCCTCTTTTCGACCTTGGAGTCCTGTCCGTGAATCCCGGGAGGCATCGGATACTCTCGTGCCGACGCGTGGGGCCGCGCTTTTCCGACGCTTGCGAGGTTCCGATCCCCGCTACCGAGGGGGGAAAGGGGCGTTCAGAGGTTCGATCCACTTGCCGACCGTGCGGGCACAAACCATCCTGCGGCTACGGGCTGTCGCCCATGCCGGGCTTCAGGTCCGACACCAGCAACCGCGCCAAGGTCTCTCCTCGTTGGACCAGGAACCGGCGCAAATAGGGGGCGAGGATGAGACGGTCGAAGAGGCGGCCGAGCGGGGAAGCGAACTCCATAAGGTCGACCATGCGCGTGCCGGCGAGTTCCACGTGGAACTCGTGCCGGTGCCAGAGCCGTCGGAACGCACTCCGGACCATCGTGTCCTCGAACGCGAACGGCGGGTCGACGAGCGTGATCCGGGCGGTCAGCCGCTGCCGGACGCCGAAGTGCCTGGCCTCGAACGTCACCTCGTCGCCAAGCTCCAGAATGCCACCCCACTCCCCTCTGGGGGAGAGGGGTTGGGGGTGAGGGGCGACCCGGACCACCCGTTCGCGGCCCGGCGACGTCTGGGCGTGGACCGCGGGATCCAGCAGCGCCGCGTAGACCGCCTCGGGCGGAGCGGCGACGAGGGTCTCGACGAATACTCGCATCGCTACAAGGGGGCGCGACGATCCGGTACGGAATGAAAGGGGCAGAGATCATCATGTCCCGACGCGCCTTTACCCTCCTCGAACTTCTCGTCGTCATCGCCATTATCGCGATCTTGGCGGCGATCCTGTTCCCCGTGTTTGCCCTCGCGAAGGCCGCCGCCAAGAACACGGCCTGCCTGAGCAACGAAAAGCAGATCGGCACCGGCTCCCTGCTCTACGCGGGCGACAACGACGACGTGTATCCCGGCAACAAGAGCTGCCGGGGCGCGGGCGACGACAGCCAGAACGGCTGGGACGGACTCTGCATCGGCGATCAAGGCCTGACGCTGCCGCTCGGCTGGATGGATCCCGGCGCGGGACGAAACTGGGCTGCTGTGACCATGCCCTACCTCCGCAGCCTTCCGGTCTACGTCTCGCCGCTGGCGACCGACGTGCCCGCGAGCCTGCCCGCCGAGATGCCGTACCACGCGAGCACGCTTAAGGGGGGCGGCAACACGAGCTACTTCCTCAACGCGGTGATCATGGACAAGCCGACCACGGTGGTCGACGATCCCTCGGGCACCGTGGCCTACACCTCTCAGCTCTGGAACGTCGACACCGCCCGCCTGCGTCCCCGCCGCACCTTTAGCACCGGTGCGAACTGGAACGGCGCGTACGAGGAGCTTAACCGCGACTTCAACCTGGAGACCCACAACCACGGCGGCAACCTTGCGTTCGCGGACGGCCATTCCAAGTACCGGAAGCACGACGCCACCCGGTACCGCGATTATGGGGTGACCGGCGCGCCCATCCCCTCGCTTTCGACCTGGGGCACCTGCGACGCGAGCGTGACCTCCGCCGACCAGACGGTGCGCCTCGACACCCGGGACGGCGGCTGCGCCTTCATGCCGAGGTTCTGAACGCATGCGCCGGGAATGGAAGCCATGCTAACCATCGTTCGGTCCGCCTGGAGCAGGGTCACGTTACCCCGCCGCGACCTGGGTCCTCGCGCGGTGCGCCGCGCCCCAGGCACACATCGCTTCCATCACCGGACGGAGCGATTCTCCCAAAGGGGTCAGACGGTACTGCGGCAACTCGTCGAAAACTCCCCGTACGATCAAGCCGTCCCGTTCCAACTCCCGAAGAACCCCGCTCAAGACCTGCGGCGAGATCCCGCTCAATTTGGTGCGGATCTCGGAAAAACGTCGGTCCTCAAACCGAAGAACGTTCAGGACGCGCGGCTTCCATTTGCCCCCGATAAGCCGGAGGGTCGTGTCGATGGGGCAGGCGCTCTCGCCGTGCCGAACCCACGGCAGATCCTCGGTCACCGAAAACTGACTGCGAGACTCCACGCCTACTCTACGAAGAGAGAGGAATGAAGCGCAACTCGCGGAGGATCGCATGAAGGCGGTCGTGTTCACCCAGACCGGAGGTCCCGAAACGTTGGAGGTCCGGGACGTTCCGACCCCGGAACCGGGGCCGGGCGAGGTTCGAATCGCGGTCGAAGCGGCGGGCTTCAACTACCGAGACATCTTGATTCGCGAGGGCCAGTACACT
>CAXUKB010000270.1:0-6863 GCA_964251345.1 uncultured Fimbriimonas sp. | reverse complement strand
GGGTGAGCTTGTCCTCCACCGCCAAGTCGAGCGCCTGCTCAAGGCCCATAAGCGGATGCCCGATCCATCCGATGCGGCCCTGCCGGTCGACCACGAAGGAGCAGGGGATGCCGTACTGGCCCGCCGCCTGCATCCAGTCCTTCGTCATCGGCCCTTTTGGCGTCGCGTACGCGACGTTGTAGCCCATCATCGGCCCCGCTTGCGCCACGAACGCTTCGGGTTTGGCGACGTCGTCCTTCCGCTCGGAGGCGTCCACGCCGACAAACGCGACCCGGTCGCCGTAATGCTTTGCCAATTCCGAGAGGTGCGGCATCCCCACTTTGCAGGGGCCGCACCACGTCGCCCAAAACTCGACGACGTGGACCTTGCCGTCTTTCAAATCGGTCTGCGGCGTTCCTTTGAGCCACTTGACGACGGCCATCGCGGGCGCGGGATCACCGACATGGAGGGTGATTGGCGGTCGCTGGGAAGCCTGCGCGACGGCGGCGAGGAGCAGAAGGGCGCTCATGCCTCGATTCTACGCCGACTGGACGGCGAATGCAAACAAAGCCGCGAATGCACTCGCTGCCCTAAGCCGCTCGGATGCCGATTTCTAGTCGCGGAAAGGCTTGAGGCCCAACGCCATCTTATAGACGTAGGTCGGGAACACGGTGCGCTCCTTGCCTCGGTTCATCATCGCGGTCCGATTCTGTTGCGGGACGGGAATCAGTAGATTGCCGTTGTCGTCGATCCAAAGGGCGTCGGGCCAAACGAGCCGCTTCCGGTCCTGCACGACCACGCTCATCTTGCCCGTCGGCGTGTACTTGACGATCCGGTAACCCTCGACGTCGCTCACGAAAACGTTGCCGTCCGCGTCGATGCAGGTGCCGCCCGTGGTTCGGGTCGGAAGGAAGCGCATGACGTGCTTCGTCCGTTCCGACTCGGTCACGCCTCGATCTTCGACATCGGACCGCTGCAAGGCTGATAGTAAAAGTATTTGCCGTCGGGCGTGAATTCCATTTGGTCGGCGTGGATCTTGACGACCTTGCCCTGCGGGTCTCTCAAGACCTTCCCTTCGGCCTTCAGCGTGCCGTGCTGGACGGTCGAGGGATGTCCGTCGAGGACACGGCGGCATCGACCCGAAGCGAGATCCATGACGATCAGCCCGGGCGCGCCCGCATCGGTAAAGATCGCCTCGCCGCCGTGGAACCGAACGTCGTCGATTCCCGAATTCGGCTTCAGGGCGCCGACGCGATAGATCCGTTTGATCGAGTTCGTGCTCAGGTCGATTTGGATGAGCTTGGGGCCGCCCGGCAGCACGGGCTTCCCGATTCCCTTGGAGCCGACGTCCACGAGATACAGGTAACCGTCCGGTCCGATCCGAAGGGAATTGATGAGCACGAAGCCTTGGCTCGCGTCGTCGCCCGGCCGCCAGAGGTTCCACTTCCCCGCGGGGAAGGGAGTCGCCTGACCGTCCTTCCATTCCGCGATTCGAACCTGCCCCGGCTTGGCGTCGGGATAGCAGAGGAAGACCCGACCGTCTTTGGTGGTCGTCACGCCGTTCGTGTTGGCGTCGCTTCGAAGGAACGTCTCGAGCTGCGGGACGGCGATCGCGACGAGAGGCAGGATCATGCGACCTTGGGCGTGGATGAAAACGCGACGGTTCCCATCACGGGGTCGTCTCTTCTAATCGTTGAGGGTGAGAACGACACGCCATCCTTCGCGGTGGAGGCTGCCCTTCGATTTTTCTGGCTGACGCCAAGGAACGCAAGCGAATAGCCCTTGCGGGAATGCTCGTCGCCTAGGTTCCGCATCCTTAGGCTTGCGATCCGGGCGCTCAGGCCGTTTTTGGCGTCGTGATCCGGAGTGCCAACTCGAAAGGCGCGGCCTCGACGGTGCAGCCGAGGCCCTCGAAGGCGCGGGCGACGTCCTCGCCGTCCGCCGCGCTGGGAAGATCGACGGTGAAGGTGCCCTCACGGGCGTGGTCCAGAAGGGAAGCTTGGGCAAACGGGGTGGCGGTGGTTTCGATCATCGATGATCTCCGGGCAGGCCGAACGCGGCCTGCCATCCGCCCCATTGTACGACAAGTCTCGGCGAAGCCGGCGAGCGTCTTGATGCTCGACACCCTCAAGACGCGGAATTGCCCAGGAGACTCAGCGTCCCTTCGTCGGCGCGACCGTCGAAGTAACGGTTGAGGACGTCGGAGTAGACGGCGTCGTCCGGAGCCGCCTGGGAGAACAGCGTCATGGACGACTGCAGTTTCTGAGCGTCGATGGAGCCGAAGACCGCCACCGGATTCCTTCCGGGGAGCGCAAGGAGCGCCCGGGCGCACTCTTCTAACCGGGGACCGAGAACGGGATGGTCCAGATAAGCGCGGGCCTCCGGCAGGCCGGAAAGCGCGTATCGCTGGGCCATGGCGCTGCGCCCCAGTCCGGCGATTTGGGGAAAGACGAACCACATCCAGTGGCTCGTCTTGTCACCCGCCCGGATTTCGCGTAGCGCCGCATCGTAAGTGCGGCCGGAGTCCTGAGCGGCGACGAATCGCCGAAGGTCGAAGGGATCGTTCATTCGATCTTAGAATTGTAGCGGCAGGGCTTGCCCTGTGAGGGACTTATGTCGCCGTTGGGCGAGAAGAGGTCGGAAATCCCCTTGTAGCGGCAGGGCAAGCCCGCCGTTACAAGGGAGAGGTTAACCTTTCAGGCTGGCGAGGTCGATTACGAAGCGGTATCGCACGTCGCTCTTCAGCATCCGCTCGTAAGCCTCGTTGATGTCTTTGATGTCGATCACCTCGACGTCGGAAACGATCCCGTGCTCCGCGCAGAAGTCGAGCATCTCCTGAGTCTCCGCGATGCCGCCGATCATCGAACCGGCGAGGGTCCGCCGCGCGCCGACGAGCGGGAACGCGCCGAGGTTCTGCGGATCGGGCAGTCCGACGAGGACCATCGCGCCGTCCCGCTTGAGCAGACCGAGGTAGTCCGAGTAGTCGTGGTCCGCCGACACGGTGTCGAGGATAAAGTCGAACCGCTTGCGGTTGGTCGTGAACGCACCCTCTTCCTTGGTGGCCACGAAGTCGTGTGCGCCGAGCTTCATGGCGTCGTCGCGCTTGGACGGCGAGTGGGACAGCACGGTCACGTTCGCGCCCATCGCCTTGGCGAGCTTCACGCCCATGTGGCCGAGGCCGCCGAGGCCGACGATCGCGACCTCGTCGCCGGGACCGACTTTCCAGTGGCGCAGGGGCGAGTAGGTCGTGATGCCCGCGCAGAGGAGGGGCGCGGCGGCGTCGAGGGGCAGGGACTCGGGAATGCGGACGATGTAGTTCTCGTCGACGGTGATCCGGGTCGAGTAGCCTCCGTAGGTCGGCGCCTTGCTCTCGCGCTCCCGCGAGTTGTAGGTTCCGGTCATGCCGTTCTCGCAGTAGTTCTCCTCGCCCGCGAGGCACGCCTCGCATTGGCGGCAGGAGTCGACGAAGCAACCCACGCCGACGGTGTCGCCGACCTTCCAGGCGTCGACGCCGTCGCCCACCTGGACGATCTTTCCGACGATCTCGTGGCCGGGCACCATGGGGTAAATCGAGCCACCCCACTCGTCGCGGACCTGGTGCAGGTCGGAGTGACAGACGCCGCAGAAAAGGATGTCGATGAGCACGTCGTGCGTGCCCGGCTCCCGCCGCTCGATGGTGAAGGGCGCGACGGGCGAGGTCGGCGACGTGGCGGCGTAGGCGGGGGTGGTCAGGGTAACGGGGTTCGCGGTGGCAGACATGGTTCGAAAGAGCGGACGCCACGTCGCGTCCGGACCTTGTGTACTACGCCGCCGAAACCACCCTGGTGGCGAGACCGTCCCGGCCTCGGGCCGGTAAGCCCCGTTTGCGCCGAAGAGGTCGGAGCGGTTCTCGACACCAGGCCCAATACGCTCCGTGTTCAAAACTGAAACCGCTGCTGCCGTCGCTGAGACTTCTTATTTCTCGATTTTCTCTCAACTTCTTCAACGGAAATCCAATAGCTCGCCAGGGCTTTCTTCCAATCCTTGCCTTCGTGGTCTTTGTCAGCCGCCGCCATATAGATCAAAAAGCGCCGGACGCAAAGGCGTTGTCGTGTGTCGAGGAGAGACCATTGAGCGAGCCGGTATTCCGACCGAGTTTCATCGAGATCCAGCTTCCAAGCGAGTTCGTGACCCTCTCCCCAACGAACGCAGGTGACCATCGCCGGCGCGAGATAGTATCGGAATCCCTTGGCATCAAGGAAGTTGAATCCGCCGTTCAGCGAATCTTGGTCCCAGCTTGGATCATCGATCAACGTTCGCCATCCGCGTTCCGGATCGCTTGCTCTCGCCACTAAACACTGTTCGATCGTGCCGTAGTCGTCGATGATGCCCGACTCTTTCCACGACACGCCATCGTCCCGACGCACGCCTCCGAATGCCTCGTCGATCTCCCGTAGCAGCGCCTCGCGCTCGGCTTCGAGTTTCGGTGGCAAGGGGGCCATGACGATCTCATTGTAGCGGCGAGATCGTCAAGCGAGAGCCTCTTGCCGGGTGACGTACAGTAGGGTCAGGATGGTCGCCGTTCCTCAGGAGCGCCTTATGCGCTGGACCGTCGCGGACGTACGTCGCATGATCGACTCTGGTGGCTTCGAATACCCGGAGCGATTCGAGTTGATCGAAGGACTGATCCTCAGGAAAATGGGACGGAACGCGCCGCATCGCATTGCCTTAACTCTGGTTCTTGAGGCCATGCGTGCGGTCTTCGTCGGACGGGCGACCGCAACGGCCGGCGTTCCTCTGGCTTTGACCCCGACGAGCGAGCCCGAGCCTGACGTTATGGTGCGGACTTCCGATCTTCGGCAGGATGTTCGAAAAGAGGATGTACTGCT
Organism: uncultured Fimbriimonas sp.; assembly: GCA_964251345.1. GTDB lineage: Bacteria > Armatimonadota > Fimbriimonadia > Fimbriimonadales > Fimbriimonadaceae > Fimbriimonas. The sequence continues at coordinate 2,016 of CAXUKB010000270.1, read as the reverse complement.
CGTCGTCGAAGTGTTCGATACCTCGCTGCGTATCGATCAGACCGTCAAATCGGCGCTTTACGCCCGGCACGGCATCCCCGAGTACCTGATTCTCGACGTCGCGAATCGCCGCGCGGAGATCCGGCGTAGGCCCGAAGGCGAGGCGTGGGGCGAGACGATCATCCTGACCGAGGGAGGGGCGTTCACGCCCCTCCCTCGGTGCGAACGGACCCCTTCGCGTGGCGGATCTGCTTCCGGATCCCGACGACGCGTCGCGTTAACCTCGCAGGCGCGCGGCGGCCTGTTCGGGCGTGATGTCGCGCTGAGCTTCGGCCAGCATTTCGAAGCCCACCATAAACTTGCGCACCGTCGCCGAGCGAAGGAGCGGCGGATAGTAATGGGCGTGGAGAGTCCAGTGCGGATGCTCCTGCCCATCCGTCGGCGCGCCATGCCATCCCATCGAGTAGGGAAAGCTCACGTCGAAGAGCGCGTCGTAGCGCCCGAGACCATCCTTAACGATCTCCGCGAGTGCGGTCCGCTCTTCGGGCGTGAGTTCCGGCAGGCGCGTCACCGGGCGCTTGGGGAGGAGCAGGGAGTCGAAGGGCCACACCGCCCAGAACGGCACGACGAGCAGCCAGTGCGCGGTTTCGGCGACCACCCGCTCGCCCGCTTTCTTCTCCTGATCCACCACGTCGAGTAGCATCGGACAGCCGTTCGCCTCGAAGTAGGCGCGTTGGCAAGCGTCCTCCTTGGCGGGGATCGTCGGAAGGAAGTCGCAGGCCCAGAGCTGGCCGTGCGGGTGCGGGTTCGACGCGCCCATCGCCTGCCCCTTATTCTCGAAGAGCTGAACCCACTTGTAGGTCCGTCCCAGGTCCGTGATCTGGTCGGCCCAGGTGTCCACGACCCGCGCGATATCCGGCACCGTCATGTCCGCGAGGGTGAGGTCGTGGCGAGGCGAAAAGCAGATGACGCGGCTTTCGCCCCGCACGCCCTGAGCTCGCAGGAGCCCTTCGCCCGCGTCGCCGAGGGGCGAGTCCGGCAGGAGGGCAGGGAAGTCGTTTGGGAAAACGTAGGTGTGCGTGTAGTCGGGGTTCCGCTCTCCGCCCTGCCGCAGGTTGCCCGGACAGAGGTAGCAAGTCGGATCGTACTCGGGCTTCGTCTCGGCCGCAGGCTTTTCCTGCGCTCCCTGCCACGGCCGCTTCGTGCGGTGTGGCGAGCAAAGCACCCACTCACCGGTGAGGGGATTGTGCCTGCGGTGGGGGTCGTTCGTGAAGTCGATGCCCATGGCGTGAGTTTCCCCCATTGGGACGATCCTCGACCCAACTCCGAGAGGACGATCTATCGGCCGACCGTGTCGTCCGCGTCTTCGTCGGTCTGCACGTCCTCGTTGGGCGGTTCGCCTTCGGGCATCGGGATTGGCGGAACGGGTTCGTCGGGCGTCATCCTCTAATCTCCGTTCGCATCGGCGCCAATCGTGTGAGGATTGCCCGCCGGGTCGACGACCAGGCCGTCGTAGACTTTAACCCGGCTCCCGGGCACCGTCTCGGCATCGTCCTCATCGGGCACGTCGGTGTCGATCGCCTCGTCGTCGTCGCGAGGATCGGGGGCGATAAAGTCTGGAGTCATGCCCGTGCGACGAACCGTTTTGTCCCAGGGTTTCCCCGTAAGGTTAAGGCCTCTTAACACAGAAAGGGTTTAATCGTCCGGGCGTCCTTAGCGCCCTTAGAGAGGTTCGCATTGCTTAAGCTCGGTCACGACGTCGAATTCTATCGGCTCCTTGAGGGCCAGGCCGAGGTCGCGCAACGCGCCGCCAAGGCCTTCCTCGCCTTTGCGCAGGACTTTACCGCTCTGGCCGACAAGGCCAAGGCGATGCGCGGCATCGAGCACGAGGGGGACGACCTCACGCGCAAGCTGCAGACCAAGATGGTCAACACGTTCATCACGCCCTTGGACAAGGAGGACATGCGCGACCTTTCGATGGCGCTGGACGACGTGACGGACACGATCGAAGCGGCCGCCTCGCGCGCGGGGCTCTAT
>CAXUKB010000269.1:0-6880 GCA_964251345.1 uncultured Fimbriimonas sp. | reverse complement strand
TGTACCACCGTCACCCGCGCCGCCGTCGTCTCGAGAGCTCCGAGAGGCACCTAGACGACCGCACGAACCCTCGGTCTCACCCCGTGGCACCCCCAGCTAAAGCAGCGGCGCGTGGCCGGGCGAGTCTTTGAGGTACTCGCGCAACGAGACCGACGCGATGACGCCGTCGGGCGACTCGAACCACTCGGCGGCAACGCTGAGCCGTACGCGCGTTCCGTCGCGTCGGAGACCGTAGTACGGCGTGTCGAGGCCGACCACGACCCGGCGATCGTTCCCATTCGCGAAAAACTGGCGGATCCGCTCTTTGCAGCCCGACCGGTCGTCGGGAGCGACGATCTCCCAGAAGGGGAGCCCCTCGAGTTCGTGCCGGTCCGCCCGCAACAGGGTCCGGGCGTGCGGGTTCGCGTAAACGATCATGCCCTGGTGGTCCATGACGAGCGCCGCGTCGAAGAGGTACCCCAGCGAAAGGTAGCGCCAAGGCTCGGCCTCGTCGGCGTCCGCTTCCGGCGCCTGCCGCTTCTGCTGGGCCGCGGTCAGCTCGGCGAGCTCGCGGCGGAGCGCGTCGCAGCGCTCCTCCATCTCATGGCGTAGCACCCCCGCGACGATCTCGGTCCGGGAAAGCGGGCCGACCTTGAGCCGCACCCGCACCCAGTACGTGTTGACGGTGCCGGGCCGAATGCCGAGGGCCTGGGCGATCTGTTCGTCCGTTCGCCCGTCGACCGCCATCGCGACGACTTCACGCTCGCGGACAGTGAGGAGATCGAGATTAATAGCTTTAAGGGAGGGATAGATCAACCTAAATCGGCGCTCCGTTGAACCGAATTGGGGGTGCGGCCTGCGGCACCCAAGCATCTTGGCTCGAAAGAGTCTCGCTAATATACGACGATTCTCGATCTTCTCAAAGCGACTCAATCATGTACGTATCTTTGACCTCATCGAAGGAAAAGGGACGTTTTCGCCCTCTGGTCTAATCGGTTTTCCCTTTCGAGACGCACCGGCGCCGCGGCTTTGCGCGTCGGCACGAGCGCGTCCGACGTCCATGGAAAGCCGCGTTGCGCGGCGAGGGTTGAAAGGGACGATGAACTCTGGATCTCCGCGGATTCCGGGCCCCGCCGACGTTCGGCGGGCCTTCGCCCGCCGGTACCTCGCGGACTACGTCGAGGCCACCTCGCGGCTGACGCTGCACCGCTGGCAACGGGAAAACCTCTGCCCGCGGCTCGACGAGTTGGGCAAAGGGCGGGGCAAGCGGTTCGTGATCGGCGCCCCGCCGCAGTACGGCAAGAGCATCCTGCTCACCAAGCGGCTGCCCGCCAAGCTCCTGGGCAACGATCCGCTGCTGCGGATCGGGATCACCGCCTATAACGTGACGCACGCGACGCGCCTCGCGAAGGCGACCCGCCACGCGCTCCTAAGCGACGAACACCGACGGATCTTTCCCGACCCCGACGGCTGGCTGCCCAATCCGAGCGCGGCCGAGGAGTACTCGACCTTCGCCCGGAAGAGGCTGAACGAGGCGCAGCCCTCGGTGGCGGCGTACGGCCTGAACTCCGGCTTTACCGGCAACGGCGTGGACGTGCTGCTCGTCGACGACCCTTACGCCTCGCCCGACGACGCCTTTTCCGCGACGGTCAACGAGTCGACCTGGCGCTGGTGGGACGAGCTGGCCGCGCCAAGGCTGAACGAAGGGACGGACGTGGTGTGCATGTTTCACCGGTACCATCCGACCGACCTCGCCGGGCGGCTGCTGGCGACGGGCGAGTGGGAGTACCTTCGCTTTCCGGCGGTCGCGGACGACGCGGGGGACGACCCCACGCGGGCGTGGCGCGAACCCGGCGAGCTGCTGTCGCCCATCCGCTCGCGCGCCTTCGTCGAGGCGCAACGGCGCAAGAATCCGCGCGTGTTCGCGGCCCAGTTTCAGCAGGCGCCGCGCGACGAGGCGGGGGCGCTCTTCACGCGCGAGATGTTCGAGGTCGTGCCGACGCGGCCCCGGCTGGGGCTGTGGATGCGGGCGGTCGACCCGGCGGGGGCGGTCAAGCAGGAGAACGACGAGACGGCGACCGCGCTGTGCGGGATCGACGCGGACGGCTCGCTCGTGATCGCCGACGTGACGGCGTGGAAGCGGCCTTGGCCGCAGACGCGCGACGGCGTGTGGGAGGGCGGACGGCCCTACGAGCCGGGGGCGACGTGCGTGAAGGACGGCCTCGTGCAGATCGTTCGGCGGGACCGCGACTTCGTGGAGGCCGCCGCCGAGGCGGATCTCGACGGACGCGAGGCGACCTACCTCGTGGGCTTCGCGAAGAAGGGCATGGGGCTGCCGATGGTGGACGACCTCGCTCAGAACCCCCTCGTCGCGCACGTCCCGCTCTATCCGGTGGAGGAGGGGCGGGCGGACAAAAAGCAGAAGGGGGGGGGTTGGGGGGGGAAAGGGTTCGTGGGGCCGATCCCGCCTGGGGGGGGGCCTTGGGACGAGCGGTTTCTTGGGGTTTTGCTCGCCTTTCGGGGCGACGGCACGACCGACGACGACGCGATCGACGCGGTCTCCGTCGCGATGATCCTCCTCCGCATGGTCCGAGGCGATCTCTTGGAGCCGACCAAGCGGCCTACTCCCGGTAGCCACGAGTACTACGACGCCCTCGCGGCGGCGAACGGGGATTAAATTCCTTGTAGCGGCAGGGCAAGCCCTGCGGGGGCCTTGCGACGCGCCGCTCGCGAGCGGAAGACGGCATCCTCTCGCAGGGCAAGCCCTGCCGCTACGGCCCGGATTCCCTTCGGGGTCGGAGGGCATCGATTGAACGCGCGGGGGATCGCCGATTGTTGAGCCTTTCGGGGAGGTCGAGGCCCACCCCGGAGACCCGCATGAGCCGCCCCAACGATCCTAGCCCCGTCGCCACGAACACGCCGCCGCAAGCGGCGAACGACGCCCCTCTGCCCTCCCCGAAGGAAGGGAATCCCTCCCCGAGCGGGGCCGACGAAGCCGAAGCCGCCCAACCGGGTCGTGGATCCTCCCCCTTGGAGGAGGGCAGGGTGGGGGTTGAACGCGGTCCCCTCCTCTCCGATCCGTCTCAACTGGAGGCCGAGAATGGTCTTCTTCGCCAGCGCGTCGCCCTCGCGGAGCGCGACCTCGACGCGGCCCGGAAGGACGTGGAGGGCGAGCGGGCGCGGATCGCGTCGTGGCAGGACGCCTTTGGGCTGCACGACGGCGTCGATCCCAAGGAAAAGGTCCGGGCGACGATCGACGCGATCGACGCGAAGTCGAAGCGGGTGGCGGCGCTCCAAGCGGCGCTCGGCGTGGGAGACGAGGACCCGGTTCCCCTTCATCCCCATCCCCTCTCCTCCAGAGGGGACGAGGGCGATCTCTCCGCGTGGGGCCGGCTCTTGCTGCTGACCCAGCTCGCGAAGCACCATCCGCTGCTCGGGGCGTCGTACTTTGCCACGCCCGACGTGCTTCAGGACGCGAACGGCGACCGGTGGATGGCGTTGCGGCAGGAGGCCCTCCAAGCGGACGGCACGGCGGGCCACGTCGTGACGATCCAGCGCAGCCCCAACACGTTCCGCTACGACGAGGCGCGCACCCAGAAAGTCCACCTAGAGGGCGAGCTCGCCGCCGCGCTCCGAAGTCGTTCGGCGGCCCAGCGCGGGGCGGGAGCCGCCCCCGAACCGGCGGCGAAGGCGCGCCTAGAGACCGCCAAGACGCGCGTGGAGGAGATCCAGGCCGCGCTTCGGGACATCGAACCGCGCCTCACGCCGCCCGAAACCCAGGAGTGGCACTTCGCCGTCGATCTGGACGGGCTCGACTCGAATGAGCTCGACCAAAACGGGCTCGGGCGGGACGGCGGCTGATGGCGCTGCTCGAACGGGTGTGCCCCCACGGCCACCGCTGGTCCGATCTCGTCGGCGTCGGCGCGTGGCCGGAGGCGCTCCACTGCCCCACGTGCGGGGCGCGGACCTCGGGCAACGTGCCCGGCGCCTTCCGGCCCGACGTGTGCGGCATCGAACGGATGGACGCGGCGGAGATCCAGCTCGGCTTCGAGAATCGGGCGGAGTTGGAGCGCAACGCCGACAAGCTCCGTTCGGGCGAGTGGGGGACGAAGACGAGCCCCCGCGTGCCGCTCGAGTTCCGCCCGCGGGTGGAGAAGACGTTGTTTTGAGGGGAGAGGAAAGGGGAAAAAGGATCGGAAAAACGGTGAGGCGTCCCCCTTCTCGTCCCCTTCCTCCCCTGTCCCCTCTTCCCTCTTCCCTCCTCCCTCCTGCCCCTTCCCTCCTGCCTTTTCCCCCTTCTCGTCCCCTTCCCCCTTCCCCCTTCCCTCTTCCCCCTTCCCTCTTCCCTCTTCCCTCTTCCCCCTTCCCTCTTCCCCTACCCTCCTAACTCCATGCCCTTAACCCCCATCGACGAGATTCACGCCGCCCTGCGGGAGGCGTACATTCCGGAGTATTACAGTTCGCTCTATCGCCAGATCAAGTACGCGTTCGGCGAGCGCTGGGAGGAGGACGGCGGCCCCGTGGGGGGCGACGACGGCGACTTCCCCGACTTTCCGGCGGTGAAGGTGCGGCAGCTTCCCATCGGGCAGTCGCGGCGCATCCTCAACGCGCAGTTCGTGGATCTCGCGCGGAACATGTACTCCCCGGGCGACCCTGAATTCCCGGACGTGGACCGCTTGATCGGACAGGTGCGCAAAGGGTTCTTTCGCAAGCGTTCGGAGCAGGGCGAGTGGGACACCGCGCGGGCGGCCGCGTTCATGGAAGGCAACGGCCTGGGCGTCGGCTTCCTGCAGATGGGGGTCGTCACGAACCCGAAGACGGGCAAGAAACGGGTGCATCTTCGCCATTCGCCGACGTGCCTCACCCTTTGGGACCCGCACCAGCCGTCGGCGGGCAACGCGACCTACGTCTGCTTCGTCCAGGATCTGCCGCTGAACCAGGCGATCGCGACCTACGGTCCGTCCATCGAGGCGCATAAGACGGTGACGAAGACCCGCACCGGCCATGAACTTCGCACCGTTCGCATCTTCGAATACTACGACATGGGACTCGGGCGCTGGGACGCGACGGCCTGCGTGATCGCGGGGCGAATGACGAACGAGCCGATCCGGCGCAAGGCGAGCCCCTGGCGGGACCGCCTCCCGTTCGCCTACTACGAGCACCTTCTGCCGCCAATGGCGGCGCGGCCCATCGGGCGCATTCCGCTCATGATGCCCACGCAGGAGGCGATCAACGAGATCGAGGCGTACCTGCGGACGTGCTCGAAGAAGCGGCCGGTCGACGTGATCGATCCCAAGTTCGTGGACCCGAACGACCTCGCCCGGGTAGAGAACGGCACGTCGAACGTGCTTCGGGCGCTCGTTCCCATCCCCGCCGGGCAGAAGGCGCTCGACCGCATCCCGGCCGAGTCGATTTCGCCCACGGCGATGCAGCTCTACGGGATCCTGCAGCAGCAGTTCAACGAGGACTCCGGCACGACGGAGTACGACCGGGGCGGCCAGCCGGAAGGGGCACGCACCGCCTTCGAGGCGCGCAGCATCCAGCAGGGCACGGCGCGGCAGGGCGGATGGACGGACAAGCAGGCGGCGGCGTTCGCGGTCCGAACCGTCGAGGTGGTAGAGGCGGCGGCGATCGTGGGGGACGAGGATCCGTTCGAGCTGAACGTCTTGGGTCACACGATTCCCTTCAACGACCCCGCGCAGCCCGCGTCGGACATCGCCGGGTTCCTTTCGATGCCCACCCGGGTGCTGGTGGACGAGGCGTCGCTGCGGAAGCAGGACGCCCTTCAGGAGGGCGCGACGCGGGTGCAGCAGCTTCAGGCGCTCGCGCCGCTCGTGGGCGGGGCGATCGACCCGCAGTGGTTCGCGGGGGAGATGCTGCGGGCGATCGGGGAGCAGAACCCGGAGACCGCGCTCGTCAAGACCCCGCCCTCCCCTCTCCCCTCCGGGGGAGAGGGGCCGGGGGTGAGGGGTCCGGGCGCCCCGCCTCCACCGCCTTCCGGCGCCCGACCGATGTGATGGCGGCGCAACGGAAGACCCCCACCCTTCCCGCCCCAAGAGGGGGGAGGAACCCACTTCCTCGCGGGGAGACTCGGCATCGTTTGCAAGCTCGAATCGACGCTCCTCCCCCCCCTGGTGGGGGTGATTCGAATGACGACCCTGCGCCGTCAGTTCTTCGCCATTAACGAGGCGGTGAGTTTTTCCCGCGCGCGGTGGGATCTCGCGGCGCCGAAGGCGTCCCCCACCCTCCTGTAGCCGTTTCGCTTCGGGCGAAGAGATTGGCTCGTCGAAGCTCGAGGCCTGGCGGGGGCAACTTTCCGGAAAACCCGCGTGTCGTCGGCGGCGCGGTTGTATCCTGGGCAGGCCATGAAAGGTACTGCCGTTCTCGTCCTCCTCCCGGCGCTCGCCGGCCTCGCCGGAGCCCAGACGCTCCGCGCCCAGATCGACGCCACGAACAAGGAAATCGGCCGCCTCATGCGGGCGAGCGACACGGCCGGGCTGAAACGCACGATGAAGGCGGGCGTCACGCCCGACTTCAAGTACGTGGACGAGGGCCAGACGATGGGCTTCGAGGCGATGTCCGCGGCGATGACGGCAGGCATCGGGCAGATGAAGGCGCTCAGGCGGGCCGACGCCACGCTCGTCACGCTGCGCGAGAAGGGCGACGTCGCCACCGCCACCACCCGGCACACCATGGAGGGCACGATGCCGGGGGCCGACCACAAGCCGCACACGATGACCTTCTCGGGGACGTCCGAAGAGCGCTACGTCCGGCAGGGCGGCAAGTGGAAGATGGTTCGGATGAGTTGGCTCGAGCAGAAGATGGCGCTCGACGGCAAGCCGTTTAGGAGTTAGGGAGTTAGGGAGTTAGGGAGTTAGGGAGTTAGGGAGTTAGGGAGTTA
>CAXUKB010000268.1:0-6910 GCA_964251345.1 uncultured Fimbriimonas sp. | reverse complement strand
GGCATCCTGCCCTCCCGAACGATCAGCGGCATCGTGGGCGAGCATTTCGGTTGGCGGACGATGTTCGCGTTCGCCGCCGTCCTCATGCTGGCAATGGCCGGCACCCTCCGCTTGCTTCTCCCGAAGAGTCAGCCAGGCGTCGCGCTGCCCTACGGGCAACTGATCGCTTCCATGCTCGACCTCGTTCGCGAGCACCGGTCCCTGCGCGAGGCGACGATCAACGGGGTTCTGCTTTATGGCGCCCTCAGCGCCTTCTGGGCCACGCTCGTGTTCTTCGCGCAGAGTCCGGTTTACGGCTACGGTCCTTCGGTCGTGGGCCTCTTCGGTTTCGTCGGCGCGGCAAGCGCGCTGGCCGCGCCGGTGGCGGGCCGCCTCGCCGACCGCCACGATCCGCGCCGTCTCGTCGGCGCGGCGGCGGCGATGATGCTCGGGTCATACGTCGTGCTCGCGTTCTTCGGCGCCCATCTCTGGGGCCTAATCTTGGGCATCGTGGGGCTCGATCTCGCCGCCCAAGCGGCCACGATCTCAAACCAGGCGACGGTCTATAGCCTTCCCGGACCGGTTCATAGCCGCGCGTACACGGTGTATCGGGCGGCCTACTCCTTAGGAGGGGCGGGCGGCAGCTTCCTTGGGGTTTGGGGCTGGAGTCTGACGGGTTGGACAGGCGTGTGCGGGGTTGGTACGGGCCTCATCGTCGTCGCGATCGGCTTGCACGCCTTCGCACAACGACGCGCCGTTCGCGCGCTCGCGCCAGCGGTCGCCGGCTGAGCCGTTTCCTTGAAACGGCTTGAGCACGCTCTCGCCCCCACTTGGTGCGGGTTAGGACGTCCCTACCCGGCCTGGATCGTCGCTCCGGCCACTCGAACTTCCCACCAGACGAGACGCTCTGCGTCTTCCCCGTATCCCTCGACGGTGAACGTCATTCCGGCGTCCGTCGCGTGAAGGAACGCGCGTTGGATTACGAGCGGGGTTCCGAACGAGAGCGGATCGGCGCTGACGACGAGTCCCCGGCGTGCCCAGTCCCCGACCGACGCCATGGCCTCTTCAGGCGACAGCCCTTCGTGAAGCGGTTCGTGAGGCGGCAGGTAGACGAACGACAAGAGGTGCGTCGCCGCTTCGGCCACAAACGTCGCTTCAGGAGTGCCTGCCTCCGGAGGAAGGTCGAAGCAAAGGCGCACCTTTCGTGCGGCGCGGTCGCTTTCGATGGCGGTGAGTTTCGACTCGATCAAGGCGGATCCGAGGTCCCCCGGCATGTCGGCGAAAGACGGCTGACTCCAATCGACGAATGGCACTTCCATTGGGACGCCTTCCGTTGGGTGGAGGATCAGAGGCAAGGCCTATCGAAAATAAGTTCGGGGCATCGATGGATTCGAAAAAGGTGCGGAGCCCAGATCGACACGAAGTCGATTCGATCGTTGGGGCGAATGGCAACTCGGTCGTTTGAACTCATCGCTCCCTCTCGATTGATTCACATGGACGATCGACGAGTTCTGGCGAGGCCAAGTAGTCTGGACGTTAGGGACCGACAAAAATGAAGGATTGAGAGTGTAGCCCGGGTGACTACAAGAAATTGCCTGCCTTTTTTGATCGGAAAGAACTCAGAAAGTAGATACAAGTGCTCGAAAACCTCGTACAATAGCGAGGGTGGGCGACGTTGCCTTCTAAAGGAGCGTTCATGCGCAAACTCTTATCCTCTGTCATCGTTCTGGTTGCGGCCGGGTCCGCTTCCGCAGTTCTTAACTTCAATCTGACCACCAACTCGGGCACGTTCACCACGGCGGGCGGAACTCTGACGTTAGTCGGCACCGTGACCGGTCTTACGGCGGACGTGACGGTCGCGAACTCGTCCTTCACGGCGGCGTCGCCGCTCACGATCACGCCCGATCCGGCGTTCTTGGCTTACCTGAACATGAACACGTTGGCCGACTACTCGGGCAACATCGCGACCGTGACCGTTCCGGCGGGTACCCCCGTCGGCTTCTATGACGGTCAGACGGATCAAGTGGTCGTAGGAAGCGCGGTCGATAACGACAACGAGCTCTTTGCGGTCACGGTCACGCCGGTTCCGGAACCGGCGAGCATGGTCGCCCTCGGCGTCGGCGCTGTGGCACTCGTCCGCCGACGCCGCAAGGCTTAGTCGACGGGTGGTTCTTTAGGAAGGGCGGCGATCCCGAGAGGGGTTGCCGCCCTTTTAGTTTTGCCTTTCGGATGGGCATCGAGCCTGGCTTCGACCCCAAGAGGTAATCCTCCCCCGATGGAATTGGACGCGATCTTCGAAGACCCAGACCGCGTTCTATTCAATGGCCCACAGGGCGGCCTTGCCCTATCGTTCGACCTCCAGTCGTTCGTCCCGGTGTACGACCCCGAGGTATGGCCCCGCGCCATCGTCGCCTTCCGCACACCCGGTTTACAGGCGACGATGAGGGTTTGCTTCTTCCCGTGGGCGCTCTCCGACTTCGCGGCAGAGCTCGCCTCGGCTCATCATCGACTCGATGGGGCCGCGACGCTCGTGTCGGAGGACGGCGATTTCCGCCTCCGGGTGGGCTATGAGAAGGGCGGCGAAGTCACCCTGACTGGGCACCTTCAGCCCAACCTCGGTGAACGCTCAATCCTGAACGATGAGATCGCGACCGCCCCGAGCGACCTCAATGCGTCGCTCGCCGCGTTACGGGCTCTCCCTAAGCAAGCCCAGCGTGCGCCCTAGCGGGCTTACCCGTTCGCCTTCGCCAAAGCGAAAGAAGGGGGCGTACGGCGGTATTCTCCCTCTAGCTATGGCGACCCCGATCACGATGTCCGAAGGCGGACTGCAGATTCCAAACGATCCCATCATCCCGTTCATCATCGGCGACGGAACCGGTCCCGACATTTGGCGGGCGAGCGTGCGCGTATTCGACGCGGCGATCGAGAAGGCGTTCGGCGGTCAGAAGAAGGTCGAATGGAAGGAGACCCTCGCCGGACAGAAAGCATTCGACGAGACGGGCAACTGGCTCCCCGACGCGACGCTCGACGACTTCCGGCAGTATCTCGTTGGCATCAAAGGCCCCCTCACCACGCCCGTCGGCGGCGGTATCCGTTCGTTGAACGTAGCCCTGCGGCAGATCCTCGACCTCTACGTCTGCCTTCGCCCGGTGCAGTACTTCACCGGCGTGCCTTCGCCGGTCAAGCGGCCTGAGGCGGTCGACATGGTGATCTTCCGTGAGAACACGGAGGACATCTACGCAGGCATCGAGTTCGCGGCGGGCACCGAAGAGTCCTCGAAGATGCTCGACTTTCTCCATGCGACCTACCCGAAGATGTTTGACAAGGTGCGCTTCGGAACGGCGGAGAAAGGAACCGAGTACGCCACGTCCGCCGGCATCCAGGCGGGCGGCATCGAGGTGGGAATTGGGATCAAGCCGGTGTCGAAGCTCGGCTCGCAAAGGCTGATCCGTTCGGCGATCCAGTACGCGATCGACAACGACCGGAAGTCCGTGACGCTCGTCCACAAGGGCAACATCATGAAGTTCACCGAAGGCGCGTTCCGTGATTGGGGCTACGAGATCGCGAAGACGGAGTTCGGTGCGGAAGAGATCGACGGCGGTCCGTGGTGCAAGCTTCCGAACGGGATCGTGATCAAGGACGCCATCGCGGACATCACGCTCCAGCAGGTCTTGACCCGTCCGACGGACTTCGACGTCATCGCGACGTTGAACCTCAACGGCGACTACCTGAGCGACGCCTTGGCGGCGCAGGTGGGCGGAATCGGCATCGCGCCGGGCGCGAACATCAACTACATCACCGGCCACGCGATCTTCGAGGCGACCCACGGCACCGCGCCGAAGTACGCCGACAAAGACGTGGTCAACCCGTCTTCGGTGGTGCTGTCGGGCGAGATGATGTTCCGCTACATGGGCTGGACCGAGGTCGCCGACCTCATCCTCAAGGGCGTGAACGGCGCGATCGGCGCAAAGACGGTGACCTACGACTTTGCGCGCCTGATGGAAGGCGCGACCGAAGTCAAGTGCTCCGCCTTCGGCGACGCGATCATCGCCCACATGGATTGACGGCTTCGGCGGCCTGAACGCACCTTTTAAGCTTCGTGGCTGAATAATTTGGAGAGGCATCCGATCTGAAGATCGGATGCCTCTCCTTTCGCCTTCTGGCGGGCTCGTTTATCACGCCCGGGCGCTCCGCGACGCGAAGGTGCGTTGGCGGCCGTTCCGTGAGGCGATCGGAGCGTGGCTCGAGGCCTGGGCGCCGCCGTGCGACCGATTGCTGATCGTCGGTCCAAGCGGAGGCTACTCGCTTCGGACGGATTGGCTCGCGAGGTTTAGGGGAATCGTCGCGATCGACTTCGACCCGCTGGCGCAGCGGATCTTCCAAAGGCGCCATCGGGGCTGCCGAGTCGATCGTTGGATCGTCGAGGACGTGTTTCCCCTCGGTTCGCAGGGGCTCGATCTCTCGCCCCTTCGGCGACGTCTCGATGAATATTCAAACCACGCCGTTCTGTTTTCGAACGTCTTAGGGCAGATCGCGACTTCCGCGGCGCGGGACGACCGGCTCGAAACGGGCTTGGCCGAACTGAGGCCCCTTCTGAAAGGACGCACTTGGGCGAGTTATCACGACCGACTCGCGGCGGCGCAATTTCCCGCGTTGCCCATCGACCGGCGTCATCGAACCGACCTTCAGCTTGCCCACGAGGCGTATCCCGGTGGCGAGATCTCCTCTTACGCGACGGGACTCTTCGGGAGAGGGCTTGAGTGCACCCTCTTCTCTTGGGAGTGCGAGCGTGGCTACTGGAATCTGATCGAGGCTTGTCGCGGATAGGTATAAACCCGGAATGCGCCTTCTGAGCATCAATGTCGGGTCGCCGCGTCCGGACGGTGCGCGGCGGGCGAAGACCGGAATCTACAAAATCCCCGTGGCGGGCGCCATCTCGGTAGGGCGGATGGGCTTGGAAGGCGACGCCGTCTGCAACAAGCGCCATCACGGCGGCCCGGATCAGGCGGTCTATCTCTACGATCACAGCGACTACGCCTGGTGGTCGAAGGAATTGGGCGATGAACTCCAACCCGGGACCTTCGGGGAGAACCTGACGACCGAAGACGTATGCGTGGCCGAACTGGCGATCGGCGACCGGCTGACGATCGGTGAGGTAGAGCTGCAGGTCACGGCGCCCCGAATTCCCTGTGCCACCTTGGCCCGGCGAATGGAGGACGTTCAGTTCGTCGCGCGGTTCTTGACCGCGCGTCGTCCGGGCGCCTACCTTCGGGTGCTGCGGACGGGAAGCCTGCGGGCGGGAACTCCCATCGTTCTCCAGCCTTACGTCGGCGAACGGGTCGGCTTGCTGGAGCTGTTCGACGAGTTCCATCATCCCCGTCTGGAAGAAGCCGCGCTTCGGCGTCTTCTCGCCGCCCCGATTGCGGAGCGTGCCCGCGTTCAGAAAGCGGCGCAGCTCGCGTCGTTAGGCGTGGTATAAGCCTCTCGTGCTCCGGGCCTTGAAAAACTGGCTGCGACTGCGACTCCGCTCGCCGCTTTCGAATCTCGCCCGAAGCCTCCCGCTTCCGTTTATGCCGCGCCGAAGGGTTCGTTCGGCGAACGAGGTCGATCCGGCCGTCGTGCCGATCGACTCGATCCCGGCCTCCACGATCCGGGCGCCCCTCCTACTGGAGCCTTATGAGTCCGACTTCAAGGCGGAGCTTGCCGGAGGACAGTACCTCCACGAAGCGAACGTTCCTCTGCGAGGCTTGTTCGAATTTCGCGACGTTTCGCTCGTGATGCCCGAATCGGTGGTCGTTTTCCGAGGACGGATCCTTCGGGAGAGCGTCCCAATCGACCACTTTCTCGACACCGTCTACTTCGTCGCCGACTGGTTCCGAAGAAGGCCAGCCCATTCTCCCGTTGCGAAAGCTACCTTCCTGCTAACGATTCCGATCGCCCGGAACTACCATCTTTGGGTCCACTACGCGCTCCCCCGACTGCTGTTTTGGGAGCGTCTGGAGAATCGAGCGGAGGTAGTGACGTTGATCCCGGAGGACGCTCCCGGCTTCGTCGCCGGCGCGCTCGATCTCTACCGGGCGCGGCATCCCGAGTTTCGCTATGAGCGGGTCCCGCGATCCCGAATCACGGTGGAGCGTCTCTTTCTCGCTCAGCCGATGTCGGATGAGGATCTGCCCAACCCCATCGCCGTCGAATGGTTGCGGGAGACTTTCCTTCCCGCGGCACCGGTTCTGGCGGAACGCTCCATCCTTGTCAGCCGAAAGGGCGCGCTTGAGCGGGAGGTGCTGAACGAAGATGAGCTGCTAAGGGTTCTGGAGCCGTTCGGCTTCGAACGGTTCGATCCGGCAAAGGCGACCTTCGAGGAGCAGATTCGCGCGTTCTCCACGGCGCGCCGCATCGTTGCGCCGCACGGAGCGGCGCTCGCCAGCCTCGCCTTCGCCCCCAAAGACGCGCACATCGTCGAGTTACTTGGAGGGAGCCATGTCTTTAGCTGTTTCCGCTTCCTCTCCGCCGAGATCGGCGCGCAGTATGACGCCGTCGCTTGCACCACCGTGGGAGTGCATATGGAAGTCGATAAAGCTCAGCGGGCCACGATCGTTCGTCTCCTTCAGGCACGAGAGCAAGATCGATCGAACGAGATCTAACTCTTCGCAAGACGTCGATTGGGGGATCAACCGGTAGGCATCGGATGCGCTCGTGCCAACGCCTACCGGTCCGAGTCTTAAATCCTGCTCGATTGCCGCTCCCATCTCTGTGCCTTCGTGGTTAGGCCGAGAAGACGGGAGGTAGAAAGAGGCCGTGAGCATGATTGGCCAGAGAATCCGGCTAACGAACGACCGGCTCCGCGAAATGGAGGCGAACCCGGAAGAGGTGTACGACATGATCCAGGCGGGCGACGAGCCGGAGATCGACGTGGATGAAGACTGGGACG
>CAXUKB010000267.1:0-6914 GCA_964251345.1 uncultured Fimbriimonas sp. | reverse complement strand
GCCTGGGGCCGGGCGAGGCGCTGGAGATCGCCAGCGCGATGCCGCAGGGAGGGGCCATCTTCTCGGACGGCGTCGAGGAGGACTTCCTGCCGTTCGACAGCGGCGCCGTCGCGACCGTCACCGTCGCCGAGCGGCGGGTCCACCTCGTGGCGGGCTGAAAGGCCGCCTTTCGAGTAGAGCTATCCGCCGAATGGGCCTCCCCCGCCCGCGACGCTCAGTTTTCCTACACAGCACTCTGCGGCCAAATTCTCCGCCATGGCATCCAAGTCGAGCAAACCGAGCTTTTGCGAGACGGGCGCGGTCTGAAGCAGGTCGCCGGCGCGGAGCCTGTGTTCGGCACGCTTGCAGTAGATCCGGATGGCGCCCTCGGCGTTCGCTTCGAACGCCGCCAATACCGTGTTTGTCTGGCTCCGGCAGAGCAGGCCCAGCACTTGTCTCTCGCGTCGTGAGAGCTGCCGATCTTCTCCGAACGCGTACACCGCGTCCATCTCGTTTTCGTCATATCGACCCGTCGACTCCTTTACATAACGGGCATCCCGTTGGACGCAGGCGCAGGCACGGATTTGGTCGAGGTAAGAGCCGGGTGTTCAAGAGCGTGCCGGCCTAGATCGTTCCGTTTAGCGGCATTAACATGCCGCCGAGCCGCATGCCGTGGGCGCATTAAGCGGCCCGTGCAAGTTCGTCCTTTCGCGTCTCGGTGAGGATCTCGGGAAGCGCCGCCAGGAAGGCGTCGACGACCCTCGGGTCGAAGTGGCTTCCGGTACCACGGACGATCTCCCGAACCGCATCATCGACTTCCCACGCACATTTGTACGGCCGCTCAGCGGTGAGCGCGTCGAACACGTCGGCCACTGCCACGATCCGGCCGACGAGCGGAATCTCCTCCCCTTTCAGGCCGAAGGGGTATCCCGCTCCGTCCCAGCGTTCGTGGTGCGTGCGAGCGATCGTCTCGGCCATCTGGACGAGCGGGGTCTTCCCGCCCGCGAGCATCTTGGCCCCCTGCGCGGCGTGGCAGCGCATGGTGTGGAACTCTTCCTCGTTCAACCGGCCCGGCTTGAGAAGAACCGAGTCCGGCACTCCGATCTTTCCGATGTCGTGCATCGGCGTGGCCCGAAAGACCAACTCGCACTCCGCCTCGGCCATGCCCATCTCCCTGGCCAAGATGCCGCTGACGCTCGCCACGCGCACGACGTGAGCTCCGGTGTCGTCGTCGCGAGCTTCCGCGGCCATCCCAAGGCGTGCGAGCATCTCGATCTGGGCTTCGTGGAGGTCTTGCGTTCGCGCGTCGACCCTTTCCTCGAGCGTGTGGTTCATCTCGAGGATCTCCGCCTCCGCCGCCTTCAGCGAGCCGATGTCGGTGACGATCGCCGACCACGTCATCGTTCCGTCGTCCGCAATTTCCGGGCGCGCGGTGGTCTGGATCCATCTCGTTCCTCCCCATCGGCTCCGGACGCGCCCTTGCCAGAGAAAGGGCATGAGCGTCTGCTTCGATCGCTCGAACTCCGCGAGGAGACCGGGAGCGTCTTCCGGGTGCAGGGTCGCCTCCGCCGCTTGGCGGAGCTCCTTGAACTCGTCCGCCTCCATCCCGCACAGGTCCCGAATGCCCTCGCTCATAAACAAGAAGCGGATCTCCCCGTCGGGGCCGGCCTCCAAGCGGTACACCACGCCGGGAACCGTCGACACGAGACTCGTGTACTGCTCCTCCGAGCTTTTTAGTTTCTTGTACGCAGACTGGATCCGAAGGTTAGAACGGGTGAGCGCGAGTTCGTCCTGGACGACGGCGGCGAGCGTGGTCAGCGAGGCGATCCAAGTGGGATCGGGGTCGCGCGGCGCTTTGTCCAAGACGCACAGGGTGCCGAGCGGAAGACCGTCCTCCTCGAAGAGCGGCACCCCCGCGTAGAACCGCACCCCCAAGGTCGTGGTGACGGGGCAGGCGGCAAACTTCGGGTCGGCGAGCATGTCCGGGATGACGAGCGCGTCTCGCCGAAGGATCGTGTATCCGCAAGGACCGTCGTCCTTGGGAATGCCCGGAATGTCGGCGCCCATGCACGACTTAAAGAACGAATAGTGCTCGTCCACGAGCGCGATCACCGCGACCTGAGCGTGCAGGAACGTCTGAGCCAACTGGCAAAGCCGGTCGTACGCGGGTTCGGGGGCGGTGCCGAGGAGTTGGAGGCTGCGAAGAACGGCCAGCCGCTCGTCCTCACGCGGATGGAGCGGAGCGGGAAGCCAAACAGGCGGTGGCGACGCAAGCTCTTCGTGTTTCATTGGGACTAGAGGTGGGGTACCGCTAAAGGGCACTCCGATCCCTCGTAATCGCACTGGGTTCCCAGGCTTTCGCGGACATCCTAACCTAGCGAACCGAACGCCGAACGCCATGACCGAGGTTCTTTTGTCGCACGTTGCGACGAGAGCGCCATTGCCGGCGAAGGGAAAGGTCCGTGCAATCCTGCACGAGCTCGTCAGTGTCCAGCACTAAGACGAAGCCTTCCCGGCTCCGCTCCCCGCAACGCACCTGCAGAGGCTCCGCCCGGAGAGCCCCTTGTCCACCGTCAAGGGGCTCTCAGGTCGCCTGGTTAGATCGGTAATCCAAGGCGAACTGTGCGGCGCTCCGAACGTCCGCCGACAGTGCGCGGTCCTTCGTGATCGGTGAGATCGCTTCGAGTGAGCTCAGAAGGCCGCGAGTACCATTGGATGCCGGTTGCCGTTCGGCGAGAAAATAACCCTGCCGCAACGCAAGCGCCAAAGCACCGAGCACGAGGTCTAGCCGCTCTGCCTGCTTAAGGGCGTTGAGCGCGGCGTGCGTCCCAAGGGGCACGACGTCTTGGTTCATCCCGTTGGTGGGGATGGATTGGACCGAAGCGGGCATCGCGAGGCGGCGCATCTCGGCGATCGTCGCGGTGGCGGAAAGCTGAACCCCGGCGAGTCCGCTGTAACGCCCTGGGTCGGAACTGAGCAACAGTGGGAGCTCGCCATTTCGGGTCGGCTCGAGCACGAGGGCGAGCTGCCGCTCGGTGAGGTTCGCGACCTGCACGACCGAGTTCGTCAGGGCGTCGGCGGCAAAGGCGATCTCTTGGCCGAAGAACGCCCCTCCGTGAATCACGGCGTCGCCTTCGACGTCGAACAGCGGATTGTCCGCGACCCCGTTGAGCTCCCGGTCGACGACCGACTCGACATGCCCTAGGGTCGTGAGCGCGGCGCCAAGGAGCTGGGGGGCGCAACGGATGGAGTAAGGCTCTTGAAGGCAGCGCCCCCTGCTGGGCTTTACGTCGGCTTCCTCAGCGATCCACCGTGCGACGCGCAGGTGACTCGGGTGCCCCGAAACCGCGTGCAGGCGTTCCGACAAGGACGCCATCGGGCTGTCCACCAGCTCCATGAGGAGCGCGGTCAGGCGGCACGCCGCGCGGATCTGGCATCGATGGCGCACCGCCGCGTGAGCCGCGAGGGACGTCATCAGCGGGGTGCCGTTCACAAGGGCGAGCGCGTCGCGACCGTGCAGTTCAAGCGGAGCCATGCCGGCCCGCCGGAGTGCCTCAAGCGCGGGCAGCCGCTCCCCGAGGAGAACGAGCTCGCCCTCGCCCTGGTAAGCCGCGATGGCGTGAGCCATGGGCACGAGGTCGCCGCTCGCGCCGACCGACCCGAACTCGGGAACGACCGGCACGATGTCACGCCGCAACGCGTCGCGCAGCCATCGCACGGCGTCTTCCGAGACGCCGGACAGGCCTTGCGTGACGGTGTGGAGCCGGAAGACGAGCATTCCGCGGACCACCTCGGCGGGTAGATCGGCCCCCTGGCCCGCCTGAAGGTGGCAGATCAGGCCGTGGCCCTGTCGCTCGGCCCGCTCGTCCGCGGGAAACTCGACATGGGGGCCGAATCCCGTCTTCCAGCCGTAGATCGGGGTGTCACCCGCCGCCTTCGCGAGCGCGAAGGCATGGGTGCGCGCCACTGTGCCGAGCGCGAGCGCGTCAAGATCCACCCGACCGCTCGCGGCGGCGCGCACCAGATCCGAAGAGTCGAGACGCGAGGCAGGGCCGACCCGTAACGCTTCGATGCCTGGGTAGAGGTGCGGGTCGAGTTCGACGTCGGGAAAGAGGCGGCGAACGACCTCCGCCGTGCGCATAGCAGAGGTCTTGCCCGTGGCCGTTCGGCACGCCTCGCGGAAGGATGGCGGTACGATCACCTCGCCCGCGACCGCGACCGGGAGTTCGGGAGCGCGAAAGCCGTCCTCGAAGCCGACGGCGACGACCGCGTCTCCGGCCGCCTTGAGGAGGCACGTGTCCGTAGCGATCGTTGACGTCACGAGCTCCGGGGAGAATTGGCGGCCGTTCGACCACTTCCACCCATCCGCGCACCGACCCCGGAAGAGGTAGCCGCCTTCGCCATCGGACTCAACGAGGTCGCCCGTCGCGCGCTCATGGCCCAACGTGGGCAAAACGACGTTCGGCCCCGCGACGACGAGTTCACCTGTATCCGTCAGGCGCACCGCGCAGCCGAGGGGGCGGCCAAGGTATCCCGGGAAAAACACGCCGGGCTCGCCCAGCGTGACTCCGGGGCCGCACTCGGTCTGGCCGTAACCCACGCGAAGGGGCACCGCAAACTCTGTAAGCAGGTCGCAAAGACGACGGTCGATCGGCGCTCCGCCGACGATTCCACCCCGCAGGCGGGAGAGTGCCGTCTGCCCTCGGGCCGAAGCCGCGAGGGCGGAGAGGGCCTTGGGCACGGTGAACAACCAAGGACGCTCGACCAAAAGCAAGGCCTCGGCGAGGACGGCGGGATCGAACGTCCCGCCCAAGATCCGAATCTCCGCGCCCGCGCAGAGACCGCACAGGAGTTCCAAAACGCCACCGAAAGCGTGGTTCCACGGGAGGTAGGAGACGAGGGTGTCCGCCTCGGAAATCGCGAGGACAGGTCCATGCGACGCGATTTGTTGGTCTAAGATGCGGGCGGGCACGGTCACCGCCTTCCGATCGCCTGTACTCCCGCTTGTCCAGAAGCGTACGCCTCCTTCACGTTCGATCACCCCCTCAACCGGTGCGGGCAGACCCTCCGAGAACGCCTCCCGCACGCGGTCGACGTCAAGCACCAGTCGCGCCTCCGTCCTTGCGGTAAGGTCGTCCGAGCCCTTCGGGTCCAAGGGGCAGAACACCATGCCCACTCGCAGCACCCCGAGGAGAGCCTGGACAAAGGCCACGCCCTTTGGTCCGCGAAAGGCGATGCGGTCGCCCGGCCCGTATCCCGCCGCGCGTAGGGCGATCGCCAACGCGCGCGCGCCGGTGTGAAGCGAGGCCCCGGGGCAGACGCTTCCGTCGGGCTCGATGACGAGCGGCATGGAGCGGCCTTTCAGGGCGGCCTCCATGCGCGAGGAGAGGTCGCAGGAAACGGTCATGGCGAAAGGCTCTAGGCAAGGAGGGCGTGCCGACGAAGGGTCAACTCGTGGGCGTTTGGCAAGGGAGCGAAGAGGTAGTCCGTCAGAACCTCGATGTTTTCAGCTCCGAAGAGGTCGTCGAGATCGGCGATGATGAGGGAGATGAGCACCGCGCGCGCGAGCGTCTCCGGCGAGGGGGTACCTCCGCGGGCGATTCCGTAATTGATGATCCCGTTCAGCTGCTGCCACTCGGACTTCGCCTCGACGTAGGCGAATACGAGGTGGTCGCGAAGGTCGGGGAGGTCCTCCTCTTCGTTCATCAGGTCGATCATCGCGTGCAGCTTGACCAGTCGCTCGCCGAGGGTCCGAGCGAGGCTGCTCCTGCTCGATTCCTCTTGGACGCCCGCGTCCTCACAGGCCCGATGGATCTTCGGGAGCCACGCCGCGAGGTCGAAACGCCGGCGCATTTCCAAGGGAAGGCTCCCCTGCCGGAGCGGCGCGTCCAAACAGGCCTGGATGCGAACGATGGATTCTCGGATCTCCGCGACGACGTCGCTGTCGTCCGTGGACCCGAGCGCGAAGGCCTGGGTAAGCCGCTCGTAGAGC
Organism: uncultured Fimbriimonas sp.; assembly: GCA_964251345.1. Classification (GTDB taxonomy): domain Bacteria; phylum Armatimonadota; class Fimbriimonadia; order Fimbriimonadales; family Fimbriimonadaceae; genus Fimbriimonas. The sequence goes on along the minus strand of CAXUKB010000267.1, from coordinate 943 downwards.
GACTCTAGGCTAGCGTGGATCGCCTGCGGAGGATGGTCCATCGGCTCCCTATGCCGCCCTTTTGAGGAACAGCCAGTTCGTGGCCGAGGCTTCGTCTCGGTAGAGGTGGACATCGACGGGGGTGGGCCTCATCTTGTAGGTGAAGGTGTACTTGAACCGCTCGTCAAGCGCACCTTTGGCGACGCCATCCTTAAAGCGACCGAAAAATAGACGGTTATTGGCGCAGGGCGCCACCTGGGTAAAGAAGTTGCGCCCTTCCGCGAAGCTCGAGTCGATGCCGGTCATCTCGGACTCGTACTTGTTGAACAGCAGGATGGTGCCGGCGTCGTCTACCTGCACGACGCCGCAGCCCTCATCGTCGGCAAGCTCGCGGTCGCGGCCCAAGTTGTCGAGAAGGTTCGAGGATACAAAGCTCATGGTCTGTTTTGAGTCTAGGCCGCGGCCTTGAGGGCCGTGCGGAGGTTGGCGATTTCATCGATGCTCATGCCCGGGAACGCCTCGGCGAGGGCTTGCCTGTCGGCGTACATCTCGATGAGCTGCGCCTCCAGCGAGTCGGCGGCTTCCGACGACGGAAGATGCTCCGCGGTGTTGATAAGTCGAACGCCCGTCAGTACCTCGATGACGTCGGGGATGCTCATCCCCGGAAAGCGCGCTTCGAGGATCTCCCGCTCGGCGTAGAGCACGCAGAGCTGCTCCGCCATGCTGTCTTGTGGTGTTTCCAAGGGGATTGTCTGCTCTGAGATCACGCCGTGGCGCATGTCTTGGTTGTCGGCGGTCGATCGGAGGATCCTCAGTGCCATCGTCCGCTTAAGCAGCCAGCGACAACCTCGATCCCGCGCCGCCTTTGACCCGGCGCTTGCCGAACTCGATCGCGGTGAGAGGACGGTCAAACAGATATCCTTGGCCGGTCTGGCAACCGAAGCCCTGGACGATGGGGCGCTGG
>CAXUKB010000266.1:0-6931 GCA_964251345.1 uncultured Fimbriimonas sp. | reverse complement strand
CACCGTGCGTGCGCCCGTCTCGCCCGTGAGCGTCCGGGTTGCGGTCATCATGTCCGCGTCCTTCAGCTTCAACTTCACCTTCAGAGCGCTGTCCAGCGCCATCGCGGCGGCCGACGTTGCGACGACCATCGCCGCAAGCGCCAAGCGCGTCACCCCTCTTCCCCAGTTCAAACCCATACTTTTCCTCAAAACCCTCTAGCTACGATTCAGAATCCTCTTGCGCTCAGCGTCCGAAGCCGCCGCCGCCACCACCGAGACCACCGCCGCCACCAAGGCCGCCGCCGCCACCGAGGCCGCCACCGCCACCGAGGCCGCCGCCACCGCCGAGGCCGCCGCCACCGCCAAGGCCGCCGCCGCCACCGAGACCACCGCCGCCGCCGAGGCCGCCGCCAAGACCGCCGCTACTACCGCCCTTCGGCGTGTTCTTCACCGTCGAGACCTCGGGAGCGAGACTGAAATCCTGACTTCCGTTCGCCGCACCGAGCAAGATCGCGATAAACTCTGGATCGGCGACACGGATCTTGATCCGACGTCGAACCCGATTGTTGACCGGCGGAGCGACTTCGCCCCCTCCCTGGGTCACACCAGCATTCGTGTCCTCTCGCTTGACGATCTGGTAGACGCCGCCCTCGATGCGATAGGTCGCATCGACCTGGCGCGTGATGTTCTGCAGCGCCGTCTCGAAGGTGACGTTGCGCAAACTGACCGTAACAGGCCCTTGCACCGTCGGATCGATCGTGTAGCCCACGCCGCCGCTCTTGAAAAGCGACCGAAGCGCTTCTCGCACGTCGGCTGCCTGGAACTCAAGCGATGGAATGTTCTGGTTAGTCGGATCCTGCTGCGCCAACGCAGCTCTCCGCGCTCCGGCGCGCATCAGCACGCCAAGTGCGGGCCCCCAGGCGAACCTTGTAGTTTTCTTCATGTGTGTTCTCCTACCCATACCTTCTGAAGTTCCGCCGCGCCCTTCGATACGGCGATTTTAGTCCAACTTCTCACAAAACGAGAAAGATTAACCACCCGACGCCATTCCCCCGGGTCCCATCTTTCCGCCCGGAGCCCCGGGGTAGCCCCCGCCAGGCCCCCCAGGGAAGCCGCCGCCGCCCTGCATTCCCCCGGCACCTGCCGAAGTCGTGCCGGCACGAGGCACCTCGAGCCGAACGATGACCTGAGTTGGACGAACCTTACCCGATCTCTGAAGCACGGCCTTCTCCTGGTCGATCGACACAACGCGCCATTCACTGTTCGGGATTCTCATCCCAGGAGTGACGATGACCGGCTCGCGTCCTTCCTCCTCAAAAATGGCGAGGATGGAGTCGCCGACAACAATGCCGGAGAGACGACGATAAGGTTGCGGCTCGGGCGCTACGGCTTCGTCTTCGATGTCCGGCTTCGGCGTCAGTTGGACCGTAAAGCCGGAAGGACCCGCGAAGACCCGTTCCGCCTCCTGCCCTGTCTCGAAGATCCGCTCGTCCGAAGTCAGCGCGAATGGATCGGTGCGAGCCGTTCCAAAGGCCCCGACGGACGCCTTCTTGACGACGTACTTCGTGAGTTTCGTCGCATCGGCATCCGGCTTAACCTCAAGTCCTGCCTGAGAATTCGGCTCGAAGACCTTCTTTGAACCCTGAGCGACGCCCGTCGGGAAAGCGCCTGGCGCATCCGTCGCGCCGGTCAGGTTACACCCGATGAGGCCGACGACGGCCGCAACTCCGCAGAACCCTCGAAAACCAAGATCGATTACTTTCATGACCTTAACCTCTCCCCATCATCGGCTTTCGGCCCCCGCCCATTCCGACAGGAGCACCACCCGGAGCGCCGCCGGCGCCCGTCGCCGCACCTTCCATCGTCAACGGCGGGAAGAGTTGCTTTCCACGGATGAAGCCAACCACCGAAAGGCTGTAGGTCCCGACGAGATTCGGTGAAGTCCCCGTGATCTGAAGACCATCGGTGACCGCCAAGTACCGTGGCATACTCTTGTAGGAACGAACGTTAGCCATGATCTGCTCGTAGGTTCCGGCGACCGTGACCGTTCCTAGATCGAAAATCACCACCGGAAACTTAATGCCCGGATAGTTGTAGAAATCGGCCAGGAGAGTGCTTGCCTGATCGGTATTGGCTGGACCGCGAACGGTAGGACCGCTAACGACTTTAATGCCACCCTTCTTCACCTGGTCGTTAACAGCACGCTGGATCGAGTTGCGGAACTTTTGAGTGTCTACCGTAAGCTGGTAAGGGTCTACGGCGAGGCTCACGCCACCCCGACTGACGTCCGGCTCCGGAGTGTGAGTCGCGACGTAGGCGTTCCACGCCTCGGCCTTCGCCTGAACGTCGGCCTTCGCCTTCTCCACGCGACGCTTCGCCTGTGGCATTTTGTTCGCCTCCGTCTCGAGCTGATCGTGATAAGTCCGGTAGTTTGCGATCGCGATCTGAGTCGGCGCGAATTGATGGAAGTATCCGAACGAAACGATGCCGATGGCGATGCTCACCGCCATGATGATAATGGTTCCAAAGCTGAGTTTCATCGTCGGTCCCCCTTAGTCCCCTCGCGCCGCCCCGGCCGGCGGCCCACCCGGACCACGGGCGCCGGCAGGCATACCCGGGAACGCCGGCGCTCCGCCCGCCGCCGGAGCACCGGCACTCGCCCCGCCCGCCGCGCGAAGCGTGTCCGCGGCGAGAGGCACCCGGAGGTCACGCGCCACGGTCATCGTAATCGTCACGATCGAGGCATCGGGCAACGCTCCGCGCGTGTCCATCGTTTCCGCACCGTAGCCACCCGTCGCGAGATATCCCGTGGGCGCGGCAGCGGCCTGAGCCTGAAAATAGGCGAGGCGCTCCAGACCATCGTCCGGAATGGGCGCTTCGTTGGCGTGCCGCATCTTACCGGTCTGATCCGCTGAGTCCAGACCCGGTACCACTGGGTCATTGAGGACGTAGCCCGTCCGGCTGATCGTCTTCACATCCTTAAAGCGCATCAGAGCCAACATCAGGTCCGCGTAGCGCTGATAGCCCGAAAGCGTCCCCGTCAAAGTGAGCTCGGATTGACCTTCCGCAAGTGGCTTCGCCGACATCGTCTGGATGCGGTAATACGGCGGAATGTATTTCTTCACGTCGTCGTACAGTTTCGGATAGACGTCGTTGTGATCGATCATCGCCTGTGCGAGTTGAGCGTTCCGAATCACATCGGCCGCCGAAGCGATCACGGTGTCTGCAGACTTACTCGTCGCATCGGCATCCGCGACTTTCTGAGGCAGATCAGCAATACTCTCCTTCTCCGCCTCAAGCTGCGCCTTGGGGAAGAATAGCATCGCCCCATACGCGCCGACGGAGGCGAAGAAGATGAGCACCGCGAGGACGATCGCGGTCCTGCCGGCCCGCGATTTCTTTTCGGTAGTAGGTAGTAGGTTAAGCTTCATCCGCGCCTTAGTCGAAGAAAATGTGCAGGCCGTTGCCGATGGCGATGGCGAACTCGTTTCGGTGCTCGTCGAGGAACGCCGGGGCGACCTTGCGCACGTTGGAGCTTAGACGCCGAAGAGGGTCGTAGGCGTCACATGTAATTCCAAGGGAGCGACTGAGGAACGTTTCCAGCCCCTTGAGCTTCGCCCCGCCCCCGGTGAGATAGATCGCCTCCACATCGCCGCCGCGGCTACGGAAGTAGTCGATGGAGCGACGAACCTCTCCGAGGAATTCCTCAAGGATCGGAAGAATCGCGGCGACGAGTGGATCGTCGGCAACCGGAGCCGGCGTCGCGTCGTAACCCGGAGCGTCATCGTAGGGAACGGCCGCGTCGTACGGATTCGCCGGCTCGGGCGCCGCCGAGGAGAAGTCCGCGGGATCGTCGTCCATAGAGGCCGGAGTGCCGTAACCCAGGGGATCGTTCGGATCGGCGTCTGCGGGGGCCGGAGATCCATAGGCAGGCGCGTCGGGCGAGTAGGCCGGTACGTCGTCCGCAAAGGGATTGAACTGCGAAAACTCCTGGGTGGCGTTCGGCGTGCCGTAATCGGTCGCCCCGAAGCCGGGATCGAACGGATTGGGGGCGGCGAGCCGATCGGCGACATCCTCAGGGATCGTCAGTCGGTCCCGCTTGGCCGTCTCGGCGTCCTCAAGTCCCATGCCCATCGCGTCGGCGATGGCGCGCGTGAAGAGTTCGCCTCCCATCGGTACCTGACGCGGCATGAGAAGCTTGGCGCCGTGGTAGATGTTGATCGAGGTGGTCTTGTGTCCAACTTCCACGATGCACGTGGTTCGGTTCGCATCCACATCGTCGTAGCTTTGCTGCAGGGTGCGAGCAAGGCTAAGCGGCTCGACGTCGATCGCCTCCGTGCTCTTACCGGCGCGCTTCGTCGCCTGGAGCACCGTATCGACCGCCGACTGCGGCGCGATCGCCATCACCACGTCCATGTTCTGCGCGTTCGGATCCTCGCCACCCAGCGCCTTGAAGTCAGAGACGATCGTCGACTCGGCAAAGGGGATGTTACGGTTGATCTCCCACTGCATGTGGTCCTTCAACTCGGCCGGGTTCATCTTCGGAACCTCGAGCGTGCGCACAAGAACGCTCGCTTGCCCCGCCAGGGTCACCACGGCGAAGCTGGAGGATGCACCGGCGTCGGCGATCACCTTCTTCAGGGCGTCGCCGACCGCGTCGGGGTTGAAGATTCCGGTGTGATCGACGGCGCCTTCCGGCGTGTCGACGATACCGAGGGCCGTGATCTCGGGCTCCTTGCCTTTGCTCTTGATCTCGCAGATCTTGATCTTTGAGGAGCCGATGTCAATTCCGAGGACGCTGGTGAGCTTTTTGGCCATGGGTGTCGGGAATCCCTTTCCGCGCTGGGACACCATCTTATCAGAGGGTCTTCTGCACTGTCAATGTCGATGGGGAATGTCTTTAAGGTTTATTGACGTCTAAAGGTCCCGTTTCGGTCGCTACAGGGAACTTTCGGCCCGGAACCTGCGACTAACCCGTTTCAAAATTTCGTTGGGTCACGGGCGTGAGTGTCGCAATCTCACCCAAGGGGCGGAGGGACGTTCGGTCCGCGTCTCGCCTGCCGAAGTCGACGTCGGCAAGAATTGCCGTTTGGCGACGTCCAGCGACCGGGAAGGACGTCGGTCCAATGGGATCGCCCTTGGATCGAGTGGGCCAACCGGAAGCCCCCTATACGTGGTGGATGCAAGGGGCTTCCCTTTGAAGCGTCAGTACGAGAGCGTCCGACGCCGATCTCACGCGGCACTCCTATTTCAAACTCCTAAAGAGAAACAGGGGACATGGAGAGAGATCTCCATGCCCCCTGAAAGGTCTCTCCTCGAAAGAGGAGAGAGACGGGTTGCCCTTACTTCGCGAAGGGCGTGAAGCGCGGCGCAATGCTCTGGAAGTACAGGTCCGGACCGCCGGCGCGAGTCGAGACATAGAACAGCCAGTACAGGGGCGGCCGCGGGTTCGTCGTCGAGGTGAACGGATCCACGAACGCCGAGAGCGCCGTATCGTTCGCCGCTTCGTCTACCGCGAGCGGCGTCTCCGTGCGCTCGAGGACGAACGAGGCGTTCGCGACGACGTTGATTCCGGTAACCGGAAGGTTCGTCGCCTCGTTCACGCCGGTGTACGTCACCGTGATCGTTCGGTCTTCGTCCTCCGCCATGAAGTAGATGCGGCCGTTCGCCGGATCGACCTGATAGGGCTTCGTGTTGCCTTGGACCCGAATGCTCAGGACATTGCCCTGAAGGTCCGTGGCGATCCGCGTGGGAAGACGAACGCCGAGGCGCATCGTGGTGGTGTACGGCCGGGCCGTAACGCCGCCGCCTGCCGCTCCCCGCCCGTAGGCGAAGAAGTAGCGGTCGTTGCGCATTCCGTCCCCGGCCGCCGAGTTGAACGGAAGGTTGTTATATGTGCCGTTGCCGGTGAACCAGTAGGAAGGCGAGGCGACGACGCGGTTGCCGTTTTGGTCGGTGTCGTAGTCGAGTGCGTAGCGATCGTCCCAGAGGCCGTTGACCGCGCTGTAGCCCGCCGTCCCGCCGGGGGTCACCCGGAGGAAGTAAGGCGTGTACGTGACGCGGATCTCGGCAGCTCGGTTCGGGAACGCACCCGCGAAGCGGACGGTGCCTAGCTGAGGATCGATGTAGACCTTTCCACCCAAGCGCGAGTCGTACGCGATGAGCCCGCTCTGGCGATCCACCGCGCCCGTTCCCGGAACGAGCAGATTCGTCTGCGTATAGACACTCGTCGTCGGATCGATCAAGGTCTGCAAGACCGTGATCGTGCTCGTACTTGTGGTCGCCCAATCTACGCCGCGAGCCCGGTAGACGCCGTTCCCCTCGCTGGTCATCCGCTCGTTCGTCTGCGTCGGGAGCAGGATGAACGGACTGCCCGCCGTCGTACTCTCGATGGCATTGCCACCACTGTCTTGCAGCCCACCCGTGTTCGGATTGAGGCGAAGCCGACCAAGGTAGACCTCGGCGTTGGAACGACCGCGCAGCTTGCCCGCGAAGCTCAGGTCGACGATGGCCGGGATCGTCGCCTTATTGAGGCCGACGTACTGCCGGGCGTTCGCGCTGGGCGAGAACACCGAGGAGAAGCCGTCGCCGAAGCTCAGCGGAACCGTCACCGCGCTTCCGTTCACCAGGCGGCTCGAGGTGATGCTGCTCTGTCCCGCGCCCGTCTCCGAGAAGAAGACGAGCGGACCGGTCGAGAGCTGCACCACCGCGGGCTTGCCCTTCTTGGTCTGCGGATCGCCGCCCATGTCGACGATCGCGTTGCTCACCGCCGCGCCGCCATTCTGCGACGGCGTCACCGTCGTCAGGAAGACCCGCGATTGAGTGATTCGGCCTGTACCGGTGGTTGCCTGAGCGTCGCCGACGAAGGCCATGTCCACCGTGCCGAAGCTCGACTGGCTGCTGATCTCCGTTCCCGGGGTGGAGAGCGGATTCAAGACGCCGCGCTGGGGGA
>CAXUKB010000265.1:0-6969 GCA_964251345.1 uncultured Fimbriimonas sp. | reverse complement strand
CCCTTGAAGCGTCATGCGAAGGGACAACCGTGAGGGAGAGGGAGGAGCCGATTTGACGGACTCGCCTCCTCCCCAGCGGCAGGGACTTTCTCCGGCCCTTGCCGATGCCCTAAAACTTCTCGAGAAGGCCGAGCGCACTGTCGCCGAGATGCGGGGTGCGCTCCTTTCGCGCTACGAAGAAGCGGAGGTCGAGGCGGCTCTCGCTTGGCTGCGAGAGCGACGAATGCTTTCGGACGAGCGTGCCGCAGAGGCGACGGTACGACCGCGCGCCGCCGGGCGGCGCGCCGAGGGCGATGCCCGTCTCCGAGACCGGCTCGAGCGGCGCGGAACGGCGGAGGACGCTATCGAAGCCGCGCTCGCGCAGGCCCCCGACGAAGCCCAGCGAATGCACGATGCCCTCGCCGCAAAGTTCCACCCCGAAGACTCTCAACTTGCCCGGGCAGGCCGATTCCTCCTCTCCCGCGGCTTTGAAGAAGAGGCGGTCCATAGTGCGCTCGAGCGGTTCTTTGGAGAGACAGGAAGAGAATAGACACCGGTTCAAAGCTCCAGTCCCGTCTCCGAGTAAAAGCGGAGGGCGGGCGCTCCAGGCTTTACCTGAGCGGCGGTACCATCCCATTGGGCGTAGAGAAGAGACGGATGACGGGTGAGTCACGTAGGGCGACGAGAAGAGGCGGAGGTTCCCGGTGAACCCCGCCTTTTCCGTGCTGTGCGGCCTCCTCGTCGCTCTCGGGGGTGGGGCAGGCGTCTACGCCGCCCTCGTCCGTCCCAAAGCGCAGGAAGCACTTCGTCACCGTGAGGCGGCGGAGTCGGCCCAGCAACGCGCGGAGGACGCGAAAACGGAGGCGGGGCGACTACGGGAGGAGGCGAGGGAAAAGCTGTCCGCTTCAGCTCGCGCCGAGGAGCGTCTGCGCGACCGAGAAGACGCGCTTGACGCCCGGCGCAGCGCCCTCGACGCTCGCGAGGCGGAAGCCGCCTCGCTCTCGCGCCTCGCGATCGAAAAAGAGTCCTTGGTGGAGCGCCGCCTCCGAGAAGCCGACGACGAATTGGCACGGGTCGCTAACCTGGATAAGGCGAAAGCCCGCGACCTCTATCTAAAAAGAATCGAGGCCGAGTTCCGCGAGGTCGGCGCCCAGCGCGCCAAGGAGGTCGAGGCGGCGAGTGTGGCAGAGACCGAGCGACGCGCCAAACAGGCCGTCTTAGACGTTATCCAGCGCCATGTCGTCGACTACATGACCGAAGCGACGCTCGCGGTCGTCGAGCTGCCCAGCGAAGACATGAAAGGGCGGATCATCGGGCGCGAGGGGCGCAACATTCGCGCGTTCGAGCAGACGACGGGGGTCGACCTCATCGTGGACGAAACGCCCGAGGCGGTCGTCATCTCCTGCTTCGATCCCGTACGTCGAGAGACGGCCCGCCTCACCCTCATGAACCTGATGCTCGACGGCCGAATCCATCCGGGCCGCATCGAGGAGCTTCACGAGAAGGCGACGCAGGAAGTCTCCCGCATGATTCAGGAAGCCGGCGAACGGGCAATCGAGAGGGCCGACGTCGGTCCGTTGCCCCCGAAGGTCGTCGAGACCATGGGGCGCTTGCGCTTCCGCACGAGCTACGCCCAAAACGTGCTCGATCACTCCGTCGAAGTGTCGCGCCTCGCGGGCGCCTTGGCGCACGAGTTGGGTCTCAACGCCGAGATCGCGAAGCGGGCAGGCTTTCTGCACGACATCGGCAAGGCGCTCGGTCCGGAATGGGAAGGGCCGCACGCCCTTACGGGCATGGAGTTCCTGCGGTCGATGGGCGAGCGGGAGTCCGTCCTCCACGCGGTGGGGGCGCACCACAACGAGATCGAGCCCTCGTCACCCGAGGCGGTGCTCGTCATCGTCGCCGACACCCTCTCCGCCGCCCGTCCCGGCGCGAGACGCGAAAGCCTCGAGAACCACCTCAAGCGCCTGACCGCCCTCGAAACGATCGCCAACTCGTTTCCCGGGGTCGAGCGCTCCTATGCGGTACAAGCGGGCCGCGAAGTGCGACTTATCGTGAAGCCCGAACAGATCGACGACCTCGGCGCGCGCCGTCTCGCTCGGCAGGTCGCCAAGCGAATCGAAGGCGAGTTGGAGTACCCCGGTCAGATCAAGGTGACGGTCGTTCGGGAGACGCGGGCGAGCGAGATTGCAAAGTAACTTCAATGGTTGAATATTCCCGAAATTGCCCAAAAAAGGGTGCCTGCTCGACTTACTAGGAGAAAGCGCCACTGTCCTTTCACGCGACCCTCGCGATCTTGCGGAAAGCGACCACTAGGTGAAGTACTAGCCCTAATGATCCCCGTTTCACGGAACGACTAGGATTACTATGCTGGGAATGTTTGCGGCGACTTTGCTGCCCCTGGTTTCCGCCACGCCTTCCACAAAGATTCTTACCGTTCGAGACCTTGCGCCTTTCGAGGTGCGCGACGCGGCGGCGCGTCAGGTCTCTTCGGCCAAGACGGTTGCCGCTCTGGCGAAGCAACTCTTCGCCCTTGCGCCCACCCCGCTCGAGCGAGCCCGAGCCGCTTACGTCTGGACGACGAGTCACATCGCGTACGCCCTGGTGCGTCATCCCAGCGCCGACGCGACCCTCGCCGCCGGCAATGGCAACTGTGAGGCCCACACCGTCCTCTACGGGGCCCTCTGCGACGCCATGGGCGTACGGTGCTCGAAGGTCACAGGCTACCTGCGCTTTCCCTACGACCCGGGCGCGGCACTCGCCGACTCCACTAAGCGGTTGGCGCCGGGCCAGTGGCTCGTGGCGCACGCTTGGAACGCGATCTGCATCGACGGCCGGTGGGGTCTCGTCGACACCACCCTCGGTACTCCCGAAGGCGCGGTCGAGCCGGACGAGTACTTCCTCGTCGATCCCACGGTGATGGCGACCGACCACGTTCCGGACGATCCCGCCCAGGCGCTCGTCGCGGCGATTCCGCTCGACAAGCTCGCGAAGACGCCCCTACTCCGACCGTCGGCTTGGCGCATGAACTTCGACGCCGCCGACCTTATCGCGAAGCCGGGATCTGACGGGTCGAACATCTTCATCCATCTGCCTTGGAACCACGACATGCGCGTGGCGCTGCAGACGGACGCGGGAAGCGCCGAGGATGCTGCCCTGGTGCAGCCGCAATCGAACGCCTCGGGGACGGAGATTCACGTCTGCTCTCCGAAAAACGGCGCGGTGGCTTGGCTCGGCATCGGCTCCGGCGGCTCGTGGCGCCCCTTGGCGGGCTATCCGGTCGAGGGCTCGACCGCGCAGCGTCTTCCGACGCTCATGACCCGGTTCTACGACTCGAACAGCACCCTGATCGGCCCCTTCAAGCGAGACCTTCCGGCGGGCCAGACCACCGAGATCCGCCTTCGTGCCCCCGGCGCTTCGCGAGTCATCGCCTTCCAGGGTCCGGAAGTCGCGGGGATGTTCGAGCGCGACAGCGACGACACCTGGGTGCTTCGCACCACGCCCACCTCGGGCCCCGCATTGCAGATCATGGCAAGCTACGAGAACCGGAATCACTTCCAGGGTCTCCTGTCGTACAAAGTTCGCTAGGAGATTTCCCTAGACTGCGGGCTCCGCAACCTTGTCTGAGGATTGCGGAGCCCGAATTAGCGTCTCGGCTCCTCTTTCGGAACTCCAGAGCGAGGACGCCGACTTCGGCTCCACGCCCGGGTTTTTGCCCCCTCACCCCCATCGGTTTTCTTCTAGGGACACCGGGGTGCCACGGGTAGAGGGATGATCGTGCCCGCCACCCGTGCCTCTCGTCGTTCGGAGAAACACGGGTGCCGACCGCACGAGCCCTCGGTCTCCACCATGGCATCCCTTTCCCTAAGCCCCTCTCAGGGGAGAGGGGTTACACAGACGCTAGCCGGCGGCAGGCGCGGGTGGCGTGTCGCGCGGGAGCAGCTCGGGCAGGCAGGAGAGGTTGTAGGAGACGACCGCGTGGTCGACCGACGACTGCACGAGGTACTCGGGAATCGCCTCGGCGAGGTTGTCGTGCTGCGTGTGGTGGAGATAGGTGTAGTTCGACCGGCCGGTCTCGATGGTGAAGAAGCCGGGGACGCCCACCGCGTTGAATGAGGCGTGATCGCTTCCCCCGCCCCGCGGCATGTGCTCGCGGGTGTCGAACACCATCGGCATGTCGGGGAACGCCTTAACGACCGGCGCGTACGCCGTCTCCATGATGTCCTTCTGAGCCGCGATCCCCACGAAGCCACCGTGGTAGTTCGTGCCGCCGTCGTCCACGAGGACCGCGCTGATTTTCGGCAGTTCGTCGGGGTGGCGCTTGACGTAACCGGCGGAGCCGAAGAGACCCTGCTCCTCGCCCGACCACAGGATGAACCGGATCGTGCGTTTGGGCTTCGCACCCACCTTGCTCAAGATTCGGGCCGCTTCCATGGCGGTCATCGCGCCGACGCCGTTGTCGCAGGCGCCCTGCGAGCCCGGACCGTTCCACGAGTCGAAATGGCCGGAAACGATGACCAACTCGTCCGGCTTCTCGGTGCCGGGGATGTCCGCCACCACGTTGTACTGCTTGATCGGACCGGGGTACCAGCGGTTTTCCGCGGCGATCTCGAGGACGGGGTGCTTTCCGTTGGTGATCTCGAAGGCGACGCGGTCGCAATCCGACTTGCGCACGAGAATCTGGGGCACGCCGGGGTGGCTGGTATACGTTTTGTCCGTCCACCGGCCGCCGGTCACCACGAGTTCGTTCCGGCTTCCCCGCACGATGCCGGCGATGGGGAGTTTGTCGAGGGCCGCGAGCAGCTCCGTTTGGGGCTGCGCCGGACGCTGGGCCGGGGTGCCGCCCGGCGTCGCCGGAACCGGAGGCGCGGTCGCGGGGGACGCGGAGGTGGGCGCGCCGTTCGCAGGCGCTCCGGGGCGCCCACCGGCGCCCCGTCGTCCACCCGCGCCGCCTGCCCCTGCCGGCGCCTCTGGCGCGGGAAGGACGACCCACTTGCCCCTCAGCGTGTCCTTGGCCGCTTCGATGGCGTCCGGCGTGTCGGGACACAAGACCGCCTCGGCGCGAACGGTTCCGCTCGTGCCGTTCGTCCAGCAGTTCGTGGTCATCACCATCTCGGAGACGAACGGCGAGACCATGCGCGCCACGTTGTGAGGCCCTCGATCGAATCCCACAGGGGCTTCGCCCCACTCATCCAAGTGAACGTTCTTTAAGCCCATCGACTTGAACTGCGCGATCGCCCATTTTTGGGCCGCGCTGAGCTCCGGCGAGCCGGTTAGGCGGGGACCGTATTTAGTGCAGAGGGTGGTCAGCCGACCCATCACCTGCGAGTGGTCTTTGCCTTCGCGAACGATGGCGTCGATCGTCGTCGGGTCGCCCATCGAGGGCGCCTGGGGAACGCCGCCCACCAGAGCGAGCGCGGCAAGAGAAAGGGTGATCATCGGGACCCTCCTTTTACCCAATAAAAATGCCTGCCTCCAGATCAGGTCGCCTTCGCGTCGGTCGAAGAGTCTGGCACGAAAAAAGCCTTCCCCGGAGACCGGGGAAGGCTTTCCGTTCGCTTTCCCGAAGGAATTAGAACTTGACGGTGAGCTGGGTGGTCAAGAGGCCGCCCTTGTACCGACCGTCGGTGGTGCCGAAGCCGCCCAAGAACGCTTCGTTAACTACGTCGGAGTAGGTGTAGCTCAAGTTCAGCTTGGCGCGCTCGCTGAGGCCGTAGCCCACACCGACCGTCGCGAAGCGGTACCGCGCCGTCGCATCCTGACCCACGAGACCCTTGAAGTCCGTGTTCTCGTACGATCCATAGAGACCGACGTTCGAGCTGAACTTGTAGTCCAGACGAGCGGCCCAATTCCGAATCTTCGTGTCGCCGTCGAACGGCTGAGGCGTGTCCTGACCGTTGTTGCCGCCGAGACCGGTGTCGGTCTCACCCGAGCCCGAGATCACGAACTTCGTGCCCAGGTTAAGGCTGCCGCCGAACTGGAAGCCCTGGATGTTGGCCGCGTTCCGCAGGATACCGAGCCGACCCCAATCACCGGGGGCGATGTAGTTGGGCTGGATCTCGCGGTGGGAGGCGTACAGCTGGTAGTGGCTGCTCGTGTAGGCAACCTTCGAGTCGTACGCCCAGGCGTCGTTCGAAACGTAGCCGTTCTCGCCGCTCTTCAGGTCGCTCTCGTGGTAGCTGCCCGAGATCTTGAACCGTCCGAAGCTGAAGTCGGCGTCGCCACCGTAGACTTCGAGGCGATCCGCACCATCGACGAACAGGGCCTGTCCGGCAACGTTCTGGTCGTTATCGCTGTCCATCCAGAGGTAGGACAGGTTGATGTTGAGAGCCTTGAAGAGGGGGAACGCGCCCTGCACGCCAAGGATGCGGTCGACGTCGAGCGGCGAGGTCTGCAGACCGCTGAGGTTGACCAACTCGTCGGAGCTGCCGTTGAGGCCGCCCGCGACGCGGTTATTGCCGAGGACGACCTGGTTAAGGTCGACGCCGTTGACCGAGTATCGCTCGCTGGTGCGACCGGCGAACGCGCTGAGCTTGGCGCCGAACAGCTTGAAGTCGGCGTTACCACCGTCAAGCGTGTACTTACCGTTGTCCCATCGATCGTTCGAGTAGTACGTCGTGTTGTCGATGCGCCAGAACGACCAAGGATCGGTCTGCTTCTGGATGCGGCCGAGGTTCACGGCCACGGCGCCGACGCCGAGCACACGGGTGTCGAACGAGGCCTCGAGGTCCTGAAGATAAATGTCCTCGGAGACGCTGTCGCTGTAGCGACCGGCGGGGAGAATCGACTGGCTGCCGAAGCTGTTGCCATTGATTCCGTCCGAGATCATGTTGCCGACGACGGCGGTGCCGGTGAACTTCACGCCGGTGGCGTTGGTGCCGGTGAACGTGAACGCGGCCTCGTGGAGGACGTTCAGGTCGTCGGTGAGACCCGCGGTGCCGCCGTTGGGCGACTGACCGAGAAGACGGCCATCCTGGCTCAGGCCAAGGC
>CAXUKB010000264.1:0-7019 GCA_964251345.1 uncultured Fimbriimonas sp. | reverse complement strand
GTCTACACCAACGGCGGCGACGACAACTGCACCAGCAGCGGTCTGAGCCTCGACGCCACCGCCAGCGTCGCGATCACCGGCACCTCGGGAACGAACGGCAAGGTCTCCTGCTCCCTCGGCGCCAGCCTCTCGTGCGGCTCGTGCGTCAACGCGAACAAGAGCAACCGCTCGTCCTCGCAGTACACCGGCTCGTGCGTGCGTGCCGGCTGCACGATCTCTTCGCGCAACACCCCCTACGCCTATCCGACCTGCTCCTCGATCCTCAAGACCACCTGCGGCCTGACCGGCTACACGGACGCCAACGCCTGGAACTGGATCAAGCTCAACAACAATAATTACGCGGGCATCTACACCTACAAGAGCAACGCGACCTCCCCAACGATCTCGACGACCACATGTACCCGCGCGGGCTACGCCGGCACGACCTGCCGCAACTACTCCAGCTACAACTTCTATTCGAGCGGCGCTTGGGATTACTGCCAAAGCAAGCCGGGGACGAGCGGGAACGTCTCGACCCTCGTCCTTGAGCCGGGAGACTATTACTTCTCGTCGCTCTCGCTCGGCTACGACGCCACTACGGAGCTCGTCGTAGACCCGCAGGCCTACGCTTCCGGCGGCACGCCGGGACAGGTGCGCACCTGGGTGTACGACTCCTCCTGGTTCCCGACGGACGACCAGATCTCGATTCCGATTCAGATGACCACCGCCACCGGTACCACCACCGCCGACCCGTCGCTTTTCCGGATCTACTACTCGAAGGACGGCAACACGCTGAACTTCACCCGGCCGGCCGCCTGCAAGGACTACAAGGGCAACTACGTCACGGGAGACTTCAACTTCTCCGGTGGCATCTACGCGGTGACCCGGACCGCGAACACCCAGGGCTGCTCCACGACGGTCGGCGCCCAGGTGAAGCTGACCGGCTGCACGAACAGCAACACCGGCAACGGAAGCTGCCACCTGACCGGCTCGGTAATGTGCGATCGATGCTCCTTCTCGGGAGGGTGCAAAGTGGACTGCAGCAGCAGCTGCGCCCATAAGTCCGATCCGCCGTGCGGCGCCAAAATCTGTGGGAGCTACTGCGATGGTCGCTAGTCGCCGAAGGGGCTTCTCGGCCCTCGAGGGACTCTTCGCCTCGGCGATCCTCGCCGTCGCCATCACGGCGATGTTCGGCCTCTGGTCGGGAATGTTCCGCCGCAACGGCCAAGCGCGCTTCGCGGCGCAGGCGGGCCAGCTCGCGCGGGCGGAGGTCGAGCGGGCGAAGGTGTACGGCATGAACAACCTGCCCGTCGGCACCTACGACGCCCCGTCGAATTCCGCCTCCTGGACGGGCGCCTACGACCCCACGGCGAACGCCTGGGTCGCGTCGGGGTCGAGCTACTTCGACCAAGACGGCAACCGGCTCGCCACCGCCACGACGGCCGGGGCGGCGCTCCAGGTGCAGGCTCAGATCGTCGACACAAACGTGCTTCCGACGAGCTCCGGCTACGCGTTCCAGCTCGAGAGCCGCCGCGCGTTCATCGTGATCGTCAGCTCCTTGGCCGATGGAACGGAGCTGTTCCGCATCGCGACGGTGATCACCCCCGGAGGCCTATGAGACGGAGAGGGTCGATCCTCATTCAGCTCCTGGTGGGCTGCGCGATCATGACTGTGGTCATGGGCGCGCTCCTCCAGATTTTGGTCTCGCTTTGGAAGATGCAGACCTTCAGCACGTCGATGCCGGGGGCGCAGGACGACGCGCGGGGCATCGCGCTGCGGCTCGCCGACGCGTTCCGCAGCGCAACCCTCTGCACGACGACGGACAGCGGCTGCACCGTCGACGCGGCGTTCGAGAGCGCTAGCACAACTGGCGTCACGATCTACCAGCGGAATGACGACGGCACCCTTTCCGAACTCGCCTACGGCGTCTCGAACGGCAACTTCACTTTAACCACGGGTGGAACGACGACAACATTCTCGACGGGGGCCACCCTCACCCTAACGTACTACACCAGTTCGTCCTACTATTCCAGTGGTCTTACCAGTTACAGTCCGCCTTCGGCGTCTTCGGCTCCCAGCCTCACGGCGGTCGATATCGTCGCGACGACGACGAACAACGGCTTGACCGCCCGATTCGAGACGTTCGTCCGATTACGAAACAGTCCGAAGCCAAGCACCTCCTGAGTTCCAAACGCCATGCGACGAAACGACCCGCAAAGCCTCGGTATCGAACTGAACGAGCGGGAGATCCGTCTTGTGGTCGCTCACCTGCGGGGCGGTAAGGCGACGGTCACCCAAACCCTCGCCGCTCCCCTGCCCCACGGCGCGATGCTGAACGGGGTGGTGCTGGAGCCGGACACCCTCGCCGTCGCCTTGCGGCGCGCCGTCGATGCGCTTGGCGGCGCGCCCGCCGCGGCCGCGGTGGGCGTCTCCAGCGAGCAGTCGCACTTCCGGACGGTCACCGTTCCGCCCTGCCCCGACGCCGAGCTTCCGGCCCTCGTCGCCAGCGAGATCGCCCACCAAGGCGCGCTGAACTCCGGCGATCCGTACGGGTTCTTCCCCGTCCACCCCACCAGCTCCGAGCCCGAGGTGATGCAGACGCTGACCGTGGTCGGCGCGGACGCCTCGGTGGCCATCGCGCTCGTCGAAGCACTGGAAAGCACGGGGCTCACCGTCTCCGCGCTCGAGCCTACGCCGCTCGCGATGCTCCGCACCGCCACTTCCGGCCTGTCTTCCGGAGCGGCGTCCTTCGCGCTCGTCATCGGCCGGTCGAGCACCGAAGCCGCCTACTTCGTCGGCGGCGCGCTCGCCGCCTTTCGCCGCCTCGACGTGGGCGCAGACCACCTCGTCCACGCGTACGCTCCGGCCTACGACGACACGGAGAGCGAATCGTGGAGCGGCTTCGACCACGACGCCGCCGACCGACTCGCCCTGGAAGCGCAGCGCACGATGGACTACGTCCAGCGCTCCGACCGCGCCGCCGCGATCGACCACGTCCGCATCGTCTGCGAAGATCCCGCGATCGGCCCCCTCGCCGAGCTGCTCGAGAATCGCTTCGGCCTTCCCATCGAAATCGTCGTCCCGCCCGCGCCGGAGGGCCAAGCGTCCGACGCGAGGTTCACCGCGGCCTATGGCCTTGCCATTCGCGCTTTGGGAGGCGGCGTGGCGAGCCCCACCATCGACCTCTTTACGGCGGGGCGAATCGAAGCCCAGCGGGTCGAGACGAAGCGATACTTCGTCGGAGCCCTCTTCGTCGCCTGCCTCAGCGTCGCGGTCGGATTGGTCGGATGCCTGATGTACAACGGCCAGATCGCCGCCGCCCAGCGCCGCGTGGCAAGCACGAGGGCGCAGATCGAGGCCACCAAGAAGGCGACGAGCGATGCCCTTGACGCCGAGGCCGCCGAAGCGCAGCGAGACAAGGCGCTGCGCAAGGAAGGCGTGCCCATGGGTGCCCTGATCGACGACGTGGCGTCGAGCCTCGATCCCAACGTGGGGTTAAAGCTTGTGAGCGTCGGCGACGACTTGTCTGTCCATCTTGAAGGCGAGGCGCACGACGAAACGGCCCTCGTGCGCACGGCGGAGGCCCTCAAAGCGAGCCGCGTGCTGCGCAACGTCGCCGTCGACCGGTTCGACCGCGACGTCAAGGGCGCCGACCCCAAGGCCGCGGGGGGCATCAAGTTCGAAATCTCCGGCGCGACCGTCGCCGCCGACCGTTTGGCGAGGAAGCCCAAGGCATGATGACCCCCGACCGCTATCGACTTTTCGGCTGGCTTGCGTCCGGCCTCTGCCTTGCCATCTCGGCGGGGCTCATCGTGAGCCGCCACGCCGCGCTCGTCGCGGCCACCGCCGAAGAGAGCCACGCCGGCGCCGACCTCGCCAAGGCGAGCGAAGCCGAGGCGGCGGTCGCCCACAAGGCCAACGACCGGAGCTTTACCTGCGCTCCCCGGGCGACGAGCGAGGAGACCGCGTTTATCACGGACCTTCGCCGCCGCGCCCGCCAATGCGGCGTTTCGATCTCGCGCTGGAGCTCGCACGCCACGGAGTACACCAACAAGGACGGCGCCGCCGATCCCGATAAGAAGGCGCTCGAAGGCGTGACCAAGGTGAACTGCGACCTCGCGCTCACGGGCTCCTTCGCTTCCCTACGCGCCTTCCTCGCCGACGTCTGGTCGAGCGACCGGCTGCTGAATGTCTCCCACGTCGACTGGTCGCGGGCCGAGACCGGTTCCGAACTTTCCCTTTCCCTCGGGCGCTACCTTGCGCCCTCGACCGCCGAATCCGGGGCCGCCGCGCCCAAGGATGCCCCGAAGTCATGAACCCTCTCGCCCTCGCCCTTGTCTTTGCCACGACGCTCGCCTCCCCGGTTCGGGACGGGTGGACGGGCGGGAGCATCCCTATGGTGTTCTCGGGTCTCGAGGTGGGCCACGCCCTGAAGGCGGTCGGCCTTCGCACCGGAGCCAGCATCGTCTATGCCGCAGGCAAGGACAAGCCGGAGGTGACTCTGAACGTCGTCGCGGCCACGCCGGACGAGGCGATTCGAAGCATCGCCTCCGCCGCCGGGCTGGTGGTCCGCAAGGTCGGGCGCATGTTCGTCGTCGCGCCGCCCGCGGGCATGAAGCAAGCGCTGGAGCCGTACGCGGTGTCCGTTCCGTTCGCGATTGACACCGATCCCGCCGAGGCGATGACCCGCCTGCAAGAAGCGCTCCCCTACGCCGCGGTTCGGATCTCGGGTGAGGGCGTCACCGTCGTGGGCACGCCCGAAGACGTCGAGGTGGCGCGCGACGTGGTGAAGAGTCTTAAAGTGGCCTCGACCGCGCGCCGCACGATCTCGGACGTCGTTCCCCTGGAGCGGGCGGTGCCGAGCATCGTCGCCCCCCTGCTGAGCGGCCTTTATCCGGACGTGAAGGTCGTGCCGACGACGGGGGACAAGCCGGGCGGCGCGCTCGCGCTGTCTGGTCCCGGCGCGTCGGTCGAGGCGGCGCGGGCCGCCGCTCAGCGGCTCGACCGCGACTCGAGCACCGCGCAGGTCGGCGAGTTTCGCGTCTACGACGTGCGGTACGCCACTGCGCAGTCGCTTCTCGACGTGCTTCGTCAGGCCGCCCCGAACATCGAGGCGTTCGCGGGTCCCGAGGCCTACCAGCCCAAGCGGGCGGCCTTCAACCCCCTTACGGCGGGCGTCTCCGGCATCGTCGGCTCCTCGTCGAGCGCTTCGGCCACCACCGGAACGTCGGGCGGCTCGGCCGTGGTGGCGACCTCGCCGACGGGCACGACCCTCCCGGGCGCCTCGCTTCCGGCGAGCGAACGTGCGAAGACGATCGTCCTTCGCGGAAGGACTTCGGAAGTCGACGCCGCGATCGCGCTTCTTGCCCGACTCGACCGCAAACCGCGGCAGGTCGTCGTCGAGGTGAACGTGTTCGAGACGACCCCGGAGCAGGACGAGAACATTGGCCTCAAGTACGATTGGACCCAGTTCAACTTCTGGGAGGCGCCCAAGGGGAGCGTCGTCACGGACATTCCGCTGAACACGAAACCGGCCGGCGCGGGCCTGTTCAGCCGCGTACCGTGGAACTTCAACGCCACGCTGAGCGCGATGGTCACGAACAAGGAGGCGAAGATCCTCGCCAAGCCCAGCGTTCGCGTGGTCGACGACGGCCAAGCCTCGGTGTTTATCGGCGACACCTACCGCGCCAAGATCGTGACCGGCGGCGCCCTCGGCGCGCAGAACGTCGAGATCCAAGAGTTTCCGGTCGGCATCATCCTGCTCCTTGCCCCCCGCATCAACGCAGACGGCAATATCACCCTGCACGTCAACCCGGTGGTGAGCACGATCACGTCGATCGACACGGACAACATTCCCCAGACGAGTGCCCGCGAGGCCGAGACCACCGCCATCGTGAAGGACGGGGAGACCGTCGTTCTCGGGGGTCTCATTCGTGACGAGGACATCCGTACGGTTCAAGAGGTGCCCTTCCTCTCGCGGCTTCCCCTCGTGGGCGAGCTGTTCAAGAGCCGCGTCCGCAATCACAAGCGAAGCGACATTCTCGTGAGCATCACCCCCCACTTGATTCCCGACGACGAGCCCGTCACGGCGGGAGGCAAAGGTTGAGTTTCCTGCGCAAGGAAGACGCCGCGAAGGCGGGCAAGCTTGTCGGGCTGATCGTGGCCGTGTTCGGTTGCGCCGCTTGGCGGGTCGTCGGCGCGGTGTCGCCTTCGAAGCCCGTCGAGGCGCCCGTCGAGGCGATCGGCGCCCCGGCGGCGACCTCGCCCACGAACGGCCAGCCCACCGTCGCCGCCTCGTCGAAGCCAGACGACGGATTGATCGAGCCCCCTCGGCCGGTCTTAGGAACGATGGTCGATCCTTTTCGCACGATCACGCCGGTAAAGGTGGCTCCGCTACCCGAGAGCCAGCCCCAAGCGCTCCCAAGCGGCCCGTTACCGCCTTCGGGTCCGTTGCCTGCCGCCGGCGGCCCCGTTCCGGCGAGCGCCCCGGCCGCCGTCGACGTTCCGATGCGCGTGACCGGCATTCTGTCCGGCGCCCACGCGACGGCGGTGGTCGAGATCGGCAAGGACACGTGCGTGCTTCACGAAGGCGGCCATCTTCCCGACGGCACGGAGATCGTGGCGATCGGCCCCACGACGGTGACCCTTCGGCACGACCGGAGAGTCCGCGTGCTCGACATCGGAAATTAATCCCTTGTGAAGAAGGGCTCGCTCGTCGACGCGATCGGATCGGCGTCGTTCCACGAATCCCAACCGTCTCAGCCATTTGTTCTAACCCTCTCTACATGAGACCGGAGGAGTCTCCCAACGGCGATCCGTGTGCGTTCGGGAGACGGAACGCCGGCGTTCTTTGCGGGCGATAACGGCTCGATTTCACCTTTCTGAGCGAAATCGAGGATCGGGGACGTTAAGGGATTGACAAACGCTTCGCGTTTCATGGAAAATATTAATCGTCAAGGGCGCTGCAGTCGAGAGACGGCAGGGACCGAAGGCAGAGCGTACAGGGTTCTTTGAAAGTCGCATAGTGGTTGACTAGAAGC
>CAXUKB010000263.1:6259-7039 GCA_964251345.1 uncultured Fimbriimonas sp. | reverse complement strand
CATGAAGGTCGACGTCCGCTTCGAAAACAAGAAGCCGGACGACTTGGCCCAGGCGCTAAGGACCGAGCACGACGGAAATCGGATCTTGGTCTGCTGGCACCACGGATCCTTGCCGAAGCTCTTAACCGCGCTCGGAGCCGATCCCGCTCGTTTGATTCCAGAAGGGAAGTGGCCGGACGACGTTTACGACCGCGTGATCGAACTGCGTTACGACGCCAAGGGCAACGTCGACTCGGCGTTGAGCCGCACGGTTCCGGAGCACCTCATGCCTGGAGACGCAAAATAATCGTCGAGCCCCCATGAGGAGGGCTCGGAAACTCTTCAGTTGCAGACGCGGCTGCTGACGCCGGGAATGGGGCTCGGATAGGGCTTTTCGCCGAAGCCATAATGGTCCGGATTCAGGAGTTGGCCGATCTTCTGGTACTTGGCGTGGCCATCGGCGTAGGCGTAGTTGCCGCCACCGGTGTGGCGGTCCCACTTTACACGCACGATGTCGTTCGTGTCGTCCGCCATTTTGAGGCTCGCGGCGGCATCGGTGGGCGTGTAGAAGCGGAAAGTCATGTAGTTCTTGCCCGGGCTCGACGCAGAAATCGAGGGGGTATAGACCGCGCCCGAACAGGGTTGAGCGGGAAGGAAGCCCATCATGCCTTTCTGGCCATTGATCGCGGAGTTGGTCGCGTTCTCCATCTTGGTGCGCCGCTCGCTCGTGATCACCGTGTCGGCCGGAGCGGCCAGAACGGTCATTGTGATCGGTGACGAGTCGTGGACGGCGAGCAGATT
>CAXUKB010000263.1:0-6249 GCA_964251345.1 uncultured Fimbriimonas sp. | reverse complement strand
GATTGTAGTTGGCGACGTACGACGACTTGGGCGCCTGCCAGTCGCAGACCATGGGTGCCTTGCCAAGGTCGGAAAGACCGTTGGGGCAGACGTTCTTCGGAAGGGTCGGTGCGGAATCGCTTGGGCAAACGAAGATGTCCCAACTCTTGATATAAGGCTGCATCAGATACGTCCAATGGACATCGTACTTCGCTGACGGATTGGCCGGATTGAAGTAGGGGGTGCCCGCGACGTCCTGATGCCAGGTGTTGTTCGGAAGCATGTCGTCACTGTCGCCCGCGTACATGAACGTCGCCGTGGCGATCTCCTTCATGTTCGAAAGGCACGCGGTCTTCTTGGCGGCCTCCTTAGCTTGGGCAAAGACGGGAAACAGAATGGCGGCGAGGATCGCGATAATCGCGATCACGACCAGCAATTCGATAAGGGTGAATGCCTTTCGCATTTGCCAGTTAGGATGAGGGGCAAATGTTAAGGAATGATGTGCGGCTTGTTAAGGAGCGATTAACCTTAACAAAGCCGCCCTTCTTGGATGGGGCTACTCGACGGTCTGGGTGTAGACGGCCTTAATGACTTCTTCCGGCGTCGTCCAGCCGGTCAACACTTTGGCTTTGCCATCCTCGATCATCGTTCGATAACCCTGTTTACGGGCGACCTCCTGAAGCTCGAGCATGCTCGCGTTGCGAGACACCGCCGCCCGAAACTCGGGCGTTCCGAGAATGAGTTCGAACACGCCAATACGGCCCCGGTAGCCCGTACCGCGGCACTCGGCGCATCCTTTGCCCTTCGCGAAGCGTGCCTTTTCGAGCTCCTCCGGGGTGAACTTCAGCACCTCCATCTCGTCCTGGGTCGGACGATAGCCCTCACGGCACTTGGGGCAGTTCAGGCGCACGAGCCGTTGCGCGAGGATCGCGACCACGACGCCGGAGACGAGGTAAGGCTCCGCGTTCATGTCCACCATACGGCCGATCGTCTCGATGGCGTTGTTGGTGTGGAGCGTGGAGAGCACGAGGTGACCGGTAAGTCCCGCCTGAATGCCGATGGCGAGCGATTCGGGGTCGCGCATCTCACCGACGAGCATTACGTCGGGATCTTGGCGAAGGAAGGTTCGCATCACCCGCGGGAAGGTCATCTTCTCGGAGACCTGGACCTGCGCGATGTTCTTCTCGTACTCGTATTCGATCGGATCCTCGACCGTCACGATGTTACGGTTCTTCGAGTCGAGCGTCTGCAGGGAAGCGTAAAGCGTCGAGGTCTTTCCGGAACCGGTCGGGCCGGTCACGAGGATGAGGCCGTAAGGCGATTGCACCGCGCGCCCCCACTTCTTCAGGACGTCCTCCGGCATTCCCAAGCGCGCAAGGTCGACCTTCATGCGCTCCGGATCGAGAAGGCGCATGACGAACTTCTCCCCGTTGAGGCAGGGAATACAGGAGGCGCGGGCGGAGAGTCGGCGGCCGCCGTACTCCATGTCGATACGGCCGTCCTGTGGCTCGCGGTTCTCATCGATGCGCATCCCGGATGCAAGCTTCAGGCGCGCGATCACGTTTCCGGCGATCTCCGGCGGGAGTTGTCCGTTGTCCTGGAGTTGGCCGTCCTGCCGGAACCTGATCTTCATCTGGTCTCGCTCGGGCTGAAGATGGATGTCGCTCGTGCCGGTGTCGAGCGCCTGCATCATGATGCTGTCGACGATCTGTACGGACTGCGAACCGTCTTCGCCGCCGCCCATGTCGCGGGTGACGCCGCTCTCGCGGAGGATGAGTCGGAAGCGCTTGCCCGCGCCGAAGTTGGCGGCGGCGTAGTCGGCGTTGATCATGGCTTTTCGAGGGGACGTCGGGCGCGGCCCGCTCCGTTCGCCCATCGTATCCGATTTCTTCTTCAGGGTCAAGCGGATGTAAGGAGGGACTTGTTCGACCGGTGCAATACGGACGAACCGGAGAACGAAAGCCGCACGTTCAGGTTTGACCGGGCCAAGTAAACTCTCACCATGAGCGACGTCCAAAACCCTGATCTCCCGAACGAAGAGTCGAACGGCGCAGCCGAAGAGGGGCAGCGCGTCGAGACGGACATGGAAGGTCTGTTCGACCAGGTTCAGAAGCTGACCGATGAGCGCGACCAGCTCCGCGATCAGGTGCTCCGCGCGATGGCCGACTTCAAGAACTTTCGCGCCCGCGTCGAAGCGGAGAAGCGGACGGCCATGCGCTTCGCCTCGGAAAAGCTCGCCACAGACCTTCTGCCGGTGCTCGACAACTTCGAACGCACCGTCGCTCATCTCGACCAGGGTGCGACCGTCGAAGTCATGCGCGGCGGCATCTCGGCGGTCGAGCGGCAATTTCGCTCCGTGCTCGAGGCGCAAGGGATTCGACGCATTGAATCCGTGGGACAGCCGTTCGACACCGAGCGGCACGAGGCGCTCGGCTTTCAGGATAGCGCCGAGATCGAAGAGGGTCACGTGGCTGGGGAAATCGAGCCGGGCTACACCATGCATGAAAAGGTGATCCGCCCGGCACGGGTCCGCGTGGCGCAGAGGCCCGCTTGAGTCGCCGCTGGTTCGGAACGGACGGTGTCCGTGGCGTGGCGAACGCGAAGCTCACGCCCGAGTTCGCCCTCTCTCTGGGACTTGCGGTTGGGGACTGGCTCGGCGGAACGTCGCTTCCGAAGCGGGTCGTCGTTGGGCGCGACACGCGACGTTCCGGACCGATGCTGGAGGCCGCGATGTCGGCCGGCCTTGCGTCGATGGGAATCGAGGTCGTTTCGCTCGGCATCGCGCCCACGCCCGCCGTGGCGTTCGCCGCCCGCAGGGGCGGCTTCGGTCTCGGTGCGGTGGTGAGCGCGAGCCACAATCCCGCACCCGACAACGGCATCAAGTTTCTCTCGCACGAAGGGGTGAAGTCGACCGACGAACAGGAAGCGGATTGGGAACGTCGGATGGACGAAGGACCCGGTGAACGCGGTACCGGCGCGTCGGTCGCGACGATCCGCGCCTCCTCCGAGCCGCTTGACGAGTACGCCGATTTCCTCGTCGGTCTGGTGCCCGAAGGACTACATGGAATGCGGATCGCGCTCGACACCGCTCATGGTGCGGCTTATGCGCTCGCCCCGCACGTTCTTCGTGCGTTGGGCGCCGAGGTGATCGTCGTCGGCGACCGCCCGGATGGATTGAACATCAATGCCGACGGCGGTGCGACGAAGCCCGATACGATTCAGACACTGACTCGGCTCATGAGTGCGGATGTGGGCGTCGCTTTTGACGGCGATGCCGACCGTGCCGTGTTTAGCGATGGGTCGGGCAGACTCATCAACGGCGACCGAACTCTCGGGATCTGGGCCGCGCACCGACAGGCGGGTGGGCGGCTCGATCCGCCCGTCGTCGTCGGCACCGTCATGAGCAACGGCGGCTTCGAGCGCTACCTGAGCGGGATGGGCATTCGGCTGGAGCGCACGCCCGTCGGCGACAAGCACGTCGCCGCGAAGATCAGGCAAACCGGCGCCCTCTGCGGCGGCGAGCAGTCGGGCCACCTGATCTTCCCCGAGCATCAGCCGACCGGCGACGGCTTGGTGACCGCACTGGAACTGCTCCGGACGCTCGCGGTTTCAGGTCGGACCTCGACATCCTGCGTCGACGACTACCGCGCGTGGCCCCAATTGCTCGTCAACGTCGGGGTGGACTCGACGGAGGGCTGGAAAGAGAAGCTGCGCGACCGTCTCGAGGATGCAGAAACACGACTCCTCGGCAACGGCCGCTTGCTCGTCCGGCCGAGCGGCACCCAGCCGATGCTCCGAATCATGGTGGAGGCCGAGGACGAGATCCTGCGCGACGAAGTGACGAATGCCTTGGTGGATGCGACGCTCGAACGGTTATGCGGCCACGTCGAGGGGAGGGTCGACCTCACCCATGCTCTTGGCGATTGACGTCGGCAACACGCATTGCGTGTTCGGCGTCTGGCACGAGGGCAGATGGGCCGCTCAGTGGCGTCATGCCACCGACCCAGACACGACCGAGGATCAGCTTGGGGCGTGGCTACGAACCATGTTCGACTTGGCCGATCTTCCTTGGATGGTCGAGCGGGTGGTCTGCGCGTGCGTGGTACCGCCGATGGTCGAACCGATTCGTCTGCTTTGCCAACGATGGCTCCGCCGAGAAGTGCGTTTTCTGCGCGATGGCGCATCGGTTGGACTCACGGTGCTCTATCAGCCTCCAACTTCTGTCGGCGCGGATCGTCTCGCGAATGCCTTAGGAGCGCTCGACATCGTGCCCGCTCCCCTCATCGTCGTCGATTTCGGGACTGGAACGAACTTCGACGCGGTCGACCGAGAAGGGCGCTACTTGGGCGGCGCGATCATGCCCGGCGTGCTTGTGGGAAGCGAAGCGCTCTTTCGTCGGGCGGCGAAGCTGCCGCACGTCGAAGGACTTTCGCTTGCCGCGCCGAAGCGGGCGATCGGCGGCACCACGGTCGAATCGCTTCAGTCGGGAATCGTCCTCGGTTACGCCGCCGCGATCGACGGCTTAGCGTCGAGAATGGACGCGGAACTCGGAGGCGGATGTCGCATCGTCGCCACCGGAGGCTTGGGTGAGATGTTCCTCGACCTGTGCGAGCGAGTCGAGCGATTCGAGCCGACCCTGACGTTGGACGGTCTGCGAATCGCCTCGGATCGCTTGGACGCGAATCCTCGCTAAACGCCTAAAGTAGAGGGCGAGCTTAGAACTTGGAGTCGGCGGCGAGGTTCGTGAGCTGCGGCAGCGTACAGATCTGCCGACTGCCTCCACCGTAGAGGCCGGTGTCGCCCTTCCGCATGAAGCCGACGAGTTCGTACATGAACTCGTAGATCGGAATCTGGTTCGACCGGACGTTCGCCATCGACATCGCGAAGGCGTTGGCGAAGACTCCCACCGCTTTGTTCTGCCGGTAAATTGGGGTGACGACGTCGCCCGCGATGGTTGCCTGAACCTGCGAAACGGAGCCGATGGTGACCCTTTCGCGACCGAAATAGTTGTCGTTCGCGTCTCTCGGACGGTTAACCTCAAAGAAGCTGTAGACGCGGGCTCCGCGCTGCACGAAGGGAGCGAACAGCTCCGTCTTGCCGAGCATGGTAGCCACGTCTCCCGCCGACTCCGTGTCCGCGCCGGCAAGATAATCTTTTCCGTCGAGGTTCACACCCGCCCCGGCGAAGAAGATCGTGACCGTCGCTTCCTCGGGCAGCCGGCCGGCAAGTTCGATGGCGGCGGCCTTGATCTCTGCGGCCGTCACGTTCTTCATCAACGTCACGTTCGCGGTGGGATAACCGGCGAAGTCGACAAGTGAGCCACGGATTCGGTCGGCATCGTCGACGGCATAGGGAATGAGGCCTCCCGGAACGTGGCTGCCGTTCTGTCCGATGATCAGCGCAAACTTCTGGGTGAGCGGCGGAACGTTCGCGTTCACCGCCGGGTTCGTCGCGCCGACGAGGGGACCCGGCCCAAAGATTTTGGGCGATGTATTACCACCCGGCGTCGGGATCGGGTTTGCGGAAGTACTTCCAGTCGACTGCGCCTGAAGGGCGGCCAACTCTTCTGGAGCAACGATCTCGTCGTCGACCTTAAAGTCAGGCTTGTGCCCGAGCTTGCCGAGCCGGTCCGCGACCGTCCGCCGCTTCGCCGCGTCGTCCAACCGGGTGTAGATCACGTCGAGGTAGAAGAACGCTTCCGCGCTGTCCTGCCCTTTATCGAGCAGCGTCTCCAACTCCCCGGCGGAAGTCCGCAGGAGCTTCGAGGCTTCGCTCGGATCGACGGTCGCCACCGCCTGTCGGTAAAGCGAGTACGCGGCCAAGAAATTTGGCGAATATGGAGCTCCGTTCCGCCAGAGCTTTCGTTCCGTCGCCGGACCCGGAAGCACGGTTGGGCTCGACCGATCTTCCGGACGTCCCGCCGCCGCCTGCTGAAACGCCTCACGCGCCGCCGCCCATTTTGCCGCACGGGCCGCCGTGAGACCTTCATCGTAGGCACGGCTCCACGACTGGGCGCTGGCGACCGTCGACAGGGCGACGGCGGCAAGGAAGGCAAGAGACTTGGCGGTCATGTTACTTAAATCGGTAGGAGGCGGCAATGCTGAAGTCGGTACCGCCGTTTTCGGGCACGGCAAAGCTGAGGTCGATCCCGATGGGGAAGCGGTTCATACGGTAGCCGATTCCGAAGGTGAAAGCGTCGCGGCTTCCGAATCCGTCGCCACCCGGAGGCACGGTTGTGAAACCGAACCGGATCGGTACCCGGCCCGAGAC
>CAXUKB010000262.1:0-7044 GCA_964251345.1 uncultured Fimbriimonas sp. | reverse complement strand
CTTCTGGCGTGATCACCGTCCCAAACCGTCCATGACGGGTCATCCCCTCGCCGCCTTCGAAGGTCTCAATGAAACGCGCCTTTAGCCTCACCGAACTCCTCGTCGTCGTCGCGATCGTGGCCATGCTCGCCGCGCTCCTCTTTCCCGTGGTGGCTCGCGCCAAGGCCGAAGGGAAGATGACGTCGTGCGCGTCCAACCTTCACCAGCTTTACCTTGCGCTCGATCTCTACAGCGAAGGCGACTGGACGCATCCCGCGCCCTCAATCGACCTTGTAAAGCCCGCTTCCGGATCGGGCGTCTTCAAGTGTCCGGAGCACGAGCCTTACCGCTGGCCGCAAGGCTATCGAACGAGGCTGACCAACTTCTCGGGAGACACGGGCTACGTGGACTTCCCGATCAGCTACGCCTACCTGAGGGACTTCGAACCCGCCGATAAGGACGCTTTCTGGGCGCGCATCCTTGCCTACCCCTCGATCGGCGTTCTTGCTTGCCCCTTTCATGGCGCGATCCACGCGGCGAGCGAGAGCCCCGTGTGGCACGACCTCTCGCCCCGCGAAGGACCGATCAACCGCGTGTGCCTCGATGGACACCTGATCCGCTCCCCACGCCGGGAACCAGGCGTGATCGCGACCGCCGACCTCTTCTACCGTCCGCTTAACATGGCGAACGTGCTGTTTAAGCCTTGAAACGTCAGATGACCTCTCATCGAGCCATGTCGGCGTGTGATTGTGGTTTATGAGCGATGGTCTTAGTTGGGCTTCTGCCGCGTACCCTTCATTCCTGCGCCCAAGGTGGCGTGACGTGCCGTGCGCACTAAAGGATCCCGAAGGTCAGCGTTGTGTCCTTCCCCTCCTGATGGACCACGCACGTCGGCGATTTCCATCGGGCGCGGCACACCTTCGCGATCTCCGCGATCGCCTTGGCTTCGCCCCCGATCGCCCGCTCGACGAGGGACCGGAGCGAATCGATCGGCCGGGCTTGCACCGAGACTAGGACCATGGGTTCGCCCGTAGAAGGAAGAACGCCGTTGTACGCTCCGAGATCGAGGGCCAGCATGCCATCTTTCATGCGGACGACGGGGAGGCCGACGATCCGCGCGAGCGCTGCGTCCACGATGTCCGCAGGTTTATCCGGCCGGAGATAGTAGACCGCCTTGCCCGGTAGATCCACGATTGCCGTGCGCGCGAGGTGCGTCAGACCGAGCACGCCGTCGATCTCTTCGAAGGGACAGTCGGCGACGACCTGAAGCGGCAACCGGCTCGAATGGACCGCCAGTTCCGGAAGCATCCTCACCCCCGGTGTCCCCGGCCCCGCGCCGTTCTCGGCGATCTCCACGGCGCCCGCCCCTTCGCTCAAGGTCTTCCGCAGGGCGAAGAACGGGCTTCCCGTATCGAGGGCGACGCGGGCCTCCTTGCCCGCGATGCGCAAGCGCGCCGCGTACCAGCCGTTCTCCAACAAGGCGAGGGGAAGCGTCGCCAGCAAGCGTCCGGCTTGGAAAGGGTCGGCCTCACGCAGGAGCCGCTCCGCTTCCTTCGGATCGAGCGCCGCGCCGGTGCGCAGGGCAATCC
The DNA here is from genome assembly GCA_964251345.1 of uncultured Fimbriimonas sp. Taxonomy (GTDB): domain Bacteria; phylum Armatimonadota; class Fimbriimonadia; order Fimbriimonadales; family Fimbriimonadaceae; genus Fimbriimonas. Next base: position 5,476 of record CAXUKB010000262.1, on the reverse strand, counting down.
GGCCGTGATAAGGATCGAGGAGCGCCTGCTTGTCTCGCAGGAAGTCGGTGCCAAAGAGCCCCTCGATCTTCGCATCCGGGATAGGAGAAGTCATGCCATCGAAGCGTTCCTTCACCTCGTCGTCAGGCTTCGAGGACACGGTGACCGACCGACTGCCCAACTTGAGGATCGGACCGAAACGCCCGTCCGCGATCTTGGCGAAGCACAGCGTCGTCGTTGAGCCAGTGTCGAGCATGAAGTACGTACTTTTACCGGGCGCGACCTCCGCCTTGACGGCGGGGAGCCGCCCCGCGAAGAACGTCGCGTCGACGTCCACGAAAGCCGGAGACGCGGCGGCGAGCAGGGCAAGGGCGGGCAGCACGCCGACAGCATATCACCGTGGAAGATCGTCGATCGAGCCTGCTTTCACCGGTGATTGTGGGCTATAAGAGGCGGTTCGGGAATGAGTTTGGGTTTCTTAGCGATCGTGGTCCGAAGCTTTGAAGGGACTCAGGAGAAAGGCACGGCTCCGGCCGTTGTGGGTGCCGTAGCCAACGATCTGCCCGGCGTCGTTGATGCCGGTGGCTCGCTCAAGGATCCAGCCGGTTGCGCTGGCGTCGAGAAGGGAACCGAGATCCTTCATCACGCCTCCCACGTCGATGAAGGCGCGTTCGCTCGTGCTCCCCGCGACGAGCGACCAGCCCACGATCTGCCCCGAGGCGTTGATCGAGGTGGCGAGGCTGAGCGATCCACCCAAGGTGCCAAGGTCCTTCATCGCGCCGCTCAAGTAGAGGAAGGCGTGGCGCTCGCCCGTCGCGAGAGCGGCGATGCCCACCACCTGCTTCACATCGTTGACGCCTTCTGCCGCGCTTTCGGTGCCGCCGAGCGTCCCAAGGTCGCTCATTTTCCCCTCCGAATAGAGGAAGGCGTGCTTGCCGGAGTTTTTGGCGGTCCAGGACTGGCCGACCACGTCCCCCGAGGCGTTGATTGCCGAACCGTCGCTGAACGCCCCTCCGAGGGTGCCGAGATCGTGCATGATGCCGCCCGAAAACAGGAAGGCGTGGTGGACGGTGTCTCCTTTGAGGAAGCGGTAGCCCGTCACTTGTCCCGCGTCGTTGATGGCGGAACCGTGGCTCGTGTCCCCGCCCAAGGTTCCGAGGTCCCTCATCGAGCCCTCCGCGTAGAGGAACGCATGCTCCTTTCCGTCCCTTGTGCGGGCGTATCCCGCGGCCTGTCCCGAGGCGTTGACCCCGAAGCCCTCGCTTTCAGCGCCACCGAGCGTGCCGAGGTCGCGCATCGTTCCATCGGCATAAAGAAAGGCGTGCTGGGGCCTGCCGTGATCGGCCTTGGAGTCGCACACGCGACCTACGACATAGGTCGAGGCGGAGACGCCTCGCGCCTCGCTGTACACCCAGCCGTCCATGCATCCAACGTCGAACACGCGGTACTGGTCGACGGCGGCTTCAGGGCGAAGGGGCGATGCGAGGACGAGAAGCAGGACCGAGCGCGGAAGAAGCGTCTTCATGGCCTTGGGTCTGACGGTGCAGCCTTGGCCGCGACACGACGACTTCTCGCCGCCACAGGTCTGTATCTCAGTCCATAAGCACGAAATGCCGACGATTGCGGGTTATGGGAGTTGGTCGAGGCGGACGGAGTCTCACCGGAACGCTCATTGCGAGATAAGGCGAGTCGGCACGTTCAAAGCTTCTGCCGCACGCGCTAAGGGGCTCCGCACCCTCGGCACGTTTCGAGCGCGGCGTTCATGGTTGCGGCGGCTTCATCGCCTCGATTCTCGCCACCCTGACCGGTGGGCTTACCTTGGACGCTGCCCTTACCATCGTGCCCACTAGTGCGCGACACTCGCCCGTCCCCGTCGCGAGGAGCTCACGGAACGAGGGCACGCGCGACATCGACCACAACATGCCCGCCACGACCCAGGCCGGACTGCGGTTGAGCAACGACTTCCCCGACGGATAAAGTCGGAAGCCGAGCCGCTGGATCAGCGTGAAGCTCTCGCGCACCCCGCGCGCCAGAACGACCGCCTCCCGCCAAGACGCCCCACCGCCCCGCCGCACCCCCGCCGCCGACACGCTCTCGAACGCCACGCACAGAGGGGCATGGCAGCGAAGCCAGAGCGGCATGTCGGGCTCGAAGACGGACGGCAGGCCTGCGGCGACGAAGAGGTCCACCCCGCCTCGATCGCCGATTCGGGTCTTTTGGCCGCCCGCGCCGATCGTGGCGTCGAGCCGTCCGTCGCCGTCGAGCCTGGCTTGGATGAACGGCATGCCGAAGGCGCAACGTTCGGCCCCGACCGCGTCGCGCAGCCTCTCCGGCTCGAAGTTGTTGAACATGAACAGGATGCGCTTGGCGGCGCTCTGGCACAGGGCGGGAAGCACGGCGTCGACCTGATGGGCGAGCAGAGTGACGACCACCAGGTCGTAGGGAATCCCCTCGTCGAGCACGTCGGTCATGCTCACGCTCGCGCGCTCCCCCTTCCTGTCGACGATCCCCTCGTCGCGCCGCAGCTGTCGAAGCCGTAGTGAGTCTGGCCGAGCCACCGCGGTGACCTCGTGGTGGCCCGTTCGCGAGAGATGGAACGCGAAGGCGCTGCCGATGCCGCCGAGCCCGACCACGGCGATCCGCAGGGGCGTGGCAGGGTCTGCGGCGGGGTGAGTGTCGAGCATGGCTTATTGTGCCAGGGCTGCGCTGGACGATCGATGCGGTGGAGTCCATTGGGGAGTTCGCCCGGCTCGCAGGCATGTCCCGCTCGGGATTCGCGTCCACGTTCAAGAGGAGGGTGGGCGTGGCCCCCATGGAGTACCTCCTGAACTGGCGGATGCAGGTCGCCTGCGATCTGCTGCGAGACGGCGACGAGAGCCTTTCCGCCATCGCCCTCGCCGTGGGTTACGGCTCGGAGAGCGCGTTCAGCGCGGCGTTCGCCAACATCGTGAAGAGCCGACCGGGCACGTACCGGAAGCGATCCGCGACGCGACCGTAGACCCTGATTCTAGCTAACGAGGAACACAAGCGCTCAACGATGCGAGTGGTGGAAATCTGGTGACTAATGTAGACTGATGTCTGCATTCCTCGCTGAGACGAACAAGAGCCATGAACGCTGAAAAGAAGCCGCTCGTCGGGAAGGTCGCCGTCGTCGCCGGGGCGACCCGCCACGCCGGGCGAGGCATCGCCATCGAGCTGGGTGCCGCAGGGGCGACCGTGGTCTGCACCGGGCGCAGCGTGCGGGGAGCTCCCTCGCCCCGCAAGGGTCCGGAGACGATCGAGGAGACGGCGGAGATGGTCGATGCCCACGGGGGGCGCGGTGTCCCCATCCAGGTCGACCACACCGACGTTGCGCAGGTGGAGCGCCTCTTCGACCGCGTGATGGAGGAGCAAGGGCGGCTCGATCTGCTGGTCAACGCCGTGTCGGGTGTCTCTCGAAACGATCCGTTCTTGGAGACGGACCTCGCGGACGGCCTCCGGTCCGTCGTAGACGGCGGGCACTCGCACATCATCTCGACCCACGTCGGCGCGCGCCGGATGGCCGAGGCGCGTTCGGGGTTGATCGTCAACGTGAGCGACCACGAGTGGGACCAGTTTTACGCAATGGAGAAGGCGCTGACCAACCGGATCGCGCTAAGCGTGGCCGACGAACTGCGGGGCCACGGCATCGCGATCCTGTCCCTGCTTCCCGGCGCGTTCTTCAAGTGCTTCGGGGTGTTCACCGAGGGCGACCTGCGCCTTGCCGTCGAGCTCGACCCGACGGTGCTCCGGTGCCACACGCCCCGACTCATCGGCCGCGGTGTGGTCGCCCTGGCCACGGACCCGAACGTCATGGCGAAGACGGGCCGCTTGATTGAGCTGAAGGAGATCGTGGGTGAGTACGGCTTCTCCGACATCGACGGACGACGCTCCTTCGAGATGTGGTGAAGGGCCTTCAAGAGCCCTTAGGGCTTGTTGGAAAATGGATTGTAGCGGCAGGGCTTGCCTTGCGGGAGCATCACGACGCGCCCCTCGCGAGCGGAAGGCGGCATCCCCTCGCCGGGCAAGCCCCAATAGCATCTCGTTATTGAAGATGCCGTTCTCCTCGGGAGGACGGTGGGACGTCACCCCTTCCTTTCGCTCTGGCGAGAGGGAGGGGACGGGGGTGAGAGAGTTCGGGACCGTGGAGAGTCGTTCACTCTGCACTCGACGTTCCGAACTTGCCACTGGATTCGCTCTCTATTCCCCCGTCCCCTTCCTCTCAGGGCACGAACCCTCCCCAAAAGGAAGGGGTGACGTCCCGCCCTCTTCTACGCTCGACCCCAATTCTGAAAAACGACCGGGCATCGGGGCTTACCCTGCCGCACCAACTCCGGAACGTCGTTTCTCGACACCCTCTTAGGCTCTACATCGTCCCCCGAACACAATGAATGGGGTGATCCGTGGTGCCCACCTTTACCGCGTGGGCTCTGCGTCCGGCCCCAGCGTTCGCGCGTAGAGGTCGTGCAGCCGGTCGAAGTGCCGCTCCGCGCCCTCCGCCTGGTACATGGGGGTGTCGGCCATCGTGAAGCCGTGCGGCGCGTCTGGGTAAAGCTCGGTCCGGTAGGTCAGTTCCGACGTCTTCAGCGCTTCTTCCAGCCGCTCCATCTGCTCCGGCGGCATCTCGTGGTCCCCGTCCGCGTAGCCGACGTACACCTCCGCCCGAATTCGGCCGACTCCCCGATGCGGGCTGTCCGGGCTCTCGGAGCCCAGGCCGCCGCCGTGGAAGCTGGCGACCGCCGCGACGCGTTCGGGGTAGGCCGCCGCCGTAAGGAGGGCCATGCGCCCGCCGAAGCAGTAGCCGTGGACGCCGGCGCGGCCGGGCGCGAGACCCGCGAGCGCGTCGAGGTACGCCCCCGCATCCTCCACCATCATCGCGGGCGTGAACGTCCGTACGATCGGCATGAGCGCGTCGAGGTACGCCTCCCGGTTCTCCGGCACGCTGATGTCCGTCAGCGGGACGACCGGCGCGCGGCCCGCGCGGTACAGGATGTTCGGGGCGAGCACGACGTAGCCCCAGGAGGCGATCCGTTCCGCCATGCGGTCGATCTGCGGGCGCAGGCCGATGGCGTCCATGAGGAACAGCACGCCGGGGTACGTACCCTCCTCTTTGGGCCGGGCGAGCCGCGCGTCGCAGGTGCCGTCGGGCATGGCGAGGTCGAGAGGGCGGAGCTCGGTTTCCATCACGGGAGGAGTTTAGCCTCTCCTCAAGGGTTCCGCCGTTCTCGAAAACGGATCGACGGTCGGCCGCTCACCGGGGCGGTGGCTTCAGCGTCGCTCGTTGCAGGTGGATGACGATCCCGGGATGGGCACGGCGCAGGGCGTCGAGACCTTCGTCCGTGATCGAAGTCCCGTTCAAGCTCGCTTCGGCAAGCTGGGGAAGCCGCGCCAACTCCCGAAGTCCCGCATCGGTGAAGGGATTTCCGGCGAGATTGACCGTACGCAGTTCGCGGAGTTCGGTGAGCCGCCGCATCATGGC
>CAXUKB010000261.1:0-7056 GCA_964251345.1 uncultured Fimbriimonas sp. | reverse complement strand
TTCCCGACCGGATCGTAGGCGGGTTGGCGATGGCCCTCGACGCGGTTCTGTTGGCGATGATCGTCTCGTCGGCCCACGGCATCCGTCAGGCCGGACTCGCGATGACGCACGGTCGCATGGTCGACGGCGCGATCCTCGTGCTGAACCTCGTGGCGCACTTGGGCGTCTTCCGCGGCGCGCGCTGGGGATTCTTTCCGGCGGCGGCGCTCGCCGCTTGGGGAGTGCTCGAACAGGGCATTCCCCACGGGCTTCACGTGGTCTTCTCGACGAACCTGTGGATGCTCCTCTACGCGATTTTCCGCCTCGGCAGCGTTTACGGCGCAAAGGCGCGATGAGCGACTATCCTCGCCCCGAAAACCCGACCCCGGCGCGTTCCTATCCGCTTGATCGCATTATCGCGATCACGTTCGCCATTCTCGTTCTCTGGAGCAAGATTCTATGGTTGGTAGACATTCTCCATCGCCAGGGCTCCGCAATTATCGTCGGCAATTGGCGTTGGATCGCCCTCTCCGAGTTCGCGACGTTGGCGCTCTACGCTTGGGTGCTCTCGAATTTTGCGCGAAGCCGGTTTTGGGCTTTCGTCACGACACTCGGCCTAAGTGCGATGTCCATCTTCGCCAGCATCGAGCTTCGCTGGCTAGGTCACGCCGCCTTCGGTGCCTTTCTCTTTGCCTATGCGACCGCCCGGCTCTTTAACATGCTCGGTCCCCGACCCTTGCGCCGGCTCGACCTTATTCCTCGATAATGTTTTCGACTTCAAAGTCTCGGCACCGTCTGGCGACGTCCCTTTCGTGGCGATGGCCGTAGTCGCGGGATGTACTTGTGCCCGCGTGTGCGGAGGTGCACTCCCATTTCGGCGCGTCGGCACGAGAGCATCCGACGCCTACGCGGCGCTAGACGCGCCCTTCGATAAACCCGCTCTCGATCGCTAAGGATAATCTAGCGACGTGGAGAGGACGACGACCCCACCCCGGTACCTGCCCGACGGCGTCGCGGGGGGACTGATGCTCGCGGGACATCTCGGCTTTTTGTTGTGGTCGTTCGGAGCCTACGCCATGCGCTGGGTCGTCGCCATGCCGCACACCTCGCTGACGCTTTCCGAGTGGCTGGGAGCCAGCGGCGCGCTCTGGTGGGTCAACGCGTTCGTGAGCTTCGCCTTCTACGCTTGGCTGTCGCTCGGGGTGGCCGCCAGCCGTCAATGGGGCTTCGTCGGCAACCTGCTTCTCTCGGCGATGCGTCTGTTGTCCGTCCTGGGGCTCTTCGCCGCCCCGACGGGCCACGCTCCGGGGGCCCCGAACCAGTGGCCGACGTTCCTGTTCAACCTGCCGATCTTCGTCTACTGCGGTCTGAGGGCGCTCGCCGCGTTTGGCCCGCACTCCGCGGACTGGCTTGCCTTGCGGGGTGGCTCCATTACGGCTGGCGACCCGCCCACAGGGCCCAAAGGATAAGCGGAATCTGAAGGGGCAGGCGCAGCCAAAGAAGCCAGGTCGGGAGCCCGAACGAGTGGTGGAGCGCCATGTGGACGTTCGCCGGGAACACCGCGACGTAGAGCGCGACGAGACCCCAACCGGCGGCGAACCGCGTCGCCGGGAAGATCAGACCGACGCCCCCCACGACTTCCGCGAGGCCGCTGATCGCCACCAGCGCCGCCGGGAAGGGCAGAGAATCCGGCATGACCGCCACGAACGGCTTCGGGTTGGCGAGGTGAAAGACCCCCATCGCCACCATTCCAAAGGATAGAAGGCCGATGCCGAGTCTCACCACACGCGTTTGACGCCGTAGGCATCGAGTTTGACGTCCGCGCTCAAAAGCTCCAAGTCTTCCGCGAGCGCCTGCGCGACGAGCATCCGGTCGAACGGATCGGCGTGGCCACTTGCGGGAAAGGGAAGCGAGGCGAGATGCTGCCGATTGATTGGCAGAAAAACAAAGCCGCTTGTCTCGATTGCCGACTCGATAAGATCGTCGAAGGGAATCTCAAAACGGAGCGATCCGCGGCTCTCTTTGATCGCAAGTTCCCAGAGGCCTGCGACACTCACGAAGGCTTCCGTGCTCTGTAAGGACAGGGTTCGTAAAGCACTTTTGCCGACTCGATCGAGATGGGTAAGGGACCAAAGAAGGGTATGGGTGTCGAGAAGAGCCCTCACGGATAGGCCCACTCAAGCCCTTCGATCGGATCGTCGAATCCAGGCAAGATGTGGATTTTGCCTTTGAGTTGGCCAAGGACTCGTTTCCCTTCCCCGGCTGCTGCTCGCTCGATAGTCACCGTGACCTTGTCACCCGGCAGAAAATCGGGCGTCGAAACATGGACCATCCCGTCCGCCGCCACCTCGCCTTCGACCCGGAACTCCATGGTCCTATTGTACGACGGATCCCAAAGAAGCCGTGCCACAATTCCCCTATCGCGTTCCACGACAGGGAACGCGGAGGAAAGGACATGACGAATAACGAGGATTTCCCGTCGCGCTACGACGCGTCGACGACCGAGGCGAAGTGGTACGCGTGCTGGGAGGAAGCGGGGCTCTTTCAGCCTTCGAACGACCCGGCGAAGCCGGTCTACACCCTCACGATTCCGCCGCCCAACATCACCGGCAGTCTCCACATGGGCCACGCGCTGTGCTACCCCATCCAAGACATGCTCGGGCGCTACCGGCGCCTGCGGGGTGACGCCGTGCTCATCCTGCCGGGGCAGGATCACGCGGGCATCGCGACCCAAAGCGTGGTCGACAAGATGCTCCGCAAGGAGGGCACCAGCGCGGCGGCGATCGGGCGCGAGGCGTTCGAAAAGCGGGTGTGGGAGTGGCGCGAGGAGAGCGGCGGCACCATCCTGCGCCAGCTTCGGGCGCTTGGTTGCGCCTTCGACTGGACGCGGGAGCGGTTCACCCTCGATGAGGGCTACGCCGACGCCGTGCTCCAGGTCTTTATCGAATGGGCGAAGCGCGGCCTCATCTTCCGCGGCAAGCGGGTCGTCAACTGGGATCCCAAGCTCCAGACGAGCGTCTCCGACATCGAGACCCTGCGCGAGACGCGCAAGGGCAAGCTCTACCACGTCCGCTACCCCTTCGCCGACGGCTCGGGCGAGGTAGTCATCGCGACCACCCGGCCCGAGACGATGCTGGCCGACGTGGCCGTCGCCGTGCATCCTAGCGACGCGCGCTACGAAGGCCTCGTCGGTAAGCGTCTGACGCTCCCCCTGAGCGACCGGACAATCCCGCTGATCGCCGACATCTACCCCGATCCGGCGTTCGGCACCGGCGCGGTGAAGATCACGCCCGCCCACGATCCGAACGACTATCAGGTAGGGGTGCGCGCGGGACTCGAGATGCCCGTGATCCTCGACAAGACGGCGAAGATCAGCCAGGAAGGGCCCTATTTGGGCCTCGATCGTTACGAGGCGCGCAAGCGGATCGTGGAGGATCTGGAGACCGGGGGCTTCCTCGTGAAGATCGAGGACCATGAGATCCCGATCGTGATCTCCGACCGCTCGGGCGAGGTCATTGAGCCGCTCCTCAGCGAGCAGTGGTTTATGGACCAGGCGAAGCTCGCGCCACCCGTCATCGAGGCGGTGGAGCGGGGTGAGATTCGGTTCCACCCGGCGCGCTACGACCGTATCTTCACCGAGTGGATGGGCAACCTGCGCGAGTGGTGCCTCTCTCGCCAACTCTGGTGGGGGCACCGTATTCCCGTGTACTACGACGAAGCGGGCGACTGGTACGCCGCGATGTCGTGGGACGACGCGCAGGCACAGGCCGGTGACAAGCGGATCGTGCGGCAAGACGAGGACGTACTCGACACGTGGTTCTCGTCCGGTCTCTGGCCCTTCGCCACTTTGGGCTGGCCCGACGAGACCGAGGACCTTCAGCGCCACTATCCGACGAGCGTGCTCGTCACCGACCGCAACATCATCAACCTGTGGGTCGCCCGCATGACGATGATGGGCTTCGACCTCATGGGAGCGAAGCCGTTCTCCGACGTGATGATCTACGCGACCGTCATGCGCGAGGACGGGCGGCGCATGAGCAAATCGCTCGGGACCGGCATCGACCCGATGGAGGTGATCGACACCATCGGCGCCGACGCCCTGCGCTGGACCCTTCTGAGTCAAACGGGCGAAAATCAGGAGCTTCGCTACTCCGAGCGCAAGACCGAAGAGGCACGCAACCTGGCGAACAAGGTCTGGAACGCCACGCGGTTCGTCCTGATGAACGTCGCCGCGATGCCGGAGGAACCCCAATCTCTCGACGCGGTCGACGAGTGGCTCCTCAGCCGGCTGGTGAAGACGGAGCGCCTGGTGCGGGAGGCGTACGACGGCTACGACCTTCAGGGCGCGTGCGCCGCGCTCTACCGCTTCTTCTGGAACGAGGTGTGCGACTGGTACATCGAGGTCTCGAAGTCGCGCCTGAACGACGAGACCCAGCGGGCGACCCCCCAGTGGGTGCTGCTGCGCGTGTTCGACGCGTTCTTAAAGATGCTGCACCCCGTGATGCCGCACCTCACCGAGGAGCTGTACTCGCGCCTGCGTGGCTCGGAAGGGCTCCTCATGGCCCAGGCTTGGCCCACGCTTCCCGCCGAGTTCGACCGCCCCGAGTCCGAGGCGACGGTGGAGCGCGCCTTCGAGGCGACGCGCGCGCTGCGCGCCCTGCGCGCGGGGCTCGATCTCGCCGCCATGAAGCCGATTCCGCTCGCCTACGTCGAGGGTGAGCTCGGCGGCGGCGAGGCGATCGTGCGCACTCAGGCGTGGGTTCAGGAATTGCGAAGGGGCAAGCCGGAGGAGAAAGCGATAGCGACGACCGCCGCGGGCATCGATCTCTACCTGCCGATCACCGGCAACGTGGATGCGGAAAAACTCCTGGCCACGATCGGCCGTGACCTGACGAAGACCGAGGCGGACATCGCCAAGGGCGAGGCTCAGCTCGGCAACCCGCAGTTCATGGAGCGGGCCAAGCCGGAGGCGGTCGAGAAGCTCAACGGCACGCTCGAGGAGAACCGGGCCAAGCGCGCCCGTCTCTTTGAGCGGAAGGCGCTGTTCGAGTGAGGCCATGGGGTCTGCGTTTCGGCGCAGATCCCAACCCGTTCTGCGATCGCTACCGGTGCCGACTTCGATTTTTGCATGATCATGCAGAAATTACGTCCACATCTCGCCTTTTCCTCGCAATTCAGGATAAATCTGCGTTATATTGCGGATTGTGGCGGCGGAAACTCTTGGAAAGGCGATTAGGCGCCGTCGCAAGCTCCTGAAGCTGACCCAACGCGACCTCGCAGATCTGGCGAACTGTGCCGAGCGGCTCGTCCACGAAGTCGAGAACGGCAAGATGACGTTGAGAATGGACAGGCTTCTCGCGATCCTGATGGTGCTGGGACTCCAGTTGACGCTCGGCGAAGGCCGGGGAGGGTTGATGATTCCGGATGGAGACTGATCCGCTAGAGGCCGAGGAGGCGGACGTTTACCAAGGCGACCGCTTGGTCGGTCGGATGGAGCGAAAGGATGGAGGCACCGTCTTCTCCTACCATCCCTCGGTCCAACCAGGAGAGCCGGGCATCGCATCTCAGCTACCGACCGAGACGCGCACCTATTTCGAAGGAGGCGGAGCGGTCCATCCCTTCTTCGCGGGCCTGCTCCCCGAAGGGGCGCGGCTGGTTGCCCTGGCGGGTCGACTCAAGACATCGCTCGACGATGCGTTCAGCCTCTTGCTTGCGGTAGGAGAGGACTGCGTGGGCGATGTCTCGGTCGTGCCGGCCGGCCTTCCGCCGGTTGCGCCGGTTCCGTTCGCGCCAGGCGATCCTTCAGATCTCGACTTTCAGAGCCTCTTCGAACAGAGCGTGGGAGAAGGCCCGAACTTCGATCACGTCGCCTTGGCAGGGGTCCAGGAAAAGGTCTCCGCGGCGATGGTCTCCTTTCCTTTAAGGTCATCGGCGATCCTCAAGCTCAACCCGCCACGTTTCGCTCTTCTCGTCGAGAACGAAGCGTTCTTCCTGCGCATGGCGTCGGCACTCGGCGTTGGGGTGAACGAGGCCCACTTGGTCTATGACCGTTCCGGCCGTTCCGGACTCCTCGTGAAACGCTTCGATCGTTTCGAACTCGGCGGATCGTCCGACCTCACGAAGACCCATCAAGAGGACGCCTGTCAATTCAACAATGCGTTTCCCGCTGCCAAGTACCGCCTGTCGAGCCGGGACGTTGCAAAGGGATTGGCGGAATACGCGTCGTCGCCTCCAATCGCCATCCGGGAGTTCGTCCGGCAGAGCGCCGTGAATTACCTGATCGGTAACGGCGACTTCCATGCCAAGAATCTGAGCGTCTACCGCTTGCCACGAACCGGCCTCATCGAGGTAACCCCAGCCTACGATGTGCTGAGCACCCTGCCCTACCGCCATCTGAACGACCGCATGGTGATGAAGATGGACGAACGGGACAAAGATCTCAAACGACGGCATTTCGTCGAGTTCGCCGATCGGCACGGCGCCGGCGCGAAGGCGATTCACACCTTGATCGACCGAATATGCGACGCCTCACCGCCGTGGATCGATCGGCTCGAGGAGATCGGGTTTGAAGCGAAGACCACGGAGCACTTACGGCGAACGATTCTCCAACGACGTGAAGATCTCGGTCGTGTGGACTAGCGCTCACCCGATCCCGTGGTCGGCCGCCTCGCGGAGCGCGACGACCAGACGGTCGAGCTCCGCGGGCGTGGTGAAGATCTGCGCCGCGACCCGAATGCCGTCGATCGCACGGTGATTCATCGTGGTCACAAAGATTCGGTGCTTCGTAAAGAGCCAGCCCGCGAGCGCGTTCCGGTCGATCCCTTCCACGGAAATGGTGGTCAGCACCCGCGATTTCGCCGGATCCAGGTCGGTATGGAAGTGAACCTTTGGATGGTCGCGGAGCTGCGACGTCCAATGCTGGCGCAAGTATTCGAGTCGCGCGCCTTTGCGAAGGGTTCCGATCGCCTCATGAGCGTCGAGCGCCTCTCCGATCGCGAGAACGGGGGCGGTGTCTCGCGTCCGGAACTGCTCCACCTTCCCCACCTCCCGGCGCGGCCTTCCTCCGGCCCCCCCGGG
>CAXUKB010000260.1:5684-7099 GCA_964251345.1 uncultured Fimbriimonas sp. | reverse complement strand
CCATCGGGAACATTGTGAAGCGTCGATCGGCGATTGTGGCGGAGCTTCCACCTTTCACAGCCGCCGACCGAAAGATCCTACTTGACCGTCTCGTTCGCGGTGAAGATGGGGAGAAGGACGGAGATCACGACGAAGCCGACGAAAGTCCCCATCGTAAGTACGATCAAGGGCTCGACCATGGCGGTAAGGCGGCGCATGCCGTTGTCGACCTCGAAGTCCAGCGAATCGGACACGCGGGTCAGCATTTTCGGCAGGTCGCCCGTCTCTTCGCCCACGGCGATCATGTGGGTCAATACCGGCGGGAAAGCGCCCGCATCGCGCATCGCGTCCGCGATCGGCCGTCCCTCCCGGACATCGTTCTCAACAAGAATCGCACTCTTACGGAAGACGCGATTGCCCGCTGCCATGCCCGCGATCTCCAGCGCCTGGAGAATGGGTACGCCGCCGTACACCAGCGTTCCAAGTACCCGCGCAAACCGAGAGACGGTGGCTTTGCGCACGGTCGAGCCGAGCACCGGGGCGTGAAGGAAAAACTGGTCGCGTTGGGTGGCGCCCGCGTCGGTCGCGGTGTAAAGCTTGTATCCGACGACGATCGCGACGATCGTGCCGAGAATGAGGAGTCCGTTGTTCGTCAGGAACCCGGTGACGGCGAGGAGGATCTTCGTCGTCGTCGGCAGGTTATCGCCCATCGAGGCGAAGATGCCCGTCATCCGCGGCACGACGAAGGTCAAGAGGAAAATGATGACGAAAACCGCGGTAAAGAGGAGAATCGCCGGGTAGACCAGCGCGGAAGTGATCTGACTCCGCCGCTGAACTTCCTTCTCCTGAAACTCCGCGAGCTGCCCCGCGACCTCCGGGAATTGACCCGAGGCTTCTCCCGCCCGAAGGGTTTGCGTGAACACCTCGTTGAACAGCTTCGGGTGCTTGGCGAGCGCTTCGCTCACCGGCGTACCGCCTTGCACCTCGCGAAGCGCCTCTTCGGCCACTTCGGCGAGGGTCGCGCTTTCCGATTGTTCGGCGACCACGCTCAGAACACGGTCGAGCGGCAACCCCGCCGAGGCGAGGTCGGCCATGCGCCGCGTGAAGAGCGCGATTTCGCTTCGTCCGACTTTGCCCTTCTTCTTGGTCTCGCTGCCCGCCTTAGGTCCCTGCTGCGCGGCCGACTGCTCGGCGATCTCGAGCACGTAGCGGCCCTCCGCGGCGACCGCGGCGATGGCGGCCTCCCGGTTCGTGGCGTCGACGAAGCCGGTCTTGCGTTTTCCGGAAGCCTCAAGGGCGGTGTAAGAGAAGGTCATGTCGATTGTCGATTGGCGAGCGACCCTTGACGAGACATCGTCAAGGGTCGCTCGTAAAGGGCTTAGATGTCTTCGCGTTGACTGACGCGCAGCACCTCGTCGGGGGGCGTTTTACCCCGT
>CAXUKB010000260.1:0-5674 GCA_964251345.1 uncultured Fimbriimonas sp. | reverse complement strand
CCTCAAGGGCGGTGTAGGAAAAGGTCATTGCGATTTACGATTGGCGATTGACGACGGACGAAAATCGTCGATCGTCAATCGTAAATGGGCTAGATGTCTTCGCGTTGGCTGACGCGCATGACCTCGGCGGGAGTCGTTTTACCCGCGAGGACGGCGATGCGGCCATCGCCGATCAAGGTTCGCATGCCCTGAACCTCGACGGCATGGTCTTTCATCGCGCTGCTCGGCGCCCGATCGACCGTCATCCGGCGGATCGTCTCGTCGACGAGGAAAAGCTCGTAGAGGCCGACGCGGCCCCGGTAGCCCGTACCCGAACACCGCTCGCAGCCCCGCCCCTTCATGTACTTGCCCGGCTCGTCGGGCTGGATGCCGATGGCGCGGAGCGCCTCCGGCTCGTACTGATAGGGCTCCGCGCAATTCGAGCAGACGCGCCGAACCAGCCGCTGGGCGACGACGCCGCTTAGGGACGATGCGACGAGGAACGGCTCCAAACCCATGTCCACCAATCGCGTTACCGCGCCCGCCGCGTCGTTCGTGTGGAGCGTGGAGAACACGACGTGGCCGGTGAGCGCCGCGTGAATCGCGATCTCACCCGTTTCATGGTCGCGGATCTCACCGACCATGATCACGTCCGGGTCCTGCCGCAGGAAGGAGCGCAGGCCGGCGGCGAAGGTCAGACCGATGTTCGACCGAACCTGGATCTGCGATATTCCGGGCACCTGGTACTCGACCGGGTCCTCAATCGTGAGGATGTTCGTGTGCGGAGAGTAAATCTCTTGGAGCGAGGCGTACAGCGTCGTCGACTTGCCCGCGCCGGTAGGGCCGGTCGCGAGAATGATGCCGTAGGGAATCGTGATGAGCTTTCGATATCGCTCCAGCACGTCGGAGCCAAAGCCGAGCTCTTCGAGCGAGAGCATCGCCGTCGACTTATCGAGGATGCGCATGACCGCGCGCTCGCCGAAGCCGGTGGGCACGATCGAGACGCGAACGTCGATCGACCGGCCACCGAGGTTCAGCTTGATACGGCCGTCTTGGGGAAGGCGGCGCTCGGCGATGTTCATCTCGCCGAGAATCTTGAGACGGGAAACGATCGCGTTGTGAAGCCGCTTGGGCGGCCGCATCAATTCGTGGAGCATGCCGTCGATCCGGATACGAACCTTGACCTCGCGCTCGTACGGCTCGATGTGGATGTCCGAGGCGCGCTCGCGAACCGCCTGCGCGAAGATGGCGTTCACCATACCGACGACCTGAGAGTCGTCGGCCATCCGCGTGAGGTCGTTGAGATCGCTGATCTCCTCGATCGTCGTGGTCGACTCGTCCTCGCCCGCGAGTCCCTGAAGAAGCTTTTGCAGGAAGTACTCGTCGATCTTGTCCTTGATCAGGTTCGGATCGGCAAGGACGGGAAGAACCGGACGTCCGGTAAGCACGCCAAGATCGTCGGCGGCCTGAAGCGCGTCGGGCGAGCCGATGGCGCAGACCAGGGTCTCGCCTTCGAGCCGGATCGGGAGAACCTTGTGCTTGACCGCGAAGTCTCCCGGCGCGAGCATGAGCGCGGCCTCTTCGGGCTTGACGAGCGCGAGGTCGACGTAGTCGAACCCGTGGGTCGTGGCGGCGAGGTTCGCGTGTTCGCTGATTGGCAGGTTGATGCTCATGGGCGCAGGGGGCAGCGGTCCTTACGCACCCCGCACGAGGCAGGGTTCCCGTAAGCGACCTCTTGCTCTACTACGCCCCCGAGCCCGCGTTCAGACCGATGCCAAGGCGTCGAGCACCGCCGTTCGGGCCGAGCGGGGTTTATCGCGCAAGACCGTGACGATCCAGTTCGCGAGATCGAACTCGCTTGCCTGATGGACGAGATCGACGGGCGCTCCGTTGATCGTTATGAAGTGAGCCGAGCGCGGGGGCAGGGCATCGAGCGGCACGTGCGTCGCCCGCCCTGCCGGAAGCGTCGTGCGCATCATCGCCTCGCCGAACGTCTCGGCGCCCCACTTCTCTAAAAAGAGGGCGAGATTGCGGAGGATGCCGTCTTCATAATCGACGCCGAGCCGCTTAAACGACGACGATCCCGCGTGGTGCAGAAACGCGCCGGGCGCGATCCACAGCGGGAAGCCGCTCAATCGGGCACGAAGATTAAGGTCGTCGTCCTCGAAGTTGCCCATGCCGAACACGGGGTCGAAACCGCCGACCGTGTCGAAGCACTCGGACGACATGAGGAAAAGGAGTCCTCGCACCTGCGGGGCGCCATCTACGTGGGAGTGGCGCTCCGCGCTCCACGCCAACGCGCGGTCGTGCATCTCGGCGATCGTGCCGTAGGTGCCGACATCCGCGCGCTGAGCGCCGTCGACCTCGTTGCTCACGGGGCCGATCATGCCGATCTTGTGGCCGGAGGCGCGGATCGCCAGCGCCGCCGCCGCCAACTGGGGAAGGCAGTCGGGCGCGGGGATCACGTCGTCGTTGGTGACGCCGATGAACTCGCATCCGCGGTCGCGGAGAAAGGTGAGACCGAGGTTCGCGCCCATTCCGTAGCCGGCGTTCTTCGGCCTTTCGATCAGGTGGACGACGTGAGGCGCGGCGGCGGCCTCGTTCCGGAGGCGTCCAAGCGCCGCCTCGTCGCAGCCCTGCGCCACGAGGGCGATCTCGAGCTCGCCCGGATAGTGCATCGCCATCCGGGTGCAGGCCACCGCCGCCGCCTCGGCTTCGCCGCAGCAGGGCATCGCAAGGCCGAGCCGCGGCCAAGAGGGAAGGTCGCCTTCGCCGACGACCGCGAAAGTGGCGGCGCCGTGGGGATCGAGCCCTTCTCGCACGAGCGCGGGCCAGTGGGACTCCTGATGGAGGAAGCGAACCCGACGGCCGGGGAAGGCCTCCATCACGAGCCGAGCGAAGGCGTCGGAAGTCTCATTCGACGAGGAGAGCACGATCGTTCCAGGACAGCGGTTTAGCGCGGCAAGCAGCGATTGCGGGTCCGGCGAACGGTCGATCGCATCGAAGCCGATGACGAGGTCGGTACCGGCGTAGTCGCACGCGGAGGGGTTCGCCACCTCGAAATCGGCGCGTGGATACCGTTTCTTCGCATGGGCGACCGCCATCGGATCGACGTCGGTGCCCCGTGCTTCGGCGGCGAACAGGGCGATGTAACCGGTGCCAAAGCCCTCGCCCGCTCCGATCTCAAGGACTTTGTTGCCGGCATACCAAGGCCGGAAAAAGGTTAGGCGTTGCCAAAGGCGCGCCTCGATCATGGGGTCGAGCGAGGTGGGGCAGGCGAACTCGCCCGCCAGGGCGAAGGGGGCGATCGGGTCGGCGACACTCATCCTGATCTGGATGTTAGGTCGTTTGTCCCCAGGTCTGGAGGGTGGTGGGCGAGAAGGGACTCGAACCCTTACGTCTCTCGACTCTGGAACCTAAATCCAGCGCGGCTACCAATTACGCCACTCGCCCAAGTTCTTCCCGGGGGAGGGAAGGTTCGAAAGTAGTTAAGCGCGGCGACGCGGTGCCGTGCAGGACGACTTTGCCGCCGTCGACCGTCACCGATTCGAGCCGGGCGTCGATGGGAAGGTCGGCGACGTCCAGCACCGGGTTGATCTTATCGATCTGACTCTGGACGAGGTTCTTCGCCCCCGCACCCATGACGTCGACCGACTCTACCTCGATCCAAAGCTGACGCCCGTCCACGATTCGTAGGGAGGCCACGGCCGCGACCTTCAGGTCCACGAGGACCGTCTTCTTCGCCTTAACCGCAAGCTTGCCGCTCTGGGCGCTTACCGAGAAATCGTGCAAGCCGCCCGGCGCCTGCGCTTCGAGAAAGCTCGCAAGGTCGAACTCGGCGACTTCCGCGACCATCTTGCCCGGAGATGCCAGGGTGAGCGAGAACGGCTTGTCGATCGCCGTCGCGCCATCGCCGGTCACGTCGACGCGAGCCACCGTCAGTCCCATGGGGAGAACGACCTGCTCAAGATGGAAGTTGAAGGGACCGACCTGGACGCGATGCTGCGACATGGAAAAATCTGGAGCCTCCAATGAGAATCGAACTCATGACCTCTTCTTTACCAAAGAAGTGCTCTGCCGCTGAGCTATGGAGGCGTGGTCGGTTTGGTGGGGAGTGTAGGATTCGAACCTACGAAGGTGTTCACCGACAGATTTACAGTCTGTTCCCATTGGCCACTCGGGCAACTCCCCAGACCGTCGGATAATATACCCAAGTCTTTCGGGCCGCGTTGCGGTCCGCTTCGCGGCGAGAACTTTCCCGCCGACTGAGATCCGCTGATGTCCTTAATTCCGTCCGTTCGAGAGATTCGCCGCCGCCTTCCGCTACTCGGCGGGGCGCTCGTCCTCACCCAGCTTCCCGCTCTCGTGCTGTTCGCGCGTTTCGGCTGGCCGGGCACGACGGCGTTTGCGGCCTACCTCGTCGCCAGCGGCGCGGCGACCGCGGGCCTTTTCGCCGTCGCGCTCGCCTTGTGGCGACGCATCGCCCGCATCGTCGGTCTCGTGCAGGGCTTCGCTGAGAGCGGCCACCTCCCCGACGTTCCTCCGCCGGCAAGAAAAGGATCCATGGAATCCGTCCGGGCTTCCCTCGCAAGTCTCGATGGCCTGGTCCGGAGCCTAGAGTCGGAAGCCGCCCGCGATCCCTTGACCGGCATCTACAATCGCCGGGCGGGTTTGGTGAGATTGAACGACGATCTTGCCCGCGCACGGCGAAGCTCGATTCCGCTCTCCATCGTCATCTTCGATTTGGATGAGCTGAAGGAGATCAACGATCGGTGGGGCCATGCGACGGGCGACGAGGCCTTGCGCCGTCTCGCCCACACGCTCCACGATGCCGTCCGGGAAGGTGACTGGGTGGCGCGCTGGGGAGGCGATGAGTTCCTGCTCGGCCTCTGGGGAGCCGACCATGCCGCCGCGGCCGCAACGACCGGCCGGGTGCTGCAACGACTTTCGGACTGCCAACTCGAAGTGGAGGGCGTCCCCGTGGGGCTCGGCTCCAGCGTCGGCGTCGCGGAATTGGCTCCCGACGACGACGCGGATGCACTGTTCGAGCGTGCCGACGAGGCGCTCTTGGCCGCGAAGCGGCAAAGGCGTCGCGGAGCCACCAAGGCTTGATGCCGAGCGACTCGACTGGACGTTCCCGCCGTTGCCGACTCTCTCGGCCGAACGCCATACTCCTCGCATGTCCGACTTTCACGACGCTTGGAGCCTCTCGCGCGGCCGTTTCCTCGCCGAGGTCGAAGGCCTTTCCCACGCTCAACTCGCCTGGCGGCTCTACCCTGGATCGCTCTCGATCGCCGAACAGGCGGTTCACGTCGCGGGCGTCGAAACGAAGTTCGCCGCGGGGGTGGACGGCATAGAACTCGATCCCTTTCTCGAGCGGATTCTGGCGGCGGCCACGGAAGGGGTGGTGAACGGCGCGCCGTTTCCCTTCACCCCGGAGGAAATGACGCCGGAACTCGTGGCCCAAGCATTGGAGGCGGCGAAATCGATTTGGGAGCCGATCGTTCTCGATCCAACGTCTGTCCGGCGCACCACCAGCCTCGTGAGCGCCTTGGGACCGGTCATCACCGGCGAGGGCGCGATGGCGCGCCTGTGCTTTCACGCGGCCTACCACCAAGGCCAGACGTATCAGATGAAGAACGCTCCCGGCTTTCCGGCGGCTTAGCCGTCGAGGCGGCCGTAGTATGCGTTCGTC
>CAXUKB010000259.1:3732-7121 GCA_964251345.1 uncultured Fimbriimonas sp. | reverse complement strand
GCAAAGATGGCGCGCTTCTGCGCGTGTGGGTCCAAGGCGGCGGCTGCAGTGGTCTGCAGTACGGCATGGCCCTCGACGAGAACGAGCCCGAAGAGGGCGACCAGATCTACGCCGATCGTGGCGTGCGGATCGTGGTGGACGAGCTCTCCCTTCGCTACATGAAGGGAGCGATCGTGGATTACGTCGACGACGTGCTTGGCGGCGGCTTCAAGATCGAGAATCCGAACGCGACCAAGGGTTGCGGTTGTGGCTCGTCGTTCTCGGCTGGCGACGAAGAGCACCCGGGCCTCGACACCCGCGCCGGCGGCGGTTGCGGCTCTTGCGGCTGCCACTAAGATCGACGGATCGACAGAAACAAAAGGAGAGACGAGCCAAGGCTCGTCTCTCCTTTTGTTTCTAGACCTTCTTCAAGGCTTCCCGAAGCGCGTCTTTATGCGCGTGATTCGTCCAATCGAGCGTAACCGGCGTAATGCTCACGAACCCTTCGCTGACCGCGGCGACGTCGGTGTCGGGATCCTCGGGCGTGAGCACGGCGACTCCGCCCTGCCAGTAATACGTGCGTCCCCAAGGGTCTTCCCGTTGCTCGACGCGATCCTGGTAGACCCGCCGGCCCATCCCGACGACGCGATGGCCGCGCAACTCGACGTCCGGAAGGTTAGGTACGGTCACGTTGAGGAACGTCAATGGTGCGGCGGGCGCGGACACGAGGGTTTCGAAGTGCTCGGCGAACCAGCGTGCCGCCACGTCGTAGCGAAGCACTTCCCCACCCGTCAGGTTCGCAACCGAAATGGCGATAGACCGAACTCCGTTCACCATGCCCTCCATCGCTCCCGCAACGGTACCGCTATAGGTCACGTCGAAACCGAGGTTCGGCCCATTGTTGATCCCGCTGAGCACGAGATCGCAGCCTCCTGAGAATCCAAGAGTTAAGGCGACGTTCACGCAGTCTGCGGGAAAACCGTTGACCTCGAACGCCTCGCATCCGTCCCATTCGAAGGCTGAGACGCGTAGGGGATCTCGCATCGTCAGAGCGTGCGCGCAACACGACCGCTCCCGATCCGGCGCGACGACCTTGACTTCGCCGAACGGCTTGACGGCATCCACGAGTGCCCTCAGTCCAGGCGCGCGGATGCCGTCGTCGTTCGTCACGAGGATTCGCATCCTAGAGCGGGTCGAACGGCTTGACCATGCGGACGCGGTCGACGTTGAACATAAAGACCTCGCGCTCGTTCTTCCGCAGCCAGAGCCATCCGTCATCGATTTTTTCGATAACGCCGATGTCGCTCGGCTCGCTTGTCGCACCGACGCTGTAGACCGTGACCTTTTTTCCGATGAGTTCGTTCATGGTTAACCTTTGTAAAGCGTCTTGCCCGAGGATCGGAGCTCATCGACCGCTTGGACGACGCGCGCCTTCATGCCCGCTTCGGCTTTCTTCAGATAGGAGCGCGGATCATACGTCTTTTTGTCGCCCATCTCACCATCGATCCGAAGCACGCCGTCATAGTTTTTCAGCATGTGATCGGCGACGGGGCGCGTGAAGGCGTACTGGCAATCGGTATCGACGTTCATCTTTACCACCCCGTAGCCGAGCGTCTCGTGGATTTCTTCGAGAAGCGAACCGCTGCCGCCGTGAAACACGAGGTCGAGCATGACGTCTTTCCCATGCTTCGCCGCAACCGCCGCATTGCCGTCGCGCAGGATCGTGGGCGTAAGCTTAACGTTGCCGGGCTCGTAAAGGTCTTGGACATGCCCGAAGGTCGCAGCGAGGGTGAACCGGCCGGCGTCGTGCAACGCGTCGTAGGCGGCGACCATGTCCTCCGGCGTAGGGTAGAGCTTGCTGTGGTGAGCGCCGGAGTTATCGATTCCATCTTCTTCGCCTCCGACGAGCCCAATCTCAACTTCGAGGATCAGCCCGAGCGGAGCCATTCGCTTCAAAAGGTCTCGCGAAACGCGGAGGTTCTCGTCCATCGGCAGTTCGCTGCCGTCGAACATAAACCCGTTGTAAAGGTTTCGCTGCCCCGCCGCCTTCCGCGCCTGCTCGTTCTCGATAAGTGGCCGGACGAACTTGTCGAGCTTGCCGGGAACGCAGTGGTCGGTGGTCAGGGCGATGTAGACGCCCAGCCGCTCGGCCACGCGGTGGACGTGCTCGGCAAGTGAGATCGCGCCCACGGCCATGTCCTTGGCCGGCCCACTTACGTGCTCCGCGCCGCCCGTGCTCACCTGAACGATCCCGTCCGCGTTCGACTCCGCGAAGGCCGCGAGCGCGGCATTCGCGGTGTTGGTGCTCGTCACGTTGATGCTCGCAAGCGCATAGTCGCCCGCTTGCGCGGCATCGAGGATTTGGGCAAACTCCTGGGGGGTTGGGACGGGCATCGGCCCCCTAGGATACCGCCGAAAGAATTTTGGGATCGTTCGGAGCCTGAAGGGGGTCGTACCTTTATGAGCTTTCTAATTCCTCTCCTTGCCATTCAGGCGATCGCCAGCGGCCAAGGCAAAGACTCGGCAGGCGATCTCAGCGGCTTCTATAATCCGCGCCGCGAAACCTCGTTTACAGGCACGGTGACGGGCAAGACGAAAGGCAAGGCACCCGGTTATGCGGAGGGCATGTCGATTCTCGTCCGAACCGGTAAACAGGTTCGTGAGGTCGAGCTCGGCCCGACGTGGTACGTGGGCCGTCAGCAGGCATCTCTTCAACTCGGCGACAAGGTCAAGGTCACGGGCGTTCCCCTTGTGGTCGATGGCCGGGAAAAGGTGACGGTCGCTCGACAGATCACCCGCGGTCGGCAGGTTCTTGCCTTACGCGACAACTTGGGAATGCCCTACTGGGACCCTCGAAGATCCAGTCAAGTCGCGTCGAATGCAGGGACGCGGTACCAGGGTCGCATCAACCGAACGAACACCTACATAGTGAACGGTGAGCAGTACTCCGGCTATGTCGTCGACACGGACAATGGGCCGCTCGACGTCGCGGTCGCGCCGAGTTGGTATTGGAACAACCAGCCCAATATCCTCAGCCCCGGCGCAAATGTGACGCTCTATGGCAACGGCCCGTCGGCTCGCGTCGGTGCTCAATCAGGCTATGGTGGAGTTCTTTTGCTGAACTCCGCGACGTACGACGGGGGCTCGATTCTACTGAATAATGGTGGGATACCGGTCTACGGCGGGTTCCGAAGTAACCGTTAGACTTCAGTCTTCCTTAAGCATCGGCGTCCATTTCGGGCTCGGCAAGTGGCTCATTTGAGCTAGCCGAGCCACGAAGAATCCGACGGCATCGCCAAACTCTCTCGCCGTTAAATCATTCGTTGGACCGATGGCAAGCGGGCCGATTCTCGCAATACATCCGAGGGTAACTAAATGATTCAACGAGGTTCGGGCTGACGAGTCGATCC
>CAXUKB010000259.1:0-3722 GCA_964251345.1 uncultured Fimbriimonas sp. | reverse complement strand
GCGGGACCCCATTAACCTTCTGGAAGAGATTTGCGACCCGATCGAAGGTCTGCGCAGCCTCGGCCGCCGTGACCGGTTTTAGGTCTTCGACCGTCGTCGAGGCTTTGTGCTCTGGATGAACCGGTTTACCTTCGGAAGTCTGCAGGACGAAGAACGTTAGGGGGAACATCATATCGAGATCACCGCGCCGCTTTGCTTGAGTTGACTCATCTGCTCAAGCGCCATGCCGGTACCGATGGCGACGCAGTTCAGGGCATTGTCAGCGACCCGAACAGGAATGTCGGTGACGCTGTTCAAAAGGCGATCGAGGCCCCTGAGGAGTGCACCGCCTCCGGTAAGCGTGATACCGCGTTCGATGATGTCCGACCCAAGTTCGGGTGGCGTTAGTTCGAGCACGCCACAGAGCTTTTCGGCGATCTGACGGACGGGCTCGGCGAGCGCTTCGCGAATCTCCTCGCTCGAAATCTCGACGGTTTTAGGAAGGCCCGCCACGAGGTCGCGGCCCCGAATCTCCATTCGCAATTCCTGCGCGAGAGGATAGGCCGATCCGACACGAATCTTGATCTCCTCTGCCGTGGGATCCCCGATCATCAGGTTGTACTGGTTCCGGACGTGACGGATAATCGCTTCGTCGAGTTTGTTGCCGCCTAACCTCAGGGAGTGTGAAAGAACCTTTCCACCGAGCGAGATGACCGCAATGTCGGTCGTGCCGCCGCCGATATCGACCACCATGTTCCCCCCGGGTGAGGCAATCGGAAGCCCCGCGCCGATCGCGGCGGCGAAAGGCTCTTCGATCGTCATCGCGCTCCCCGCCCCGGCTTCCTTAGCGGCCTGAAGCACGGCGCGGTTCTCCACGTTGGTCACGCCGCTCGGAACGCAGATCACCATCGTCGGCTTCAGACGGATGGGGAACTTTCCCCCACACGTCTTCTGGATGATGTATTGCAGCATCTTCAGCGTCGTCGAGTAGTCCGCGATGACGCCGTCTTTGAGCGGACGGATGGCGCTGATGTTGCCGGGCGTACGCCCGATCATGTCGCGTGCCTCGTTGCCCACCGAGAGCACCTTGCCGTTGGTGGAGGAGATGGCGACGACGCTCGGCTCGGCAAGGACGATACCCTTGCCGCGCCGAAACACGATGATATTGGCAGTTCCGAGGTCGATCCCGATTTCCGGGATCAACCTCAACGCGGAGCCTCTAGAAACCGCTCGACCCGCCCACCGAGCGCGGTCAAGTTCGCCACCAGGTCTTGATAGCCACGATTCACATACTTCATGTTGCGCACGGTCGTCTCGCCTTCGGCGGCGAGGCCCGCGAGAATAAGCGCCGCGCCCGCCCGGAGGTCGGTCGCCTCGACCGTCGCCCCCTGGAGGCTGGGGACGCCGTGGATAACGGTGAGACGTCCCTCCGACTGAATGTCGGCTCCCATGCGTGCCAACTCACGAACATGACCAAAGCGGCCTTCATAAAGCGTCTCCTCGATGGTGCTCGTGCCTTCAGCGAGAGACAGCAGCGCGGCGAGCGGTTGCTGCATGTCGGTTGGAAAGCCGGGATGGGGCATCGTCTTGACGCGGATGCCATGCACGCCGTTTGGCGCCTGCACGCGTACCCAGTCGTTGCCCTCGACGACGTCGGCGCCCGCCTCGCGAAGCTTGTTGACCACGGGCGTGAGGTCGTCGGGCAAGACGCCCATAACGGTGACGTCGCCGCGCGTGATGACGCCCGCCATCATGTAGGTTCCGGCCTGCATGCGGTCCGCGGGGACCGTGTACTCGCAGGGCGTCAGCTTCTGAACGCCCTGGATGGTGATCGTCTGCGTTCCTGCGCCCTCGATCCGCGCCCCCATTCGGTTAAGGAAGCCCGCCAGTGCCACGACTTCCGGCTCTTGAGCCGCGTTCTTGATCGTGGTCGTGCCCTCCGCGTAGACCGCGGTGGTCATCAGGTGTTGAGTCGCGCCGGCGCTCGGCACGTCGAAGTAGATCTCGCCGCCCACAAGACGGTCGGCCTTGGCGTGATAGACGCCCGCCTCGTAGCGAATGTCCGCACCGAGGGTCGCGAGTCCCTTCAGGTGAAAATCGACGGGGCGTGCCCCGATCTGACAACCACCGGGAGCCGCCATGTCGATGTGTCCCAGCCTCGCGAGCAGAGGACCGAGCATGAAGAACGACGTGCGGATCGAGCGCACCACGTCTTCGTCAGGCGTCGTCTTCAGGAGATCGGTACAGTCGATCGCGAGCGCGTCGCCCCGCCACTCGATCCGTGCGCCGAATGCGCGCAAAAGCTGGATCTTCGTCTCGGTGTCGGAGATGCGGGGAACGTTGTGCAGGATCGTCTCGCCCGCACACATCACCACTGCGGAGAGAATCGCAAGGCCAGCATTTTTGCTGCCTGCGATTTCCACCGTGCCGTTTAATGGCCTGCCGCCCGAAAGGATCAGTTCGCTCATGTCTAAACCCCGTCCGTGGGAGCCGGGCCGCGGCGGTCCAGCCTGACCATTGTACCGTCCTCAGGACTCTTGGCCTGGGAGAATGTTGCGGCTTTGGCGATAGCCAAGGCCTAACCTCGTCGCCTCGGCATGAAGAGCGTCGAGGTCGATCCGGTGGAGGGTCTCCTTTTCGCGCACGTGGCGTCTCCTTGGCACCGCTTCGTTCCCGTGAAGTTCGAAGTCGCGACAGGCGAGAAGGTAAGCCTCACCCGCCTCGACATTACCAGTGACTTTCAAACCTCGCGGTTCCGTCGCTCGTAGCGCATCGACACCGCTCGATCGGGAATGTACAGCGCGAACAGAGGCAAAGCGACGACTAGAACGAGTTGCCACGCGAAGATGCGCCGAGTCGCGACGATCAGCCTGATCGTCGCCAAATCACCGATACAGCATCCGAGAACGACGTCCCATATTCGCCTTTTGTGGTCTCGAGGAGGTGCCACGAGTGAAAGGGCAATCGCGTGGACCATGGATTCCGTACCTAAATTATCCAGCGCGGCCCGGATGAATCTCAGCACACCCCGCCGCTCCCATCCGACGGGCTCGCCGCATTCACTTCCGGGCAACACGACGAGTCACGGCTTCGCCTGCCCGAAGCGCCTTGCCGTCGACGCGACTAACGCATCGGCTTCGGAACGGTCCATGCCTTTAGAATACGCCCGGACTTTGAACTCGGCCTAAAATCGTCCGCACTTGTTCGGCCTGCTCCGGCGTGTCCACCGCCAATGCGCTTCCCTGCCCTTCCGACATCCGGATCCGAACGCCGTTTTCGAGGAAGCGCAATTGCTCAAGGCTCTCCGCTACCTCAAGCGGGGACTGCGGCCAGGTCGCGAAACGTTGGAGCACGTCGCGGCGGAAGGCGTAAAGACCGAGATGCTTCCGTACGTCGCGCGGGGCGCGCGGGAACGGAATCGCGTACCGGCTAAAGTACAGCGCGTCGCCGTTGAGGGCGGTAACCACCTTCACCACCGCCGGGTTGTCCCATTCCTCTTCGGGACAAGTCGCTGAGACGGAGCCCATCTCCACGGATGGATCCGCCAGCAACGGGGCGGCGCAGGCGCGAATCGTCTCTGGCGGCACGAGCGGCTCGTCGCCTTGGAAGTTCACGTAGACCTCGGCCTCAACCGTCTCCGCAACCTCCGCCAGGCGATCGGTCCCGCTCGGATGATCCAACCGTGTGCGAACCGTCTCGGCCCTGAAGGCGGCACAAGCGGCGAGGATCTCATCGTCAGGAGT
>CAXUKB010000258.1:0-7142 GCA_964251345.1 uncultured Fimbriimonas sp. | reverse complement strand
CGCCTGGAGGGGTTTGTGACGGAGCGTTACAAGGGCTGGGACGCCGGTTTCGGCGCCGACGTCCTCGCCGGCCGGGTCACCCTCGAGCAGGCCGACGAGCGCGCCCTCGCCGCGGGCGAGCCCATGCGCAAGTCCGGCCGCCAGGAAATGCTCGAAGGCCTCGTCAACGAGTTCGTGCTCTAATCCAAGCGTCACCCCTCTCCGGAGATGGTTCCCCTTGAAGCGACGAAGGAGCGGAAGGGGGAACCGTAGGGGAGGGGTTGCCTTAGGGATCACGCCGGCAAGGAATTTCCGTTTCCCCTTATGGAAGACGGAGAGAATAAATGTCGCATGGAACCTCCAACCCCCTCCTCCTCCCGCTCACGTTAGATCTTGAGCGACGGAGGTTAGTCCGTCGCCGCGGCGGCAAAAGGAGGGGTGACGCTCGACCGTGCGGCGTCGTGCGCCCAAAGGTGGTAGGCGGCGTAGGCGCGGTAGGGACGCCAAGCCTCGGCCCGCCGTAGGAGTGCGGTCGCCGAGGGACGAACGCCATCGGCATCCGCCGCGCCGCGCTGGAGGCCGACGTCGTCCGCCGGAAAGGCGTCCGGCTCCCGGCAGGCGCGCATCGCGATCACCTGCGCCGTCCACTCGCCGATGCCCTTGATCGTGCGCAGGCGGGCGACCGTCTCCTCGACGCTCGCCTCCCTTCGAAAGAGCAGAGGATCCTCGATCAGAGCGGCGGCGATTGCCCGAAGCGTCGCGACGCGCGCGCCGGGCATTCCCATCGCCGATAGGTCGGCGGCGATCACCCGCTCCGGGGTCGGGAAGCGATGCGTCAGACCGGGGAACGGCGCATCCGCGACCTCTTCTCCCGCGCGCTCCACCAGCCGTCCCGCCAAGAGCCGCGCGGCGGTGACCGAGACCTGCTGACCGAGCACCGCGCGCAGGGCCGACTCGAAAGGATCCCAGCCGCCCGGCACCCGCAACGCCGGACGCGCCGCGACGAGGGGTGTCATCGAAGGATCGACTGAAAGGTGGGCGCCGATGGCCCGGGGATCGGCGTCGAGACCGAACAGCGATCGCAGCCGATCCTCGGCGTCCTGGGTCCCCTCGCCCCAAATTTCGACCCGCAGGCCGTCGCCTTCTTCCGATACCCTCACCGCACCGCCCGCGACCGTCCGCAGGTACGCGCCCTCGACGCCCGCCTCCACCCCGGCGATCGCCCGAAAGGCAAGGTGGCGGATTGCCGCCGCCCCGTCGAAGGGCGACTCGATAGCTAACCGGAAGACGCCGCCTCCCGCCGCAAGAGTTCCCGCTTGCGCTCGACGCCCCATCGGTAGCCGGACAGCGCGCCGTCGGTGCGCACCACCCGGTGGCAAGGAATCGCGACCGCCAGCGCGTTCGCCGCGCAGGCCCCGGCCACCGCCCGGACCGCCTCCGGTTGGCCAAGCGCCCGCGCGATCTCCGCGTAGCTCGCCGTGGTTCCGACGGGAATGCGCCCCAGCGCCTCCCACACCCGAAGCTGAAAAACGGTGCCGCGCACGTCCAACGGCAGTTCGAAGCCTCGCGTAGGCTCCTCGACGAAGCCGACCACCTGCGCGACCGTCGACTCGAAATCCGGGTCGCCACCGAGCAGTTCGGCTTTAGGAAAGCGATCCTGAAGGTCGCGCACCAACGCGTCGGGGTCGTCACCCAACAGGATCGCGCAAATACCCCGCTCGCTGCGGGCGACGAGGATCGCGCCCAGGGTGCTCTCGCCCACCGCGAACCGAATCGCGGCGTTGCGTCCGCCCGCGCGATACTCCTTCGGCATCATCCCGAGCATCTCGTCCGTCGCCGCGTAGAACCGGCCGCTCGAGCCGAATCCCGCCTCCACCATCGTTTCCGACACGGTGGTCTCGCCCCTCGCGAGACCTTCCCGAACCCGCCGCGATCGATGCGCATCGGCGTAAGCCTTCGGCGTCACGCCGGTCGCCGCCTTGAAGAGACGATGGAAGTGGTCCGGACTGAGGCCCGCACCCTCGGCCAGCGCGCTCAACGACGGCGGCTCGTCGGCGGCCTCGATCCGTCGGCAGGCCGCCGCGATGAGCACGGCGTTTCGCTCACGTAAGGGGGCTTCGTTCGGACGGCACCTCCGGCAGGGACGGAAGCCCTCCCGCTCCGCCTCCTCGGGCGTCGCGTAAAGCGCGACGTTCTCGGGCCGGGGCGACCGAGCGGCGCAGGACGGGCGGCAGTACACGCCGGTCGTCCGCACGGCATAGACGAACTGCCCGTCGGCGGCGGGCTCGCGGTTGACGACGGCGCTCCAGCGAGGATCGGTTACAAGGCTCATCTTCGGAGTATCGCCCTCCTGCTTACGCCCAAACACTCCGGTCCTTGCTTTCGAATTGGAGTTGTCTTCCGCGATCGGGTCGTCCGCCTCGAAGCCGGTATTGCCCTAAAGGGGAAACCCGAACCGGCGATCCCCAACGATGGGGATGTCGAGAAGTGGCCGACCGAAACGGTAGCGGCAGGAATTGTCCCGCCGCGAAAAAAGATCTCGACCGACACCTACGAAGCGGGCGGCTTCTGCAGCGCGAAGTAGTACTGGTCGCGCGTCGTCAGGTCCAAGCCCGTGGGATGCTCCTTCGGATACTTGAAGGGGTAGCCGATCTTGACCGTCTTCATGCCGTCGAAGTACGGATTGCCCGTTTGAAGGTAGGTCGGCTTGATCGATTTCGCGTGGCCGTCCATCCAGTTGAGGTTCGACGTCTCTCCGCCGTGACGGGCGTTCAGGTAATTGAAGGGGCCGAATACGGGGGATAGGAACTCGCATCGCACGGGAGTCTGCCCGGGACCGAGATACTGGGCGGCGTCGCCCATAAAGATCGTCTCGGCGGGCGCGTCCATCGCGGTGAAGCTCACCGGCCGGTACCCGGTGGTGAAGTCGAGAAAGAGAAACCAGTTGGCGCCGTACGCGACGGGCTTGGAATCGACACCCTGCAGGGTCTGCGCATCCGGGCAGTCGACGATCGGACCGTTCTTCGTGTACGGACCCAAGAAGCCGTTGTTGAAGTCGGGCTTCTTGCCGCTCGCCATGTTGGCAAACCAGTAGCGGGTCCAGTACGTGCCATCGGTATCGGTGTAGCCGTACGACCAGGGGAAGCACATGTCGTCGCTGTCGCCGCCGTACATAATGGCGGCGAGGCCGACCTGCTTGAGGTTGCTTAGGCAGACCGTCTTCTTCGCGGCCTCCTTGGCCTGGGCGAAGACGGGGAAGAGGATCGCCGCCAAAATGGCGATGATCGCGATGACGACGAGGAGCTCGATGAGGGTGAAGGCGCGGCGAATCATAAGGGCGTTCCGAAGGGACGGGCAAGCGGGCCTTTCCGCCTACCTGTCTCACTAGGATAAGGTTGATTCGGCGATGTTGGATTTCCTCTGAAACAATTCGATCACATGATTTAGGGTTTCATGATCGAATTGATCGAAGCCTGCAGTAGAGTAAAGGCGTGTCGCGGCGGAGCCTGAAGGAGATCTGCGAAGGGCGGGATCCGAACATGCTTGCCGAGAACGTGCGGCGAAGGCGCGAGGAGCAAGGCTGGTCGATGAGCCGCCTCCACCGCGAGACCGGCGTCGCGCTTTCGACCCTGCGGCGGATCGAAGGGGGAGAGGGTTGCACCCTCACCGTCGAGCGCAAGCTCGCCGTCGCCTTGCGCACCGCCGAGGGGCGGCTCTGGCGCAAGTACGAGTGGGCCAAGGCGTTTCCCCGCCCGCTCGCCGAAGCGCGCTGGCACTTCAGCCTCTGGGACGAATGCGCGCGGTACCTGCGGCGGCAGGGTCTGGACGAGGCGCACGACTCGTTCCCCTACGATCCCGACTCGATTCAAGACGAAGCCGAACGCCTGCGACTGGGCCGCAACGGTCTCTCGACCGCGTTCTTCCGGCTGACGAGCGGCGTGTTCAAGGCCGGCAGCACGGTGTCGTCGGTCGTCGAGCTTTACGGCCCCTTGCCCGGGGAAATCGAGGTGGGGACCTTCGTCTACTTCTACACCCTCCGGGGCGAGGTCCGGGTTCTCAACGGCGAAACGGCGCTCGAGATGCGCGAGGGCGATGCCCTCACGATCGAGTTCGAGAAGCCTTCGTCTTTAGAACCCCTTCGACCCGTCGGCCCGGGCGATCTCCCCCCGCTTTTGATTTTCGTGGACTGCGACTCCTACCGTCGCACGCCGCATCCCGTGCGCACGCCGGTTCGCCCTCGCTAGGGAGCCGAAGGACGCCCATCATGCGCCACCCTCCTTTTAGGGTGGCGGTTCAGAGAATCGATAGAAGCCCACGAAGGTTGGGACGCCAAGGACAGGGAGGAGGTCCGCGATAGTCGGGCAAACCTCAGCGATTCTCCTTTCGTTCTCGCCCCTCTCCCCCAGAGAGGAGAGGGAAGTTTCTAGAACACGATCTGGTCGAGGACCGCGCGCTCGAACCAGGCGGGGATGCGGCCCGTCTGGAGTTCCATCTCGACGCCGTCCGTAAATTCGGCGATCCAGACGCGGTCGACGTTTTCCCCCGAGTTGTCGAACACGTAGGCGCGGTTCGAGTAGACGATCGCCTCCGGCAAGAGGCCGAGGCACCGCTCGTACCTTGCGAGGATCTTGTCGTGCGGCACGTCGTGGCCGCCGAGCAGGACGCGGTTCTCGACCCGCGAGACGTTGATCTCCGGGTCCTCCGTCGCCATGAAATAGAGGTACGTCCGGTACCCGCGGCCTTGCGCCTCCCGAAGAAAGAGAACCTTGTCCCGCGACGACATCACCGTTTCGAACGAGAACGACGCGCGGCTACCAAGGAGGGCACGGCGCACGAAGTCGGCCGTCGCCGAGGCAAAGTACGAGTTGCCTTCGACGTCGCCGAAGCCCAGACGATTGTCGTGCAGCACCAGCCGCTCCGCCGACCGAACCAAGTCGGCGCGCTGGAGTAGGGACGACGCGCGCCAAAACTCATGGAGATCGGCGACCGACGGCACGAGGCCGAAGGGCGAGAAGTCGAAACCCTCCGGTGACCGAAGCGCCAGTTCGATCTCGTCCGCGTTGAGGTAGAAGCCCAGGAGGTCGGGCCGAACGTAGGCCTTGAGCGTGCTCTTGCCGGAGCCGTTCGGCCCCGCGAACATCCTTAGTCGGGGAACTCGGTCCGCCACCGGATGGGCACCTTCCCGCCCCGTTCGATTCCCTTCCGCCGTCCAATCCACCGAACGAGCTCGCGCTTCCCGCTGGGGAGGAGCCGCATGAGCTTGCCGTCCTCGACGGTCAGAACGCTGTGGCCCGCCTTGAGCGTCGCCTCGAACGCGGCGCGGAAGGCGGCGTTCGCCTCCACGGGAATGCGACGCTCCTTACGGTCGAGCGCCTCGTCGTCCAGCTTGCCCACGGTGGTTATGAGTATAGGACGAAACGGAACCACGGGATGGGCTCCGCAAAGTGGACGCGGAGCACGATGAGTTCGAACGAGGCTCGCTGAGGTCGGGCAAACCTCAGCGAGCCTCCTTTCCCTCCGCGTTCTCAGCGTCCTTCCAGAATCGCCCTAACCCTTCAACGCCTGGTCGAAGTCTTCGATCAGGTCCTCGACGTCTTCGATGCCGACGCTCACCCGGAGCATGGTGGGCGGGATGAACCGCTCCAGGCGTTGGGCCTCGGTCATCGTGGCGTGCGACATCAGCGGCGGGTAGGCGATCAGGCTCTCGACGCCGCCGAGCGACTCGGCGAGAAGAAAAATCTTCGTCGACTCCGCGACGCACCGCGCGATCTCGACCGACGGCAGTTCGATCGCGAGCATTCCACCAAATCCGCCGTGCATCTGAGACTTTGCGACGGCGTGGTCCGGATGGTCGGACAGCCCGGGATAATGGACCTTCGCCACGCGGGGGTGGCCCTGGAGAAACTCCGCGATGGCTTGGGCGTTCGCGCAGTGGGCCTTCATGCGGATGCCGAGCGTCTTCACGCCGCGCAGAGAGAGCCACGTATCGAAGGGCGAGGGCACCGCGCCCCAAGCCTTGTTCCACTCCTTCAGGTGGGTGGCGATCGTCTCGTCGTTCGTGATCGCCGCGCCGCCGATCACGTCCGAGTGGCCGGAAATGTACTTCGTGGTGGAGTGGACGACGACGTCCGCACCCAGGTCCAGCGGGTTCTGCAGCGCGGGCGAGGCGAACGTGTTGTCGAACACCACGATCAGACCGTGCCGCTTCGCCTCGGCGCAGACCGCCCGAACGTCGGAGACGCGTAGGTTGGGGTTGGTCGGGGTCTCGAAGATGAGCATCTTCGAGTTCGGCTTCAGAGCTTGGGCGATCGTAGACGGGTCGTGCGCGTCGAAAAATGCGGTGTCGATGCCCTGGCGGTTCAGGTGCTGCTCGGCGAGACGAAAGGTGCCGCCGTAGATGTCGTTCGCCATCAGAAGGCCGTCACCCTGTTTCATGAGGGCGAAAGTCGCTCCGATCGCCGCCATGCCACTGCTGAAGAGGGTGCAATGTGCACCGTTCTCCAGGCTTGCCACCACCCCTTCCAGCATCGACCGGTTCGGGTTTTGACACCGCGTGTAGTCGATCGCCGGGATCGTGTCCAAGTCCTGCCACATAAAGGTCGAGGACTGATAAATCGGCGGAATGACCGCCCCAAACTTCGGTTCGGGGTCTTGGCCGACGCGGAGGGCGCGGGTGGCGAAGCGCATGGGCGGATTATCCCCGGTAATCCCGCCAGGCCACCGACGGACGGAACGTCTGAAGGAGAAAGCGGCCGCTTTCCGAACGCCGTTACGAGACGAGGGGCGAGGGGCGTCTCCGCCCTTCGCCCCTCTTCGAGGACTCAAAATATTTGGGAGAACCGAATTACCCCTTCGTCAGCGAGAGCGTGCCGGAATCCGCAAGGAGCGGGGTCGTGCTCGTCGGGAGCGAAACGCTGTAGATGTAGTCTCCCGAGATGCGGTTACTGCCCACATCGCCGTCGAAATCGCCGGTGACCGACACGGGGAAGGTCTGCCCGAGCGAGCTCACGTTGACCGTCCCACTGGCGTGACCCGCGAACGAGCTTCCGGCTTGGTAGGCGGTGAAGGCGGGGAGGGTGATCGTGGGGTTGGTTCCGCCACCGACGGTGGAGGTCGGAGTGACGAGCACGGTGCCGTCGCCGTTCGACTTGAACGTCGCGGCG
>CAXUKB010000257.1:2663-7176 GCA_964251345.1 uncultured Fimbriimonas sp. | reverse complement strand
GGCGAGGGTTGGGCCCGAACGGTGGCCGCGAGACGGCAGGGGCTCCGGGACGAGCTGGCCGCGCTGGAGGCCGGACGAGCCTATCTTTCTCCTCCCTTGACCCTGTGGGTAGGATTTTTCCTCCGTCGAGTCGCCCTCATGTTGTCCGTCTTACTCGGGTTCAATGCCCTTGCGCTGCTCCTGGGCCGCCTTACCGACACACTTCCGCCACGTTTCCGGACCCTCTCGCGGTAAAGAAGGGACGGTCCTTTCGTCCCCGAGACACTGGCCTGACCCCTACCCGGCCCTGCCGACCGGGTAGGAAAGAGGGAGTAGTAAGGCGTACCTATCCCGATCGACCATGATCCTCCCCTTTTCTCCTGCCCAAAACTCGTCGTTCGTCTCGCTCCAAGACCTTGACCTCGGCCACGTTCGGCAGACGGTCGGCACGCCTCGGCGGGATCTCGCCACTTCCGGAAAGCCGCTCGCGATCGGGGGGAAGACGTACGCGCACGGCGTCGGCACCCACGCCGAGAGCTACATTCGCGTGCGGCTCGACGGGAAGGGCAAACGCTTCCGGGCATCGGTGGGCCTCGACGACGGGGGAGAGCGGTTCTGGGGAACCGCCGTCCAGTTCTGGATCGAAGGCGACGGGCGTACCCTCGCCAAGTCGCGTGTCTTCCGGCGCGGCGTCCCAGCCGCGCCGATCGAGGCCGACCTCACCGGCGTGAAGGTCGTCACCCTCGTCACCGCCGCCTCGGGCTTCGGCGTCCGCGGCGACGACGCGGACTGGATCGACGCCGGATTCGAGATGGCGGGCGGAAAGCCCCGATCGGAGCCGTTGCCCGACGAGAAGCCGACCATCCTCACCCCCAAGCCGGGAGCCGGACCGCGACTCACCGGGGCCGCCGTGTTCGGCGTGAGGCCGGGCCACCCGATTCTCTTTTCCGTGACCGCGACGGGGGAACGGCCGATGCGTTTCACCGCCATCGGCCTGCCCGTCGGCGTGACGCTCGATGCGGAGACCGGCGAACTGAAGGGAAGCGTCGCCGCGCCCGGAACCTACGACGTCGCGATCGCGGCAAAAAACGTCCGGGGCACGGCCGGCCGGAACCTACGTCTCGTCGTCGGCGAGGCGATCGCCCTCACGCCCCCGATGGGCTGGAACTCGTGGAACTCGTTCGCTTGGAACGTCACGCAGGCGCAGATGGAGGGCGCGGCGAAGGTCATTCACGACCGTCTGCGGGATCACGGCTGGCTTTACGTGAACGTCGACGATTCGTGGCAGTACGGCCGGGGCGGCGCGCTGAATGCGATCCAGCCCAACCGAAAGTTCCCCGACATCAAGGGCATGGTCGATCGCATCCATGCGCTCGGCCTCAAGGCCGGCATCTACTCGTCGCCTTGGATGGAGACCTACGCGGGACACGTCGGTGGCTCGGCCGACAATCCCGAGGGCCGCTACGACTGGCTTGCCAAAGGTGACGACACCGGGCAGAACGGCGGGGGCGGGAAGTTTCAGCGAGTCGGCTCCCACTCGTTCGTACCGAACGATACAAAGCAGTTCGCCGCCTGGGGCTTCGACTACCTGAAGTACGACTGGAACCCCATCGACGTGACCCACACGAGGGAAGCGTTCGATCTCATGCGGGACTCGGGCCGCGACATCGTGTTCTCTCTTTCGAACGGCGCACGTCTCGGCGACGCGCCGGAACTCGCGCGGTACTCCCAACTCTGGCGGGACTCGGGCGACATGAGCGACACCTGGGGCGCGGTCCGGCAGAACGCCTTTGGGTTGGCGGCCTGGGCGCCCGTCCAAGGGCCGGGCCATTGGAACGACGAGGACATGCTCCTCGTCGGCCGCGTGAGCGTGGGGGAGGCGCTGCATCCGTCCCACCTGAGCCCGAACGAGCAGTACACCCACATCTCCCAGTGGTGCCTGCTCGCCTGTCCGCTCCTCATCGGCTGCGATCTCGCCGCGCTCGACCCCTTCACCTTGGGACTCCTCACCAACGACGAGGTCTTGGCCATCGACCAAGACCCGCTCGGCCGCATGGCGAAGCCCGTGCGGCAGGAGGACACCGCCCAGGTATGGGCCAAGCCTCTCGCCGACGGCTCCGTCGCGGTCGGCCTCTTCAACCTCTCGGAGGACGCCGTCCCGATGACGGTGGACTGGAAGGCGCTCGGATTGAGCGGAACCCAGGTGGTCCGGGACGTGTGGCGGCAAAAGGACGTCGCGCGCTCGGCGACGGGCTACACCACTCGCGTCCCCCGGCACGGCGTCGTGCTGGTGCGGTTACACGCCCTTAAATAGATTGATGTCCGCCCGGGCCCGTGGAACGAGGGGGTAGGTCGTTTTCACCGCTAGGCGATCGGAGCCAAGCATTGGCCTCCCCGAGTGGACTCGAACCACCACCCTCCGGCTTCGCAGACCGGCGCTCGTCCATTGAGCTTCGGGGAGAAAGGGGTCAGGCCGCGCCGTCGAGGGTGCGGATGCCCGCCTTGATCTCGGCGGCGGTGGCCGGGCGCATCGGCGTCATCGTGCGCTTGCCCCAGGCGTCGCGGTGGGCGGGACACTCGTGGGCGGGCTTTCGGCCATTCCACTCCGCGGCGCCGCAGCCGTCGCAAATCCACAAGGAGTCTTGGGCGCTTCGACGATGGGTTGGATAGACGATCATGTTCATGGGGATATTTCCGGGGTATGGGTCGGGGTCATGGCTGATTAAACAAGCACAACCCAAGATCGGGTACCCGAAGGGTGTAGCCGGAGGCGCGAGCCTTCGTGGGGCTTCTTGTTTAAACGGCGATGAGGTTCGGGGTCTCCCTTCAAGCGAATGGGAGACGACAATGACGAAATTGGCGCCCCTTGAGAGATTCGAACTCCCGACCTCCTGGTTCGAAGCCAGGCGCTCTTTCCGCTGAGCTAAAAGGGCGAAAGGGTGGGCGGTCGGCGGATATCCCTCGCGAAGCGAGGGCGGGAAAGGGGCAGCCGACCGCGCTTAGGCGCGTCGACGCTGCGATCGAAGGCGATGACGCGCTCGCCCCGCGGCTTCGGCGGCGGAGATTCTACAAGGGATGCTGTAGAGAGCGGTCATGAGCGTTGCCTTTGAGGAGCCGATTTTGGCTCGGAGGTGAATCATACACGATCCACGCGCGCATGGATGGGCGAATTGTAAAGTTTGGGTCTTTGGACCTAAACCGATCGGAAGTGGAGTCTCGAGTCGAAGATCAAGTGGCATTCGTAGGCGTCGGATGGTTTGTGCCGACGTGAGGATCCCGGCGCATCGTGGTAGGGGACACCTACCGTACGAACCCTTTTGGCGGCTAAGAAGATAGGTAAGAAACAATGCTTGCCGCGTCATCCGAGTCCCTGATAGGATAACCGGATGGACTCGGCTCGTCCCATTCGCGAAAAGGGGCACCGGCTTCGGCACGAGCTCTACCTAGGACGAAGAGCCGTCGCCTTTACGGCGTGCATGCACGGTCGACAATCCGTGTTGACCGACTCCAGCTTAGTCGAGGCGTTTGTGGAACGGCTTGGTAAGGCGACCGCGCGGCACGGCTGCACGGTGCCGCTCTACACCTTCATGCCGGATCATCTGCACCTCCTAACGCTTGGTGAGACCGACGCGAGCGATGCGAAGGCGGCCATGAACCGGTTCAAGACGTCGACCGGTTGGTGGCTTTACCGAAATCGCCCCGGTATCCGGTGGCAGAAAGACTACTGAAATCACATCGTACGCGAGCACGAAGGCTGGGAAGCCCAAGCTCGCTATCTAGCGCACAACCCTGTGCGTGCGGGCTTGGTGACGGATTCTCTCGAATGGCCTTTTACCGGAAGCATCGGGTACGACGTTCGCGAGATCATCCTGGAAGCTCATTGGTAGGAGCGCAGGCACGAACCATCCTGCGGCTACAGCTAAATCTCCACGATCTTTTCGACGATCTAAGCCTTCGTGATCACGATTTTGTCGATCTCGCCGCCCCATTCGTCCACTTGCCGCAAGGTGAGCGTGCGCGCGTCGAGGTCGACGATGGTGAGCGAGTGGCGGTCGGTGACCATCTTGGCGCAGTAGTCGGCGTTGGCATCCTCCTCGTGAAGCCAGGATCCGGGCGCGCCGTTTTGGTCGGGGTCGTAGAGGTGCTTGCCGCCCGCTCCCGTCGTAATGTAGACGATGCCGTCGGGCTTGGTGACCGTCTTCCCGTCGAAGCGGCGGTCGACGGTAAACGTGCCCGGCACGAGTCGCTTGCTCTTGCCCGCCAATTTTGCCTGCGACTCGTCGGACGGCTTGAACCGAAACGGGCGGGTGCGCTGGTAGGTGTGCTCGTGGCCGTGCAGGCACACGTCGACGCCGCACCGCTCGAAGAGGGGCGAGAGGACGCGCATGTGTTGCGCGGCGTAGTGCTCGTGGCCGACGTTGAACGACGGGTGGTGGAACACGACGAATTTCCACGCCGCGTCGGTGCCCTTTAGGTCGCGCTCGATCCAACTCTGCAACGCGGCGTCGGTGGGATCGACGTACACGTTGGCGTC
>CAXUKB010000257.1:514-2653 GCA_964251345.1 uncultured Fimbriimonas sp. | reverse complement strand
GTCGAGAATGGTGAAGTGGGCGTCGCCCACGTCGAACGAGTAGTTCGCCTGTCGGGGAAAGCGGTCGCCCGCCACCTTCCGGAACGTTTCGAGCGTCGCCTCCGGGCCGACGGTGGGCGTCGGGTGGCTCGGCGCGGCGGGGCCGTTGCCCGGCAGGTGCATCGCGGTGTAGTAGCCCAGCGCGTCGGGGTCCCGGGTGAAGTCGGCCGCGGGACCGTCGGCGTTCTTGCCATGCACGTCGTGGTTCGCGATACAAGTGTAGAAGGGCACCGCGCGCAGGAGGGGGGCGCCGGTGCGAGGCCCCGCCTCGTCGGCGTTGTACACGGGGAAAAAGTAGCGCGCGTACTCGTTGTCGAGCCCCGACTCGTACACGTTGTCGCCCGTGTTCATCACGAAGTCGGGCATCGCCTTGTAGGCGAAGTACGCGGTCGCGCGGTCGCTGATGTCGCCGTACGAATTGTCGCCGAACGCCACGAACCGGATCTTCGTGCCCCGGGGCTTGCGAGTGGTGAAGTGGCCTTCGAGGAGCGGCTCGCCGTCGAGGCTCACCCGGTACTCGTAGCGGGTACCCAGCTTTAGTCCGCCGAGCGAGGCGATGTGGTTGATGCGCTGCTCGCCCTCGCTCATTGCCCCGCCCTTGAGGGTACGCCGCTCGATCGTCGCCTCGCGTCCGTCGTAGGTCAGCTTGTACTCGCCGGGCACGCCGTTGGTCTGCCAGGCGATCACGATCGATTCCTCGCCGTCCTTGAGCGCGCTCGCCGGACCCGGCTGGAGGTACGGCAAGGCGGTGAACACGGGCCGCGCCTTGGTGCGCGCGGGTTCGTGGGAGTGACTTTCGACCCCTTGGGCGCGGGCGGCCGCCGGCAAGAGCGAGAGCAGGGTGAACCCGCCCGCGGCCTGGAAGACCTCGCGGCGGCTGACGGACGGTTTCGGGACACGGACGGGCATCGTCGGAGAAGTGTACAGAAGTCGCCGGGGGCGAACGCGCGTCTTAGCCTTTTCTTAACGCGGGGTGAGAGATCGATCTCCGCTGTAGCGGCAGGGCTTGCCCTGCAGGAGCATGGTGGCGATGCAACGCGAGATTAAGCACGAGTTCCCCGCAGGGCAAGCCCCGCCGCTACAGCCGTACGGAATGTTTAGTTTACGTTGGTCGTGGTGCCCGGCTTGTAGATCGGCTTGCCGTCGAAGGAATAGGCGGACTTGCCCCACATATAGTGCTCCGGATTGAGGGTCTGCTCGAAAGGCATAAATTTCGCGTGATCGTCGGCGAACACGTAGTTTCCGCCGTTCCCGAATCGCTTGGGGGCGATGAAGCGGACCGACGAGTTGTTCGTCCCGTTGTAGCCCTTGGCCTGAATACAGCCCGTCGCGCCGTAGAAGGTCGCGTCGGTACTCGCCTTCGTCATCGCTTCGAGGGCGGTGAACGTCGAAGAGTCCTCGTCGCCTTGGAACACGCCCTGGCCCTGCTTCGCGACGGCGGCGCCGGTGCGATAGCTCTTGTAGACGCTGGAGGAGGTCACAAGGCAGTTCGCGTCGTCGGTGAGGGGAGCGATCACGATCGTGTCGGCCACGGAGTCGATCGAGGTGGCGGTCACCGTGTTCGCGGTGTCCGCGGGCTTGCGCTTGCGGGCCAGCACGAGCAGGTTGCCCGTGTACGAGAGGCGCGGCACCTGCATGTCCTGGATCGTGCCGGCGACTTGAGGCGAAGGGATGCCCGCCCCCGAGTTGTTGCCAGTGAAGTTCGCGGGCGCCCATCCGCCGTTGGGCGAACCAGGGGAGACGAAAAGCCCCGCGCTTTTCACGTACGGCAGCAACGCGTAAGACCAGGCGTAAACGCCCGCGTTTCCGTCGGTACCGTTGTTGTAGAAGTATGCCGACATGTACTGGTCGTCGTTGTCGTTCAGGTACAGGTAGGTCGCCGTGCCGAGCTGCTTCGTGTTGCTCAGGTCGGCGGACTTCTTCGCCGCGAGCTTCGCCTGGGCGAACACGGGGAAGAGAATGGCGGCGAGGATCGCGATGATGGCGATGACGACGAGAAGCTCGATCAGGGTGAAGGCGCGGCGAGAGACGGGAATCACCCTCCCATTAAGCGATCCCCGTGTTAAACCCTCGCAAAGAATGGGTTAACGGAGCGTTAGG
>CAXUKB010000257.1:0-504 GCA_964251345.1 uncultured Fimbriimonas sp. | reverse complement strand
CCTGAGTTCTACGGAATCGAGACTTCCGGGTCGACGACGGTCGGCGCGGGGTCCAGGGCATCGTAGGGATGGGGTATGGCGCGGTAGTGATGGACGAACCCCGCCGTGCCGTCGGGATGGACGCGGATCTCGACCCAGCCGAACTCCTCTTTCGCGCCCTTCTCCAGCTTGCTGCCGCCGTCGCCGGAGATGATCTGAACGGCCTTCGTTCCCGGGATCGGGCGAACGTTCCAGGCGTGGACGTGCGCGCAGACGTAGGCGCGAAGCTTCGTTTTGCCCTGCATCGCGGCGAGCAGTCGGTCCGCCGCCCGCTTGTCCACCGGCGCGTCGCCCGTGCCCTCGGACGGATCGATCAGGTTGCGGTGACCGACGACGAACACCGCCCGGATCTTTCGGTCGGCCTCGGCCTTCGCGAGCTGTTGGCACGCCCACGCCGCGGGAATCCAGCCAAGCGCGGTGCCGGTCACGGGGTCGGGCGTCGACGTGCGCGTATCCGTGTTAAGC